>JAGBGU010000026.1 GCA_017935785.1 Bacteroidaceae bacterium
ATATAACAAATGACGATAGCCCAGAGTAGATGGTCATCCTGAACTTGTTTCAGGATCTGTCCGCGGAGAAGGACAAGATAAGGCTCGCTGCCAGATGCTGAAACAAGTTCAGCATGACATTTGGAGGCATTTGTTATTTATTCCCCCATTTTGGAAAAGCCAATTCAATACTTATGTTCATGTGTCAAATCTCATATTTCACAGCAGTAGTACTGCGTTGCCGGTTTAAGATATCTTCTACAGCCGTTGCAGTATATCTGCATCGGCACATGCAGTATATCTGCTCTGAAAAGCCAAATTATAAAGAGTTTTGTTTTAGCAGGGGGAGCACGGAAAATCCTCCCCCTGCGGCATTTAGATTTCCTACTTTACGCTTCCCTGATAGCCGATGAACAGGGGTGTGTTGGTGCTTGTTTCTCGGATGGTGTAGAAGAAGGGACGGTTCAGAACCATTTCCACAATTTTCGGTTTCTGTTCTTCACCGTTATAGGTTACATCAAACGATATTTGCGTGCAGGCTGCAGCCTCAGTTCCTTTTTCATCCACAGAGATGCTTGTTTTCTGAATGACGGAAGAAACGAATACAGGGCTGTCGAACAAACATATTTCTTCAGGGGATGTACAGCTAAAAAGTCTGTTGATGCCCAAACTTTGAAGCAACTCATTCAGGTTCATTTCTGATACGGCTTCAAAGATGGGGAATTTCAAGTGAACTTGCTTGTACTCGGAACCATATCCCTTTGTCGTCATGAATTCAATCAAGGCATCAAAGGCACTTACGCCTTCTTTAGGAAGAATGAAATCCATGGCAAAGGCTTCGTTTCCGAAATGGCGAACGGTGGTTTGGTATGTGTTACCTTCAGCATACAGTGCATATTTGGGATACCATACCATTCTGGTCTGTTCCGTTTCTCCGTTTTCGTTGATAAACTCTCCGTCATTGATTTGCTTGTCCGGCAACTCTTCTGTCCATAGTCCTCTGAAATATACGGTATTCATCATGATAGCCACTGTGTTTGGTCCCAAATTCTTAACCATATTCTTTATGCGTCCGAACGTCTTCTCGTTGGCCCATGCGTTGATGGAGTCCAGTGTCTGATTGTTCATCATAGCCGGGAATATATCCGTTTCATAAACTTCGGAGATGTTTTCCTTGAACTCCTGCTGCACGCTCATGGAATTGGCATGCCAGATGGCATTGTTTGTGCGGTACTTTGTTCGGGAGTCTGCACCATTCAGTCCTTCATTGAGTTGGAGAATATAGGAATTGATTTCTTCCAGACTGAAATCGGAGATGCCGAATGCCTTTAGAATTTCTTCTCTTGTCTCACCCTTTAGTCCGTTGCTCAACATCATAATGTTCTGATTAAGACTTAGGGGCGAAAACAATAGGTTCGCATCTTCTTTATTGCTGAATATTTTAGAGAAGGTGTTCCATGAGAAATCGTTGAACCGGTTGTGGATTGTATTATTTTGTGTGTCCAGTACGATGTCTTTTCTCGTTGTATACTCTGCATTGAAGATGTCTTCCTCCTTTGCTCTAAGGTCATCCTCTACGGTTTCAATCTCCTTTACGTTTTCTTCTGTTTTCTCGCGAATGTCTGTCAGTTCCACTTCGCTGCAGGCAAACAAAGCGGTTGCGGCAATGATGCCCATAAGATAATTACTCTTTCTCATAATGTGTGGTGTTTATGTTATGTTCTTGTTCTGTGTGCTGTCCTTTCAGGTAAGTTCCTGTACCATTTTGTCGAAATCCTTTCCGCTGCCTTCCTTGTCGAAAATCTTTTTCAGCAGGCGTTTCCGGGTGGTGGCGGCATATTCGTTGCGTCCAAGCAGAATGTCAATGTCAGAGGGTGTGAAGCCGGCCTTTACAAGCAGGCACACCTGATACTCCGTGTCGTTTATCCTTTTCCCGTTGTGCATGTGCATGTAGAATGCGGGGTAGCGTTCCTCTATTGCCGTGCGCAGTTCTTCCCAGTCGGTCTTCTCTATAGGATACATGAAGGGGTTGGTGCGGCTTCTTTTCAGCCGTTTTATGATGGGGGCGTTGTCCAGTTCCATTCCTTTGTATTGGGCGTTGAATTTGGCTTCCAGCCTGGATATGGTTTCCTGCATCTCTTTTATGGATAGGCTTTTTTGCTCGATTGCCGGTTCCGGCTGTGGCTTTTCTGTCTCCAACTTTTCCAAGGCCAGTTTTTCCAGTTCCTCTTTTGCATTCTGCAGGGCGCAGATGGTGCCGCGCAGTTCCACTTTAAGCATGTTTGCCTCCCGCTCCTTCTGCTTTGCCCGTTTGCGCAGGCTCAGTATCAGCATCAGCAGGACTATGGCGCAAAGCGTGCCGGTGGCCATGCCGTAGCGGAGGTGAAGCCTTGCCGTCCGGGCTTCCTGCTCTTTCCGGTGGGCGGTCTCCTGATGGCGTGCATAGTTGTACATGGCCTGTGCGTTCTGCATATTCTGCGCGGCCTGTTGGTTGAACAGGGAGTCGCTGAGCAGGAAGGTGCCGAGGGCGTACTTTGCCAGTGAGTCGTTGTCTTGCAACTTGCGATAGAGCCGGGTCAGTCCCCACGAAGCCAGGTATTGGTTGTTCAGGGTTTTGCCCTTTTGCCGGAGCAAGCGGAAATAATGTGCAGCAGAATCCGTATCGCCTTTTTCCAGATAGAAGGTGCCCTTGATGTGGTAATAGTCTTCTTTTCCGGCTTTGACATGGCCGTCCGCAGTAAAATGGCCGGAATGCGCCTCATAATTGTCCATGGCGGCTCGGGCTTTGGAGAAATCGCCCTTTCTGGCATACCATTTGATCAGCTGTACCCTGGTCTGTGCCGCTTTTTGCGGATAGCCTTTTTCAAGATACAGGGCGGCGATCTTTTCTTTTATGGCCAGCGCCTCGTCAATCAGTCCTTTGTTGAGCATAACGTTCGACTTGTTGGCGGCAATGTTCAGCAGACTCAGCGTATCCTTGCTCATAAGGGCGAATTGCTCCGCCTTTTCATAGGCCAGCAAAGCCTCGTCCGGCAGTCCGCGTTTTCTGAATATGCCGGCAATCTGTGCGTGGACAATGCAGAGCTGGCGGAAGTCACAGTCGGCCAGAGACGTGTCCGCTGCGTCTATGGCCTGGTTGAAACAGTTGAGAGCAGCCGGTTGGTCACCCAAATCGCGATAGGTGCAACCTTTTATATAATATGCCAGCATGCGCTCATTGGCCTTTCCGTTACGGTCGTAATATTCAGTAAGAAGTGTTCCGATGCTGTCCGATGCAAAGGACTTGTAGGCCTTGTTCTGCGCATTGGAGAGCAGGAGCAGGCGGCGCATTTGCAGGGCTTCGGGCATACGGGCCGCATCCTGCTCCATGGCGCAGAGCAGACGGTATGCCGAATCGGGCTGTTCATGCATCAGGCTGTCTGCCACGGACAGGCTTCTTTCAAATGCGTTGTGCCCGGTACATGCCATCAGCACGGAAATAAGAATCAGGCGTATGATATTCCTTTTGTTCATGGCTGTGCTTTGCTTTACATGGTGCAAAACTATTAAAAAAAGGAATGCCTGCAAAATAAAAGAATGTCTTTAAACTGACAAAAACTGACAGGAGACTATTTCCGCCCTTTTCATCGGCTAAAAAAGGTTTGTTTTTCTCGCTTGCTCGGGCTATGCCGAGCGTGAGAAAATTGAACAAAGTTAAGCAAGTTATTCGCCTTCGCTCATCGAAAACATCTTTAATTATATTAAGGTATGGTCAGGATGACATAATGATTGACATAAGTATTGAATTGGCTTTTCCAAAATGGGGGTATAAATAACAAATGCCTCCAAATGTCATGCTGAACTTGTTTCAGCATCTGGCAGCGAGCCTTATCTTGTCCTTCTCCGCGGACAGATCCTGAAACAAGTTCAGG
>JAGBGU010000027.1 GCA_017935785.1 Bacteroidaceae bacterium
TAACGCTAATGACCGATTTGCGTTAAAACATGGATAATTCTGCCCTTTTTTAAGAAAAATATCAGGAAATAGGGAATTCCCTCAAAAGAATAGGGAATTTCCCCATGATTTTTTAAAACTAAACTATTATATTTGTGCCATAAATTTTGGAATTACCATAAAAAACAGCCTTATGAGGAAGATTCTTTTCACTTTGACAATGCTGCTGGCCTGCTGCTGTTTACAGGCACTTGCACAGGATATTAGCATCAGTTCTAAAGTTGTGGATGCAAAATCTCAGGAATCCGTTCCTTTTGCCCAAATATTCATTTCGCCGGAACATACCACACTGGGCAACGAAGACGGACATTTCAGTATTCAGGCTCACCTCCGTGACACGTTGCGGATATCCTGTATCGGTTATGAAACCATAAGGATAATAGCAGCAGAAGTGAAGGATGAAATTTGCCTGACACCCGTTTCCACACAATTGGGGGAAGTGACAGTAAGGACATCCGGCAGTATACTGGACAGGGTGGCAAAGCGGATGAAGGACATGTACAAAAAAGGGAAGAAAGAAGAGTCGCAGTATTTCTGCCGTACCACGGCAAAAATCAAAGATAGGCACGAACTGCTGGAAGCATTCATTGCAGCAAAGTCCGCGGTATGCCTGCGCAACCTTTCCATCTTGGGCGGCCGGCGTATGAAACTGGATGACTATACAGACACGAAGGCCTCGTTGAGCCAAGCAAACCTGCATCATATGCTGGAACTGGGTCCCATGATGAAAGACGCCCTTTTCTGGACGGACATAGATGCTCCTTTGGACGGAAGGAACTACAAGCGGTTCTACGATGCCACACACGAGCAGTATACGGACAGCAGCGGGCATACCACATACATCATTCACCTGAAACGCAAGCGTCTGATTGGCGACCGAAGAGTTTTTGAATGTACTCTCTATGTGGATGCCGGAACCTATGACGTTATACGGTATGTCGGCCATACCCCTCCCATGCAGATTCTCGTGCGCGACCGCGAAATGATGGATGCCATTAATGTTATGGGGAACTTCTGCATAGACTATAGATATGACAAGGGGTTTGCCGAAATCCAGGCCATACAATATAAGATTGAAGGGGAAGATTTTCTGGGCAAGTCCGTACTGTTCAATGTGAACAATATGGTAAGTCTGCCCGAAAAAAAAGACAGGAAGGAAATGGGAGAGAACATGGCGCAAGCCATTGACGAGGCTGGATTCGACTCTACGCTCTGGGCAAACTCCGGCATCATACAACGCACCATGGAGGAAGAACGGATAGCCTTTGGACACAGTACTTCCGTGGAAGTAAAGAAACTGATGCGTCCCGCACCGGACACATGCGCCGTTGCTGCCGCAAGCCTTACGCAGCTGAGAGACAGACTGTACACCTTCGGAAACAATACGCCGCAGGAGAAAATTTTCGTCCACATGGACAACACCTGTTACTTCCAGGGCGACACCATCTGGTTTGCCGCCTATACAAGAAGCACGGACTATGGCGCTCCCTCGCGGTTAAGCAAGGTGCTGTATGTGGAACTGCTAAACAACGACGGGTATCTGGTGGAACGCAAACTCATTGAGATGCACAACGGACGGGGTAACGGCTTCTTTTCCCTTGACAAGCCCATCCAATACAGCGGATTCTATGAACTGAGGGCATACACACGGTGGCAGCTCAATTGGGGAGAGTTTGAGCATCATCCGCATTCCAGATATGCCAAAAGATGGTTTCTGAGCAAATGGCTGAGGAGCAACTTTTATCGGGATTACGAGAAGTTGTACAGCAGGGTGTTTCCCGTATATGACAAGCCGGCAAAGGAAGGTTCGTTTGAACATAAAATGACGCTCCGCACCATGCGACGGTATTTCAGGAAAGATCCGGACAAGCGCAAACTGGCAATATCGTTCTTTCCCGAAGGCGGTAACCTTGTGGCAGGCATTCCCTGCAGAGTTGCCTTTGAAGCCGCTTGGGACGACGGGCAGTGGACGGAAGGTCTTCTTTACATAGGCAACGATTCCGTTCCTGTGACAAACAGGGGAAGGGGAGTCTTTACATTCACCCCACAGCAGGGGAAGAGGCAACAGGTCCAGTTCAGAACGCTCGACGGAAAAAACATTAAAGCAGACTTGCCCAAACCAGAAGATATGGGCGTGGCACTGCAATTGCTGCATGAGGCGGACTCCACATCTGTCATCAATCTGCAAATGACAGCAGACCTTGTCCCTGACAGCATGGCCATTACCGTCATGCACGAAGGGTGTCTGGAATATTTCCGTCCGCTCAACGGAAGAACGTGCACCTTTAGCATTCCGCACCGCAATCTGCCGGCCGGAGTGCATCAGGTCAGTGTCTTCGATACAGAAGGCAAAGTGTGGGCAGACCGTCTGTTCTTTGTCAGAAAGCAGGATCTCAGCCAGCCCTCACTGAAAATCAGCGGTACACAGGCAGAATTCGCCCCCTACCAGAAAATAGAATTGGGCATTATGGCGACTGACACCACTAAGGCCGGAAAATGGGAACGGATTTCAATTGCGGTCAGGGACGAACTGCATGCCGACAAGACTTTTGACAACGGTTCCATTCTTACAGAAATGCTTCTGGCAAGCGAGGTGAAAGGTTTCATCCCGAATCCCGGCTGGTTTTTTGAAGAGGACGATTCCATCAGAAGGGAAGCGTTGGACCTGCTCATGATGACACAGGGATGGCGAAGGTTCGACTGGCAACAGATGGCACTGCCAGGCATGTGGAAGGAAAAACACCCCGTAGAAAAGACACAGATGCTCGAAGGAATGGTGTACAAGACAAGCGAATGGAAACATTACAAACAGGAATTCTTCAGGGACGAACACGGACGTACCCCTACTGCTACAGAAATCCAAAAAAGAAGAATACAAACACTGGCAGATGCCCCGCTTAAGATGCCTGAACCTGAAACGATAGGATATGAGAAGGAAGAAAAGGAGTTTCTGGAAGTTGACGCTGACGCTTCCGGTTTCATCCTGTCCGGCAATCCCAAAAACGAAGCCATCGTACAGATGGAAATGGTGCAACCGGGCGTCATCAACCGCTATGCAAAGGACGACCAGGAAACCAAGAACGGGAAATTCTTTCTTACCATGCCACGCTATCATGGGGAATGCGTACTTTTCATTGATGCTACGGACAAGAAGAAGTGGAAGAGGAACAAACATTTTTCTCTGACCCAGACCGAAGAGGAATTCACGGAACGGATACCGCTGAAAAGAAGGAGAAGGATAAAGGAAAACCCCTCGTCGTTCCATATTACGATGAACTTTCCTTATCCGCGCTTTGTAAAACCGTATAACTTCTACCAGAAGCACCTTAGGGACTCCTATCATAAAAATAACATGAGCCGCAGCCTGTTGGCAGACGGCACAAACCTGATGGGAGAAGTAGAGGTGCGCAGCAGATTCAATGGCCTGAGACAGTTTGACGACTCGCAACCCCTTTTTGTACTGGACGCATACGATGCCTACAACGCGGCCTATGACGCCGGCATGCTGCCCAATGACGAGAAGTCAATTGCCCACATGATTGTTGGCGACATGGGGCTGGAGAGGCCCTTTACCCGCATAATGACACCTACGATAGACGAAGACGGCAAATCATTAGATGGGCCACCGCCATTTGACGACCGTATAAACATACGTTACGGAATGGATGCCAACATGAGATTACACCGGGGACTGACTGTCCATCCGGATTCCATCTATCTCAGGCAAAACCTGGCCTCGCTGCCCGTCTGGGTATCAGGAAGCGAGCACAGCGGCTGGGTGGCGCAAAAGAATCATGTGTTGTCCCCCTCACAGAAGCTGGAAATCAGCACCTGGGGAGGCCGTGACAAGATTGTGGTCTACTCCGATTACCAGCCTCGGCTGGAAGGAGATGAAAGATACAAACTTTCCAACATTCCATCAGTAGATATTGTTATCTACCCCTTCATGGACGGCAGCACACGCTTGTTCTACAAAGCCCGTCGGTTTGTCCTTCCCGGATTCTCCGCTCCTGTGCAATACTATAGTCCCGACTACAGCAAGCAGACACCGCCCGATAGCATCAAGGACTACCGCCGCACGCTCTACTGGAACCCCAACCTGATGCTGGATGAAAACGGAGAAGCCACTATTACATTATATAATAACGCGCGCACGACACAAATCAGCGTGGATGCCGCAGGACAGGCCGCGGATGGCACGTTGTTGTGGGGGGGAGAACGATGAACGAATAATCGAATAACTTGTTTAATTTTGTTCTATTTATTTGTATGAAGTTATGGACAGAATGACCTTTGTAGGATTTTCTACATAACAAATTTCCGAATGGCTGAAATACAGCTATTCGAGGAATTATTATTAATACTCTCATTTTGGACTCCCCAACTCAAAAAATAACTCTGCAACCATCCGTCGTGTCAGTGTCATTGGCGTGCCATAATAGCAGGAAAATATGGCAGAAAAAAGTAAGATAGCTTACTTGGGCTGAGGAGATAGCTTGGTTGGCCTGAGAAGATAGCTTATCCAGCCCGAGAAGATAGCTTACTGTATTTGTTCAGTTTTTATGCTGATTTATTTATTGACATAAGGACTATCACCCTTCTCTCTTATGTGCTTATGTCGGATAGAAAACACGGAATACGTCGGGAACCAAAACCAGCCGCTAATGGTTATAGAAAAGGCTTGCAGTTATTTTCTGCAAGCCTTTTTCTGGTGCCCGGAACGGGACTCGAACCCGTACGACCGCAATGGTCAAGGGATTTTAAGTCCCTCGTGTCTACCAATTCCACCATCTGGGCAGCCGTTTGCGGATGCAAAGATACAATTAAAATTGGGAATAGAGAAGAAAACGGACGTTTTTTTATCCTTTTCGTCCTATCGGTTATTGATGACCAGTGTGTGTCCGGCGTATGACACACGGTATCGGAACAAGGGCTTTCCGGCTTCTCCTTCTGTTATCAACCCCAGGTCGTTGAGGTTGTAAGTACGGTCGCATGATGCGCAGTGAATATATCCGCCCTCACGCAATGTCATGCGTTTGGTTACGTTGTAGTTGTGGTAGCAGTTGGGACAGGAAAGGTCGTAGCATACCACACGGCTGTAGTCCTGCCCCATCTCGGGGATGTGGGGAAGCCCCACCACGAATCCGCTCAAGCCCATGTAGAACCCCGACATGCTGCTCAGCTGTGTGGCGTTCACGTAAGAAGGTGTCTTCTGTGTGGGGCTGGCAAATTCGTATTTGTTGCCTGTGGCGCGGATGGTGCAGAACTCGCCCATGCTTTGGAGCGATGTGTACAGTACCGGAGCCTGCAGCACATTCTCCATTACGAAGTAGGCCGGCAGGCGGCTGAAGATGCTGTCGGCGGAATCGCAGGCCGGCAGGCACATCGTCAGGGCAAGGCAGAGTGTGCTGAGAATTCTTTTCATTTTCCCTGGATGAGGCTCTGCTCTGCCTGGATCATACGCTCGAAGTGGAAATCCTTCACCACGTCTTCCATAAGGGCGGCAATGCGTTCGGTACACAGATTACCGATGGAGCCTTCGTGGGTATGGCTGACTTCTTTGACGGGGGTGTACTCTCCGGCTTCGATTTCCAGCCCCACCTGTTTGTAGGCGTCGCGGAAGGGGGTGCCTGAAGATGCTCTGCGGTTTACTTCCTCCACACTGAACATGAGGTCGTAGCGCGAATCCTCCAGAATGTGTTCGTTTACATGGATACGGCTGATGATGTAGGTGGTCATCTGCAGGCAGTCACGCAGTTCCTTGAAGGCAGGCAGGAATACTTCCTTTATTATCTGCAGGTCGCGGAAATAGCCGCTTGGCAGATTGTTCATGATGAGCATGATCTGCTGGGGAAGCGCCTGCAGTTTGTTGCACTTGGCACGTGTCAGTTCGAATACGTCGGGGTTCTTCTTGTGCGGCATGATGCTGGAACCTGTGGTACATTCGTTGGGCAGCTTGACAAAGGCAAAGTTCTGGCTGCTGAACATACAGGCGTCAAATGCCAGTTTCGCTATTGTACCGGCAACCGAGGCCAGTGCGTATGCCACGTTGCGTTCAGTCTTGCCGCGTCCCATCTGTGCGTATACCACATTGTAGTCCATGCTGTCAAAGCCCAGAAGCTTTGTGGTGAGGGTGCGGTTCAGCGGAAAACTGCTTCCGTATCCGGCCGCGCTTCCCAGGGGGTTGCGGTTGGTCTGCCTATAGGCGGCCTGCAGCATCATCATGTCGTCTACCAGACTTTCGGCATAGGCTCCGAACCAAAGGCCGAAGCTGCTGGGCATGGCCACCTGCAGATGGGTATATCCCGGCATGAGCACATGCTTGTACTGCTCGCTTTGCTTTTGCAACTCGCTGAACAGGACCATGACGTCTTCCACGACAGTCTTCAGCTGGCGGCGTGTAAAAAGGCGCAGATCAACGAGAACCTGGTCGTTGCGGCTACGGCCCGAATGGATTTTCTTGCCCATGTCGCCCAGGGCGCGTGTGAGCATGAGCTCCACTTGGGAGTGTACGTCCTCAATTCCGTCCTCGATCCGGAAGCCGCCTTCCTGTATGACGGCATAGATGCGGCGCAGTTCTGCCAAAAGCTGCTTCAGTTCTTCCTTTTCAAGAAGTCCGATGCTTTCCAGCATGGTAATGTGAGCCATGGAACCCAACACATCGTCCTGTGCCAGATAGAGGTCCATTTCGCGGTCGCGTCCCACGGTAAAACGTTCTATCTCACTGTTTATCTCGAAGTTTTTTTGCCACAGTTTCATTATGGACACTTATTATAATAAATATAAAATGTATAGGTGAGACTAATAGGGAATCATGGCCAGCATGTCTGCCAGTCCCTGGACGCCCTTCTTGGCCTTGTCCCCAATCATCTGCTTGATGAAGAAGTTGAGCTCTGCGCCCAATGTGCATTTCAGAAGTGCTCCCTGCTCATGGGGCAGAAGTTGAATCCACAGGTTGGCCTGAATGGGTGCGCCTTCCAATGCAAACTTGATGCATTTGGGCGTTTCGCGTTCTATGATGCGAAGGGTAATGCTGCCCAGTGGCGTGCCGTTAAGCTGTACGGTGTCGGTGGTGAATTCAGTATTCTTCAGCATTTGTTTTAACTGGGCAATCTGTTCCGGCTTTACCTTGTCTCCGGCGTGAGCCATGATGTTTTGCTCCAGCATGGGGCCGTCAATTCTGTCGCGTATGACGGACAGATGAGTGAGGTCGCTCAGCTTGGCGTATACCGCATCCTGCGGCGCATAGATGAGCTTTACGTCGCTTTCGTATTTTGTCATTTTGAATGTCTTGTTTATGCAGAATTAAATTCCCCAATTTGCGGGGTCCTTACGCCAACTGTGCAGAAGTTCCACGTCGGAAGACTGTATGTAGCCGGTGCTGAGGGCTTCGCTTACCACAGCTTCGTAGTTGGTGAGAGTGATCAGCTTAACGTTGGCGTCTTCAAAGGCTTTCTTGGCCACATCGAATCCGTATGTGTAGCTTGCAACCATACCCACAACTTCGCATCCGTTCTTGCGGATGGCCTCTACGGCCTTAAGGCTGCTACCGCCGGTGCTGATGAGGTCTTCTACAACCACAACCTTCATTCCGGGTTTCAGTTCGCCTTCAATCAGATTTTCCAGACCGTGGTCCTTGGGCTTGCTGCGTACATATACAAAAGGAAGGTTCAGCGCATCTGCAACCAGGGCACCCTGTGCAATGGCTCCTGTGGCAACTCCGGCAACGGCTTCAGCCTCGGGGAAGTTTTCCAGGATGAGGCGTGTCAGCTCAATCTTTACAAAGCTACGCAGATCGGCATAAGAGAGTGTCTTGCGGTTGTCGCAGTAGAAAGGGCTCTTCCAACCGCTTGCCCAGGTAAAGGGGTTGGTGGGTTGCAACTTGATAGCCTTTACGTTCAGTAATTTGGCTGCAAAAATGTTTTCCAGAGTTTTCATATCCATATAAATTTAGAAAAATGTATTTCTTTGCAAAGATACGAAAAAAGATTTAGTGCACTCCCATTACGAGGCTATTTTTACGTTTCCAGCGATTAATTTCACTCGTTTTGTGCGTTTTCGCCACACTCGGATAACAGTTTTGCTATGGCATCGCTTTCAAAACCTTTTGATGTGGCATGGCGCATTACTTTGGCATAGCGTGTGTAGGGTTCAGTATCTTTTAGACTTCTAATCTTAGACAGGATGATTTCTGTAAGGATTTTTTTGTATTCTTCATCGTTGATTGACTCAAGGCCTGCACGGATATGCTCGCTTGCGAGCCCTTGAAACTGGAGCATTTGTCTTATTTTGAAACGTCCCCAATGGTTGTAGCGTAGTTTGTCGTTGGCGTATGCCTTGCAATAGCGTTCGTCATCGATATACCTTTCATCCGTAAGGTAATCGACAAGACGGTCGGTATCGGCCGGCGACAATAGCCATGAAGCGGCCTTTTGGCGAATTTCGGCCGATGAGTGTTCGCTTTGGCTGCATAGTGAGGCGAGGCGTTGCAGGGCCTGTTCGTATGAAACAGGTGCGGTGTTTCTTTTGCGGGACAGCATCATAAGGGGAGGGTGCAAATAATAAAACGGGGGTTCAGGAACTGGTCATCAAGCAGGCGTATGTTATGGTATCCCTTGTCTTTTAGCAGGTTGCATATCTGCTTTCCGAATCTTCTGTTGATTTCCAAGTAAATGCGGCCGCCAGGGCAAAGGTGAGTTCTGCCGAATTCGGCTATGGCCTTATAGAAAAGAAGCGGGTCTTCGTCCGGGACGAAAAGTGCAAGATGGGGCTCGTGTTGCAAAACGTTGAGGTGCATGTCCTCTGCTTCGCTCCTGCAAATGTAGGGAGGGTTGCTCACAAGTATGTCCCATTGTATGTCCTTGATTTTTGGATGTAAAATATTTTCATGCACAAATTCTATATCCGCATCCATATCCTCCGCATTCCTTCGGGCAATGGAAAGTGCTTGTTCGGAAATGTCGATGGCGGTAACCCGGTAGCCAGCCAATGCCAGCGTAACGGCAATGCATCCCGAACCGGTGCCGATATCAAGGACAGTACATCCCGGTGGTTCGGATTTGACAGCATTCACCAGCTCGGCTGTTTCCGGTCTGGGGACAAGCACTCCGGGCTCTACGTGGAATTTGTGTCCGCAGAATTCTGCCAGCCCCAGTATGTATTGCACGGGTTCTCCGTTGGCAAGGCGGTGCATAATATTTTGCAGTTCTGTTAGGTTTTCTGCCGATAAATCTTTATCTTTGCCCATCAGAATGTCTGCCTGCGACAGTCCGAAACGCAATTCCATCACCATCCGGTAGATGGCGCGGGCCTCTCCGGCAGGATAGATATGTTGTAGTATTTGAACGGGATTCATGCTGCAAAGTTATGAAAAAAGTGAAACAAAAAGCTGGGAAACGCAAAGAAAAAGATGAGAAACCTGACAGCAGAAGATGAACGCTATATGTGGCGCTGTATCCAACTGGCCCGATGTGGCGAGGCGGGAGCTGCGCCTAATCCAATGGTAGGGGCCGTTGCCGTGAATAAGGGCTGTATTATAGGCGAAGGCTACCACCGGAAGTGTGGCGGCCCGCATGCCGAGGTAAATGCAATCCGCAGTGTGCGCCAACCGGAACTTCTGGCGGAAAGTACCCTTTATGTGAGCCTGGAACCTTGTGCACACTATGGCAAGACGCCTCCTTGTGCCGACCTGATAGTCTCCTGCCGCATTCCTCGTGTGGTGGTGGGGTGTATGGACCCTTTTGCCAAAGTGAACGGATTGGGCGTAAAGAAAATGCGCGAAGCCGGCATACAGGTGGACGTAGGGGTACTGGAACAGGAATGCCTGCGTCTGAATGAACGGTTCATAACCTTCCACAGTAAGTGCAGGCCGTGGGTAACCTTGAAGTGGGCGCAGTCTTCAGACGGTTTTATAGCCCGTCAGGACGGTACGGCGGTAGCTTTTTCCACTGACCTGACCAGGATGCTGGTGCACCGTTTGCGAACCCGTCACCAGGCAATAATGGTGGGCACGCATACGGCGTTATGGGACAATCCAACACTGACGGCACGGGACTGGCCCGGCACTCATCCCTTGCGTGTAACTATTGACCGCCACGGCATTTTGCCGCCAACGTCTCATCTGAAAGACGGAAGCGTGCCTACTCGCATTTATGAAAATGGCGACATTGCCGCCATATTGGCCGACTTGCACCAGGCAGGTGTCCAGTCCTTGCTGGTAGAGGGCGGTGCAGCGCTGCACAATGCTTTCATTGAAGCCGGCCTGTGGGACGAGGCAAGGGTGGAGATTGCCGCGCAGCGTCTGGAAAGGGGTATTCCTGCGGCTACGTTGCACGGTGCGGTACTGAAAACCGAAGAACAGTTTGGCCCAAATAAGATATGTCATTATCGCCCGAAATCTTAGAAAAAAGCAGGAAAAAGATGTTTTTGCCCGCTTTTATCCCTAAAATTCCTTAAATCCCACCCATTTAGTGGCTCCATTATGCGATAAAGTCAAATAATAACCGTAATTTTGCAAGATGAAAAAGTATTACCTATTAAATGCGCGAACATAATCAAATGAAAAAATATATTTTCGGCCTTCTGGTACTTGGCTGTGCTGTGCTTTCTTCCTGCATGAAAGATGATGATGAAGTGGTGTTGAGCAGCGAGTGCTATATAGTGGATTTTTCTTTGGAATCCGTAAAGCGGATTATTCACACAAAGGCCAGCGACGGTTCTGACAGTACATACACTATCAAAATAGACGGAAGCTACTTCCCGATGACGATAGACCACAGGAACCAGATTATAGAAAACAGGGACTCCCTGCCTTACAATTCCATCATCACCAATTTGCAAGCAACAATCAGCTACAATGGCTCCATGCTTTCGTACAGACCGGCAGACGCCGTGGAAGATTCATTGTGGAAAGCATACAAGACCAGTGACAGCATAAACTTCTCCAAGCCTCTTCACTTTTCTGTAGCCGCGGTTGACGGCAAGACTTACCGCGTCTATACGGTCAAACTGAATGTGCATCAGATGGAGGGGGACTCGTTGTATTGGAACTGTTCAGACTCGGTTGTTGCGGGTCTGGAAAAAATGACGGAAATGAAGTCTGTGGCATTGAATGGGAAACTGCTGGTGCTGGGCCGGACAGAAGCCGGAGTGGATCTGTTGGTCCGCAGCGGTTTGGGCGAATCCGGCAGTTGGGAACAGCTCAGCACGGCACTGCCCGCCGATGTGGATTTGCCCACTTTGCGTATGAACCGGAACAGGCTGTATTTGACATCAAGGCAGGGTCAGTTGTATACTAGCGAGGACGGACTGGCATGGGAGACGTTGGGCGCACCGCAGGAAGGCTTGTCTTTAGTGGCGGTAACGGAACAGTTCTACTATGCCCTCATGAACGGGAAACTATACCGTTCGGCCGATGCGGCTGAGTGGCTGGAGGAAGGGCTGGACGAGGATTATTCATATCTGCCCCAGTGTAATGTGCTGAGTGTGGATTATGTACAGGGAAACGGCAACAAGCGCTTGTATATGGCCGGAGCCTCGGACGAAACAGAAACCGCAGAAGGCCTTGCGTGGTCTAAGATGTGGCGTTCTGATGTGGTAGAGGGTGATGCTATGTGGATGTACTTTAACCGCTCTGACGACAATCAGTACTACTTCCCGCTGCTGGAAGACCAGACGCTTTTCCCCTATGACGGACGCCTGATGACATTTGGAGGCAGACGAATTGATAAAGAAGGCGAGTCAATGGCTTGCCTGTATGTGAGCAATGACAATGGCATTACCTGGAAGCCTGACATGGACCTTCATCTTCCCTTTGAACTGAAGGGAGTGGAGGGACCGTTGGCCGCAACGGTAGACGCCAATCATTATATTTGGATAATTGCCAACCGACAAGTATGGCGAGGAAGACTCAACCGACTGGGCTTCGTTCAGCCTTAATCCTGCTCTCCCTTTTTCTTGGCGCATTATCTGTCGGTGCCGAGGATTTGGAATACGAGATGGAATTGGGCGGCAGCTTGGGAACCAGTTTCTATCTGGGTGATGTGAACAGTACCCCCTTTGCCCATTTGAGCGGAATGGGCGGAATAGTGGCGCGGCGGGTGTTCAACCCCCGAATGGCACTCAAAGGAAACTTGTCTGTGGCGCATCTGTCGGGTAAGAGCGACGGATATTTTATCCCCAGCGACCCTAACAGCGGTACTGCTGCCGGCGGCGAGGCGGTGAATGTAAGCTTTAAACGCAACGTCATTGATCTGGGCGCACAGTTTGAAATGAACTTCTGGGGATATGGTATGGGACATACATATAAGAACCACAGCCGGATAACCCCTTATGCGTTGGCCGGAATGGGGTTTACGCTTGCTCCGGGAGGTGCCGAAACGGCATTCGCCCTTAACCTGCCGGTAGGAGTGGGTGTGAAATATAAGGTAAGGCCCCGTCTGAACATCGGTCTGGAGTGGACCATGCGTTTCACCACCAGCGATGCCCTGGATGCAGGAAGCAAGGAAATGTCTCAGCTGATTCATCCCTATGGAATAAAAAGCGTGGGACTGAAGAACAAGGACTGCTATTCCTTTACCATGGTGTTTGTCACCTATGACTTGTGTCCGAAATACCGGAAATGTAATAACGACTGACAAGAATTAAAAAACAATATATAACGAAATGAGTTACAGAGAACAGATAGATATGGAGCGGCTGCCCGAGCACATAGCCATTATCATGGATGGTAACGGCAGATGGGCCAAGGCGCAGGGACTTCCCCGTACCGCCGGTCATGTGGAAGGCGTGGCTACGGTGAAGCGAATCACTGAGGAATGTACCCGTTTGGGCGTTAAGTTCCTGACCCTGTATACTTTCTCTACGGAGAACTGGGACCGTCCCGAAGAAGAGATAGAGGCGCTGATGAATCTGGTGATAACCAAGCTGGAGGATGAAATCTTCATGAAGAATAATGTGCGCTTTAGAATGATTGGCGAAATGGACCGTTTGCCAGCCGGAGTGCGCAAACGTGTGCAGGAATGTATGGAACGCACAGCCGGAAACACCCGTATGACTGTCATTACCGCACTCAGCTATAGCAGCCGTTGGGAGATAACGCAGACAATGAAGGAAATGGCTCGCCAGGCGATAGCGGGCAAACTGCGTCCCGAGGAAATAACGGAGGATTATGTGAGCAGTCATCTGCTTACCAACTTTATGCCCGATCCCGAACTCCTCATCCGTACCGGTGGCGAACTTCGCATCAGCAACTATCTGTTGTGGCAGTGTGCCTACAGCGAGTTTTATTTCTGCGATACTTTCTGGCCGGCTTTCCACGAAGAGGATTTGCACAAGGCCATTGTGGAATATCAGAGCCGTCAAAGAAGATTTGGCAAAACAGGAGAACAGGTAGAAACCGCTCCAACCGAAATGTAAACATAGAAACAACAATAAAATCGTGAGACGATTATACCTTATTATAATAATGGCGGTGCTGACCATGCAAGCGGTTGCCCAGATTAAGACCCGCGAGCTGAATCCCGTCATTGATTACAGCCGCACGCCACGAGAGTATGTCATTGGCGGCATAGTGGTGGAGGGCGTGACAAATTATGACGACGACTTGCTCATAGGTCTCAGCGGTCTTTCTGTAGGACAGGTTGTCACGCTTCCCGGCGAAGAAATAACACAAGCCATCAAACGGTATTGGCGTAACGGTCTGTTCAGCAATGTGGCCATCAGCGCAGACAGTATCAGAAGTGATTCTGTATTCCTCCATATCCAGTTGACCGCACGTCCCAGAATCTCTGAAATCAATTACAACGGAGTCAAGAAGAATGAGCGCGAAGACTTGGAAGAGAAACTGGGTCTGGTAAAGGACAATCAGCTTACGCCCAACATGATTGACCGTGCCAAGATTCTGGCAAAGAAGTATTTTGATGAGAAAGGATACAAGAATGCCGAGATTGATGTGATCTCCCGTGACGATGCCAGCGCCCCCGACAAGATAGTGCTGGATGTAAATGTGGACAAGAAGAGCAAGGTAAAGATTAACAAGATTATCATTGAAGGAAACGAGGCTCTTACGGAAAAGAAAATCAAGGGCGGACTTATCCGTCCGGGCGTTCTGAAGAAAATCCACGAAAAGGGTTCCATGGCCAGCTGGTTCAGAAGCAAGAAGTTTGTGGACAGCAAGTATGAAGAAGCCAAGGAGAACCTGATTAACAAATATGCCGAACTGGGTTATCGTGATGCCGTGATAGTGCACGACAGCGTGTATGCCTATGATGAGAATACCGTAAACGTACACTTGAAGGTGGAAGAAGGCCGCAAGTATTACATCCGCAATATCGAATGGGTGGGTAACTCATTGTATCCTACAGACGCATTGGCCACCATCCTTCGTTTGAAGAAAGGCGATGTATACAACCAGAAACTCCTTGACGAGCGTCTTAATACAGACGAGGACGCTATCGGCAACCTCTATTTCAATAACGGTTATGTGTTCTACCGGCTTAATCCGGTGGAAGTGAATGTGGTGGGTGACAGCATAGACCTTGAGATGCGAATCTTTGAAGGCGAGCAGGCACACATCAGCCGTGTACGCATTTCGGGTAACGACCGTGTGTACGAGAATGTGGTACGTCGCGAGCTGCGAAACAAGCCCGGCGACCTCTTCAACAAGTCGGCTCTGGAACGCTCTTACCGAGAAATTGCATCTCTGGGCCATTTCGACGCGGAAAGTATCAAGTATGATGTGCAGCCCGACCGTGTGAACGGAACAGTAGACCTTTCTTGGGGGCTTACCTCCAAGAGCAATGACCAGGTGGAATTCTCTTTGGGTTACGGACAAACCGGTGTGATTGGTAAGATCGGACTCAAGTTCAGCAATTTCTGCATGGCCAATCTTTTCAACCGAGACGGATTGCGCCGCGGAGTACTTCCCCAGGGAAATGGAGAGACGTTCAGCATCAGCGGACAGACAAACGGCCGTTATTACCAGTCGTACAGCGTAAGCTACATGAATCCGTGGTTTGGCGGAAAGCGTCCCAATACCCTCAGTGTCTCTGCATTCTTCAGCAAGCAGACCGACGTGAGCGACAATTATTACAACAGCGCCTATTACAACAACTATTATAACAGCTACCTCTATGGATACGGCAGCAACGGTTATAATAACTATTACGAGAATTACTACGACCCAGACAAGTTCGTGAAGATTCTTGGTGTCAGCCTGGGTTGGGGTAAGCGTTTGCGTTGGCCGGACGACTTCTTTACTCTGAACGCCGACCTGTCGTATACCCGGTATATGCTTAAAGACTGGCAGTATTTCTTGATTTCCAATGGTAATTGTAACAATATCAGCTTTAATGTGCAACTGAACCGTATCAGTACGGACAATCAGATTTATCCCCGTAGCGGTTCAGAGTTCCTGCTCAGCGCTTCTATCACTCCTCCTTACAGCGCTTTCGACAACAAGGACTATGCCAACTTGGCCAACAATTACCAGAGCAGCACCTACCGACAGGAGTTGCAGGAAAAGTACCGCTGGATTGAATATCACAAGTGGAAACTTAAGGCACGTACCTTCACCGCTTTGTCCGGCAATAACAAGTGCTTTGTGCTGATGACCCGAGTGGAAATGGGAATCCTGGGTTCTTACAACAGCCACAAGCGTTCTCCCTTCGAGACATATTATATGGGTGGAGACGGAATGTCCGGTTACAGCAGCACCTATGCCACAGAAACCATCGGACTCCGTGGTTACGACAACGGTTCGCTTACTCCCAACGGCTATTCGGGCTATGCATACAACCGTTTTACCGTGGAATTGCGTTATCCCTTTATGCTGGGTGCCAGCACCAATATTTACGGTTTGGCTTTTGCAGAAGGCGGAAATGCCTGGGATAGCGTCAAGAAGTTCAATCCCTTCGACCTGAAGCGTTCTGTGGGTGCCGGTGTGCGTATCTTCCTGCCGATGGTTGGTCTGTTGGGTATCGACTGGGCCTACGGTTTCGACAAGGTATTCGGCAACCGTACATATAGCGGAAGCCACTTCCACTTTATCCTGGGACAAGAATTCTAAAACATAAACCTAAAAAACAAATGATTATGACAAACAAGATGCAACACACACACAGCCTTCTGGGCAAGCTCAGAGGAGCGTTATTATTGATGCTGGGCATAGTGGCCATGCAGGTGCAGGCACAGAAATTTGCCCTCGTAGACATGGAATACATCCTGTCCCACATCCCTGCATATGAGCGTGCCAACGAGCAGCTAAACCAGGTGAGCCGTAAATGGCAGGCCGAGGTGGAGGCGCTTACCAAAGAGGCACAGACCCTTTACAAGACTTACCAGAGCGAAGCCGTTTTCCTGAGTGACGAGCAGAAAACAAAGAGCGAGGAAGCCATTGTGGCCAAGGAGAAAGAGGCCGCGGAACTGAAAAAGAAGTATTTCGGCCCCGAAGGCGAACTTTATAAGAAGCGCGAGAGCCTGATGACTCCTATTCAGGAAGAAATATACAATGCCGTGAAGGATATCAGCGACCAGAAGGGATATTCGCTCATTCTGGACCGTGCAAGCGATGCAGGCATTATTTTTGCAAATCCCAAGATAGACATCAGCAACGAGGTGCTGACCAAGTTGGGATATAACTGATTAGTACATTAATAATAAATAAAACAACAAACAAAAAATGAAAAAGAAAGTTTTGATCATGGCATTGCTCATGGCTCCCCTGAGCATTTTTGCCCAGAAGTTCGCACACTTTAACAGCGCTGACATCATCCCCAACATGAAGGAGTATGTAACTGCTCAGGATGAACTCAAGAAGATGGCCGAACAGTTTGATGCTGACATGAAGCTCATGCAGGATGAATTGCAGAAGAAGAGTGACGAATATCAGAAGGAGCAGGCCAATCTGCTTGACAATGTACGCCAGCGCCGCGAGCAGGAACTGAACGACCTGTACCAGCGTCTGCAGCAGAGCTACCAGGACAACCAGCAGACTCTTGAGAAGGCAAGATTGGAAAAGATGGGTGCCATTCAGGAGAAGGTTATGGCCGCTGTGAAGAAGATTGGCGAAAGCGGATCTTACGTTTATGTTGTAGACCTGAGCACGGGTTCAATCCCCTTCGTGAACAGCGCCCTCAGTACTGACATTACTGATCAGCTCAAGAAGGAAGTAGGCGCCAGCGCAACTCCTTTGACTACTCCCGCAGCCGCTCCCGCTACAGCCCCTGCACAGTAAGACATTATAGGAATCGGTATCCGGTACTGGCGGCAGGCCTGTGCCGGACACCGGTCTTCATGTACGAATACCACCCTTATTTATAAAAACCATATCAATGATGAAACGTCTTTTTGCTATAGTCCTCATGGTACTGCCCGTTGCAGTCATGGCTCAAATACAGTTTGGCTACCTCAGCTATAAGGAAGTAATGCAGCAGATGCCCGAATACACCAAGGCGCAGCAAGACCTTGACCTTCTGAAACAGAAGTACGAGCAGGAAGCCTTGCGTGGCGAGGAGGATTTTCAGCGTAAGTTCGTGGAATTCCTGCAGGGACAAAAAGACTTTCCCCAGACCATTATGCAGAAACGCCAGGCCGAGCTGCAACACCTCATGGACAATGGCGTAAATTTCCGCGTACAGGTGGTCAAACTCCTGGAACAGGCCGAGAAGGACCTAATGGCCGAGGTGGAGAAAAAGCTCAACCATGTTATTCTGGAAATAGGCATTGAGCAGGGATATGGTTTCATCCTTAACACTGACGGCCATTCCTGCCCCTATGTCAATCCTGTAGTGGGTGTGGATGTTACGTCAATCGCTCTTCAGAAATTAGGCTTGGCTCCGGCCCAGCAGACACCGGCTTCTAACGCTCCTCTTGAGATAAAGCCTGCTCCTGTGCAGCAGCCCACACAGCCCGTCGTGCCCGTGCAGCCCGTAGTACCGCAGAAGAACGATGCCCCCGTTCAGCAATAACCTTTCCTCCCTTCCCGGCCCCATCGGCGTTTTTGATTCCGGTTATGGCGGCCTTACCGTGCTTCGGGAAATCATGAGTCTGATGCCCGGATACGATTATCTGTATCTTGGCGACAATGCCCGCGCACCATACGGCAGCCGTTCCTTTGAGTGCGTCTACGAATTTACGCGGCAGTGTGTCGGCCGGCTCTTTTCCATGGGATGCCATCTGGTTGTCCTGGCCTGCAATACCGCATCGGCCAAGGCGCTCCGTACCATCCAGCAGCACGACCTTCCCCTGATTGACCCCCACCGCCGTGTCTTGGGCGTTGTGCGCCCCACTGCCGAGAGCATCGGCCACTTGTCACAGACGGCTCATGTGGGCATTGTGGCCACACAGGGAACCATCCGCAGCCATACTTATCAGATGGAGATAGCCAAGTTCTGGCCCCATCTTCAAGTAACGGGCGAGGCGTGTCCCATGTGGGTGCCTTTGGTGGAGAACAACGAACATCTTTCCGCCGGAGCCGATTATTTTGTACAGCGCCATCTTGACAACCTGATGCGGCGCGACCCTCTTATTGATACGCTTCTGCTCGGTTGTACGCATTATCCGTTGCTGCTGACCAAAATCCGCCGTTTCCTGCCTTCTACGGTGAAGGTTATGGCACAGGGCGGCTATGTGGCGCGCAGCCTTTCCGACTATCTGAACCGTCATCCGGAAATGGAAAGCCGCATCACCTGTGGCGGTACGGCACGTTTTCTCACTACCGAGCAGGCCGATGCGTTCAGCCAGAATGCCTCCCTGTTCTTGGGGCATCCTGTCCAGGCTGAACACATCACGCTCTAAAAGGCTTATTTCTGGTAAATCACGCGTGAAGCACCGTTGCCGTAACGCACTATGTTTATTCCCTTCCTCCTTTGCGGAATGCGTTTTCCGTCTATGGTGTATATTCCCTCCTCCTTTCCTGAGGCCGTATCCGGAGCGGGACGCTGCACGGCCATTTGCCCCGGTTCGTAGCCATAATATTCATCAAGCACTTTCAGACGCTCGCTTATCCATGCCACCATTCGTTCCAGTGTGTCTATGTCCGAATTGCGCACATAGGGGAACACCCCCGTCACGCGCTTGGTGGCTTCCCACAGCCTGCCGTCCAGTACGCAGATGTCGCCTGCCCGGTACGTCCTGTATTCGTCATAATTAGGGGTGGAGCTGTATATAGACCAGTCGTCGCACACCTTCCAGCCGTCGTTGCAGACGGCCTCGCAGTAGCACGGACTCTCCGGCCAGCGCCTTTTCTCCATTTCGTACCAGTCCGTGCCCACTCGTCCGTACCAGTCGTGTATGACGGGTAGTATCGCATCCTCCGAAAGCACACCCTTCTGTCTCAGCTCGGCATAGCGCTCCGCCTCTTCCCGGGCGTAATATTTGCTGATGAAAGTGAACGGCCCGCTTGTAATGGTGGAAAGCGTGTGCGTGGCCGGACGGGGGAAACCGTATAGCGTGATGCCGAAAGTCTGGTCCAGGTCGTATGGCGCCACCATCCATTTCACGCCGTCATAGGTAAACCACTGCCAGTTCTTCAGCGTGCCGTCTCCGTTCATCAGCACACGGAAGAACACCTGATAGTCCAGCAGGCTCTGTATGTCGAACCGCTTCTCCAGCTCGCGTTTCAGCGTTTCCTCTCCTTCCCGTTCAAATGCGGCCAGCTCCTTCTTGTATCCGCTCAGCCTGAGGATGTACTGCTTTACTTTCGCCGAACGCTCCTTGCCCTCGCGCACCTCGGCGGAATCCTCCGCGTTGTAAAAGCCCTTACATTTCTCATCTATCAGTTCAGAGGGGTAGTTGCCGTCGTATGGTTCTCCCTTGCTGGTGTACAGCTGTTTGGGGTTGCGCGCCTCAAACTGTTTCCAGTTCACCTTGCCGTCAAAGAGATACTGGTCGTTCACGTTGCCGTCCAGATGCACGTGTTCGGCCGTGGCCTTTTTCATGTTCATGTTGCGGCGGTGCTTTTTCAGCTGCCAGGCATATACGCCCAGAAGCTTGCCGTTCAGATAAACAATGCACGGAAAGCCGTCGGGCACGCAGAGGGCCCGGCTCTTGTTATAGTATCCGCCCCTCTCCCAGAAAGGCAGCCTGTCCGCCACCATCTGCCGGTACCATTTGTAGCCTATTACTCCTGTGCCGCGCATGAAGTCGGTATAGAAAGCCTTAAAGTGGAATCCGTCCTGCCTTACCCAGTCCCCTATGCTGAAGTCGGGCGTGTCCTCTTCTTCCCAATTTTCATTGCAGAATATGACGGAAAAATTGCGTTTGGGAAAACGGATGGAGTATCCGCCCTGGGCTTTCACCAGCAGGCGCTTGCGGAAATAGCGTCCCTCTCCGTCGTACACTTCCATCCAGGCCTGCAGCTGCCTTTGCTTGCTGGTGGGGATGTCCGTTATCCCGGTCAGGTTTACGTATGCCAGTCTGGGTTCGGGCATGGCAATCTCCGCTTCATCGGACAGGTCGGCCGTTTTGCCCTCCTCCAGACCCATCGTCCTTACCAGCCCTTCAAAGGTGTCGAATACGTCCTTGTCCGTATCCGTTATGTCCCAGGGTGTGGCCGCGGCATAGCGCCGTGCGGCAATGGCCGTGGTGTCCGAGTCGTAGACCGCTCCGGTTTGGGCCGTAGCGGTGGGGGAGAGGAGGAGTGCCGTACTCCAGATGCAGAAATGTCTTTTCATTGTCATGTCCTTATGGGATTTCATCCATACTACACACAACCCCGGGTGTTCCTAAACCCCGGACGGGAGTTTTTTTGTGTCTTTCTGCAGTTCGGATTTTGAGCCGTTGGCCTTCCGCTGTATAGGAGGGCCAACGGCAAAATGAGTGGGGGGAGTGTCAGAATTTCTTGATGAAGTCTTCCAGCGCGACGGTTTCTTCGGGGCGTGCGTTGTACTTGCGCATCAGGCGTACCAGCTCGTCCCAGTTGCCGTCCTGCTTGCACTTCTCGCGGTTGCGCTTGCAATAGAGATACAGGGGCTGCATGCGCACCCGCTCCACGCGGTTCTTCGTCTCTTCGTCCCCGGCGGTCTGCAGGGCTTTGTCGAGCAGGGCGAAGGCTTTCTCCACAAACTCGTCGCTGTAGATTTCGTGGTTCTCACGGATATAGATGCCGAAGTGGACATCGGGCTTTATGAGCGACTGGCACAGGCGGTAATAGTCCATTACCAACGGGGCGGCCTTGCCGTAGTACCCTTCAATGAATACCTGCACCAGCGAGTCGGTGTTCAGCTGCGGGTTCCAGAGCAGTTTGGTGGTGACCCACGCTTTCATTTCCTCAAATTCCGCGCCGTTCGACTGGTACTGCGCCTCTTCGTAGATGCCGATGGCCTTGTGCTTGCGGAAGGTCTCTATGTTGGGGCCAAGCACCTGGAAGTTGGGCCAGGGCGAAATGTACTGTGCATAGTCCACTATGTAGTCCCAGATGAAAAGGTGGGGCGCAATCTCCGCCCATTGTTCCATGTCTTTCATGAAGGCCTGGTTCTGCGGACATCCGGCGGTAAGGGGATGGGCAAAGCAACATTCGATGCTGCACAGGCGGATAACCACGTTGTTGCGGGGCGCTATGCCCTTGGGCGGCTGGCGGGTGTACTGGTAGGCAAAGGTGCCCACAAACTTGTCGGGGAACTCGTCCCTGACGGCGTCGGCCACCTGATTGACAAACCATATCATCAGCCCGGACTGTCCGCCGTACTGCCCGGCAATGGCCGTACACTCGGGGCACTGGCAGAAGGAGAAGTTGTCGTTCTGCGACAGGCTGTAGATGCGGTAGTGTCTGTGCTTGCGCATGACATCGGCCAGGCGGGTCTTGCATATCTCCAGCACCTCGGGGTTGGACAGACAGAGCTGTCCGTTGGGGATGCGCTTGCCGTCGCGCAGGCTGAAGTATTCGGGGTGCTGCGCAAAGAATTCCTTTGAGGGAAGCAACTGCCCCATGGTATGCGCGTTCCAGTAGGCTTCTATGTTGCCGTATTCGTTCTGCGTGGGGTTCCATTTCATGTTCTCCTTGTTGTGCGCGCTCCAAACCGGCTCGCGTTCCACGGCAAAGTAGCCGTCGTATCTGAGCGCCAGGGCGGGTTCCTCGCTCCGGTCAAGGCCGGGCAGGGCATACCGCTCCATCTTGGGCACTACGGTGCACTTGGGCGTGAGCCATCTTACGCCCAGCTCCTGCTCCAGAAAGTCGAACACGCCGTACATGGTGCCGCGCTGCGCACCGCCGTAGATGAGCAGGTCCTTGCCCACAGTGCGGCAGGTATAGCCTTCGTAGTCGGCCTCGGGGGCTTCCTGCCCTGTGACGGCAGCGGCCTTTTCGCCGAATCCGATAATAATCTTCTTGCCTTTTTCCTGCTCGTTGTCGGTAATGGGAAGTTCCGCACCGCTGATCTGCCTGATGTAGGACTGCAGCTCCTCGGCCGCTTTCCTCTCAGAGGGCGAGGCGTCCTTCCTGAGCACAATGCGGTAGTCGCTCTGTCCGTCCTTGAACAGCCAGTTGTCGTTGCGGTCCAGGAAGCGGGCCGCCTGGGCGGGATGGTCCGTGTTGATGAAGTCCATGCCCAGCCGCTGTGTCATTGTCCATGCTTCCTTATTGTCGGGGAAGGCCCACAGACGGAACTTGCTGCCCATCCTGTGCGCTTTCCTGACAGCGGCGCGGATGCGTTTCTGCTCGGCCTTGTCCATGCGGCCTTCTCCCTTCCATTTGGTGAACTTGCCGTAGTGCGAGCTTATGAGCGCCACTCTCTGCTGCTCCTCCGGCGTGTATTCCACGTGGGGCAGGCCGTCAAAGAAGATGAAGTCGGGATAGGCCGTAAACCTTTCCTTCTTAATCTTGTCGCCGGTGATGACTATCTGCGCGGCGCCGGGATTGGCCTTTACGTTGAAGCAGTCCGCATACCTTCCGTCCCGTATCAGGGCAACCAGGGCGTCCAGGGTTTCGGGGCCCGACTTCAGGTCTACAAGCAGCTGCAGCCCCTTGCCGCCCGGATACACCGAACCGCCGTTCTTGCGCATCATGTCCCTGATGGGGTCCAGATACATGCGCTGCAGCAGCCGGACGGGGTCGGCCTGCTTGCGGTCGTGCGCCACCATCAGTTTGCCGTCGACCAGCCAGATGTCTGCCTCGATGGAGGCGGCTCCGGCCTCGTATGCTCCCCAGAAGGGGCGCGGCTGTTCGTAGTCGTTGTGCGAATGGATGCCTGTTATCCCGGCCGTTGCGGCCAGGGAGCCCGCCAGCAGAAGGGCGGCCAGGGAAATGCGGAGAATCAGTGTGGATATGTGCATAATTCAGTGATATTTTATGCAAATTTAGGAATAATTCGGAAAACATCCCTAAAGAGTGCCTAAAAAACAGCGGGAAGAAGTCTGTTCCTTCTTCCCGCCGGAGTAGGTCGTGCGGATTTTGTTTTTTTATCCAATTACATCTCTTCTTTTTCTTTTAAAATTCTGTTCGCGCGGCTCTCTCCTTCTTCTCTGGGTTCACTTCTATATAACAGCCCAAAAAGACGGTCATGCTGAACTCGTTTCAGCATCTCACTGCGAGCCTTTACTTACCCCCTTCCCTCGGTGAGATCCTGAAACAAGTTATTCGCCTTCGCTCATCGAAAACATCTTTTATTATTTATGGTATGGTCAGGATGACTTTGGGAGGTTCTTGTTATTTCTACACCCATTTTGGGGAAGCCAATTCAATACTTCTATATTTACTAATGCGTTAATGAGATTACGCTGTGTGCGCCGGTGAGCTTGATCCGGGCCGAGGCGTTCGCCTTGCCTATGCTGCCGGTGTAGGATTGGATGAACATCTCTTCGTTTGCAGTGTGGTTGAGGGTTTTGAAGCCCTTGTCTATGACGATTGCTCCGTGTTCGTTTTCGAGCTGGCATGTGGCTTCCAGTTCCTTGGGGATTTGCAGGCTGATGAAACCGAATTGGGCGTTTGCGGTGGCCGACTTGAAGTCCTTGGCGCTGACGATGCTGGCGGTTATTGCAGAGTGTTCTGCCGACGGTATGCTCAGGGTTTCTGCCACCTCCTTTATGCGTATGTCGCTGTAGTGCAGGGAACCGTTCAGGTTGCTGACGGCTTTGGCGTTGAGTTTGGAGTGCTGGAGGCTGACGGTGGCATTCTGCGCCTGGTCAAGGGTGACGTCGCAGAATTCGCTCTTGAGGTTGAGGTCTGTGCAGGTGCCGATGCTCACCAGCTCGTGATGCTGTACGTTGAGCGCCAGGTTGGCGCAGCGGACTATCTTAACGGAGCTGAATTTCGCCTGCACGTTTGCCGTCTTGCAGTCTGTGAGCGTCAGGCTGCCGTGTTCCACCTTCAGCTCACACTTCTGCTCGTCCGTCTGCAGGCTGCCGCATAGCAGAACGCCGAATTTTACGTGTGCCGAGATGGATTTGTAGGCGTTGTCCTTGATGTAGACACCGCCGAAGCGGTTGGCGACGATGAGCGCGAATTTCTCCTTGGGGATGTAGACGGTCCAGGTCGACTCAATCTTTCTCTCCTCGTTGCTGCCTCCGTCCGCCCCCTGCAGTTCCAGCGAGTAGACTACGGAGGCCTCGTTTGCCTGGTCGGTGTTGGTCTGGTAGAGACTCTTCGGGCCTACACGCAGTCTTCCCATTTCCAAGAACTTCCTCTTCACTATGTCCATGCCTTTGAGGATTTCTTCTGCCTGGGCCTTCTCCTTGGCCATGACTTTGAGTTCGAACTCCAGCCGGAGTTCTTTCTTGTCCCAGGGCAGCAGGGCGATGTTGCCGAACTGGTTTTTCAGACTGATGGTTGCGCCCGGCTTGACCTTGTCGAATGTGATTGTTCCCTTCCTGCTTGCTTCGGCCAGCGCCGAGCTTGCCCACAGCGTGGAGGCCGGAAGGCACAGTGCCATCCACAAGAGGCAAAGTTGTTTGAGAATCCGTTTCATGATGGTGCTATTGTTTTTGTGGTTTTGTCAGATTGGCTTGCTTGTGGCTGCTCAGGATGCCGCGTATGTGCTGCAGGCTGTGCAGGTGCGACTTGTAGACGCGTGTGGCGTACAGAATCTTCTCGCCGTCGCTCATTCCCTCTTTCATGATGAAGTCGATGGTGGAGTCGGGCGACTGGTTTATGCGTGCCACCTCCTCCATCAGTTCTTCCCGGGTTTGGGGCGGCATGTCCTTGATGAGGTCGCAGATGAATTCGGTCTCTTCCATGAACAGCGAGGCGTAGTATCCCTTCACCTCGGCCATGGTGATTTCCATCTCCCCAGGTGTGTGCTCCCGCTCGGGCGGGGTGAGGATGAGTGCGGCGGCGAGCAGCGACGCGGCCACCAGCGATGCGGTGCCTGCCGCGTACCATGCGCGCCGGCGGCCGAGCTGCTTCCGCTGGTGCTGGCGCAGCTGGGCCATGAAGCGCTCGCGGCTTCCGGGCGGCAGTGTGTGCCGGCTGTAGCACGCCTCTATGTGTGCCTTCAGCCCGTTGTCCTTTCCGTTGTTCATTTCCTGTACCATTTTATCAGTTGTTGTTTTGCGCGGCTCAGCTGGCATCGCACGCTGGAGGGGGTGATGTGCAGCAGGGCGCTGATTTCGTCGGTGTCCATTTCCTCCACCACGGAGAGCATCAGCACGGTGCGGTACCTGTCGGGCAGCGAGCCGATGGCCAGCCTGAGCAGGCTGCTCTGTTCCTCTCTGATGAGCAGGCGGTCTGCCTCCTCGGCGTGGGGGAGGGGCGTCTTGTCGTCCAGCTCTTCCCACCTTACGCGGCGTTTCCTCAGACGGTCTATGCAGTGGTTCACCACCATGCGCCTCATGCGCCGTGCCATGTCGGCCTGTGTGTCAATGAGCAGATGCTTCCTGGTGAGCACATGCAGCATCACCTCCTGCACGGCCTCCTCGGCCTCGTACTCGTCGTTCAGCAGACGGAGTGCGGTGAGGAAGAGCGGCTGTGCGTGCAGGTCGTAAAATTCGGCCTGCGCCCCCGGCGCGTCTTTCCTGCATCCCTGTATGATGGTGCTGTATGCTGTCATGTGCTTTGTGCTGTCGTTTTCTGCTTTCAATCATATAACGTATCTTGCGGAGGAGTTGTTGCAGGAAATGGCGTTTTTTTTTTTAGGGGGGCTTTTGTTTTTTTGGGGGGGCTTCTATATAACAAAACACGACAGCCTATGGCCGATAGTCATGCTGAACTTGTTTCAGCATCTGTCCGCGGTGAATAATTCATCTATTGTTATAATATAGGCTCGCGGTGAGATCCTGAAACAAGTTCAGGATGACTTGGGGGGGGACTTTTATATAACAAAACACGATAGCCTAAAGCCGATAGTCATGCTGAACTTGGGTGGGTTATATAAAAAACACGACAGCCCAAAGCAAATGGCCAGGATGACTTAAAGGGTACAAGCAAGTGTTCTGAGAACCGTTTTCTAAAAAAAGTTGTTTTATCCTAAAGAATGTTAGAGATTTAGGATTGTTAGAAATTTTTAATTAAATTCGCATCGGAAAGTTAGGATAGCACGCTTCCCCGCACGTCGGCATGACGGGGGAAACGCAAAACAGTCATCAACCACCGCCATGCCTGCCTACAGGAGCAGGGGAGTGAAATGCGGCACACCGAGAGAGTTCTTTGATTTGATTAAGGCCCGAAACCTTGGAAAGGGATCATTTCCTACGCTGAAAAAATGCTCCGCGAGGGGTCGCGAAGGCTTCCCACGCTGAAAAAACGCTCCGCGAGGGGTCGCGAAGGACTTCCACGCTGAAAAAACGCTCCGCGAGGGGTCGCGAAGGATTCCCACGCTGAAAAAATGCTCCGCGAGGGGTCGCGAAGGCTTCCCACGCTGAAAAAACGCTCCGCGAGGGGTCGCGAAGGCTTCCTACGCTGAAAAAATGCTCCGCGAGGGGTCGCGAAGGCTTCCTACGCTGAAAAAACGCTCCGCGAGGGGTCGCGAAAGGTTTTGGCTGTAACTTTTTTAAAAAAACACGTGATGAGAAATTTGATAAAAGTAAAAAATCCGGGATTGACCAAGTTGAACAACCGCGAGTATCTGAACCTCATGACCCGTACCGGGGGGTGGATTGACACCATTGGCTTTGCTGCCTTGGGCATAGAGGAGGAAGCGATGACGCGTTATAACCAGCTGCTCGAAATGCTGGGCAATCTGGTGGCTCACTCGTATGCCCAGGCCGAAACGCCCGAGATGGCAGAACTGGAGAAACAACGCGACGCTCTGGGGCTGTACATCATCGACAACGTGCGCAACGCACAGAATGTGACCATTGCCAATGTTGCCGCAGCTGCCCGTGCTCTATGGCCGGACCTCAAACCCTATGAGAAGTTCTATTCTTTGCCCAACCAGCAGGAGACAATGATGCTGGACGGCATGACAAGAGACCTGAAGAGCGAAAAGAACGCCCCTTATGTGGCCACACTTGGGCTGACAAGCTTTGTGGATGAACTGGAAGCGCTGAATAACCGTTATGAGCAGCTTACCACGCAGCGTACCAGCCAGCGTAATGCAGAGAAGATGCCCGACGGCGATACAGTGCGCAAGGAAATGGACCAGTTGTATGACTACATCACCACCGTGGCCTTCTGCGAAAGCGTGGCAAAGCCCACCGATGCCACTGCCCGCTTCATCTCCGAACTGAATGCCGTAATCGATGAAATCAACGCCCTGTACAACCAACGAATGGGCCTGACCAAGAAAACTGACGAGGAAACGCCTCTGCCGCCGGCAACGGACAGCGGCACCACCACTCCCACCGAGCCGGAGACTCCCGGCACGGGCGGCGATGACAGCGGCGGAACCGACCCCACTCCCACGCCCGACACGGGCGGTGACGATGACGACGACGGCGGACTGGCCGGATAAGCTCCGGGCTTTTCCGCTCACCCTCTGATACAGAGAGCCTCCCCACAACCAAATGGGGAGGCTCTTTTCTCACCCCCGTCCTCTTCTCGACTTGGGGAAGACTCACCCGCAGCGTACCCTGGAGGGTGGAATGCCGTCAGATGTGGACCGGATAACAAATTTTAACACACGTTATGCCCGCCATATCGGATAAAAAACATATTTTTGCAGTGTTAACAATTTAAAACGCTTAGATTATGAAAAGGATGAGAATCAGAACATGGTTGGCGGCAATGCTCATGTTGCTCTGCAACTGCGCGGTTTATGCTTATGACTTTTATTCGGAAGGCATCTTCTACGTAATCACATCCGAAACGGAAAAAACGGTTGCCATTACCAATGGAAAATGGGGAGGTTTTACGTATGAAGGTCCGGTCGTAATTCCCGAAACCGTTTACTACGACAATGTTACCTATACGGTTACGAGTGTCATGGACAATGCGTTCGCAGGATGCAACATCACATCGGTGAAGTTCCCCAAAAGCCTCAACTACATCGGTAAGTACGCATTCAAGGGCTGCAACGCCCTGACCACGTTTGCCATTCCGGATGGCATTACGAGCATAAAGGAAGGAACCTTTGAGGGATGCGAGAATCTTGTTTCCCTCAAGATACCCAACAGCGTGACGACCATCGGGAAGTCGGCATTTGCACTTTGCAAAAGCCTTTCCACAATAGAATTTCCCAACAGTGTGACAAGTATAGGAGATTACGTATTTTATGAATGTGAAAAGCTGACTTCTGTTAAATTCTCGGATGCGATGACCCACACCGGGAACTACACGTTCTGTGGCTGCAAGGGGCTTGCGTCGTTTGAGATTCCCGAGCACATCACCAGTATCGGGGCGGGAGTGTTCAGCTATTGCCACTCCCTTTCTTCGGTTCGTCTGTCCAATGGTCTGAAAAGCATTGGGGACAATGCGTTCTACGATTGTCTCGCACTCACCTCCATTGAAATTCCCAACAGCGTGACAAGTATAGGGCAGATGGCGTTTTCCAGATGTATGGAATTGAACGAGATCATTGTGGCAAAGGACAATCCCGTATATGACTCCAGAGAAGGCTGCAATGCTGTAATAGAAACCAAAACAAACACATTGGTGGCGGGATGCGGAAACTCCTTCATCCCCAACAGCGTGACCGCAATCGGCAGAATGGCATTCCATGGATGCGGCACGCTTTCCGAAATTGAAATTCCCAACAGTGTGACGGCAATTGGGGATAACGCATTCGATGGTTGTTACGAACTATCCTCTATCGAAATACCCGGCAGTGTTAAGAAACTGGGGAAAAGAGCTTTTTATAGTTGCGTTGGCTTGGCATCAGTCTCTATAGAAGATGGCATAATAGTTCTTGAAGATGATGTGTTTTGGAATTGCGGACGGCTATCCTCCATCAGCCTGCCCAGTAGCGTGAGAAGGATTGGGAAAGGTGCATTTTACTATTGTCAGGGACTCACCTCGATAAATATCCCAGACGGGGTAACGGAAATCGGGGAAGAAGCCTTTGCGTATTGCCAAGAGTTGGCTTCACTTGAACTTCCCCATAGCATGGACAGCATAAAATATCGGGCATTCCTTTATTGTTCCAAACTGGGGACAATCGTGTGCCACGCCACGGAACCACCCGTATGCGGCGTGCAGGTTTTTGAACAGGTAGACTGTCTGAACTGCAAACTGATCATACCCGACGGCAGTTTGGATGCATATATGAATGCATACGAATGGAAAAGGTTCTACACCTCTGACGGCATAGAAGGACTCACGGAAGAGAGTGTGGTAAACGTCTATAACCTGCAGGGAATTATGTTGAGGAAGCAAGTACGCATGAAAGACCTGTACGGCAATCTTCCCAAAGGCACCTACATCGTAAACGGAAGAAAAATAGTTTTCTAATATACAGAGCGAGAACAAAGGAGTATCACCACGTTTAACAGTTTTAGACATGAAAAAGAATATTCTATCCATCCCGGTTTCATATATCTGTTTCCTTGTGTTGACCTTGGGCCTTACGGCGTGTGAAAAGGAAGTCATTCCCCCAAACAACAATACGGAAGAGCCAGATTCCCCTTCAGACCCCCCGAAACAAGAAGAAGAAAAGTATGAACCGGAAGTTTCCACGGACGACTATGAAATCGTATATGATACGCAAGACGGCAAGAAAGCCATAGGTTATCGTGTGTTCACCGCCGAAGGTATGTTGAAATGGCTGTATGCAACATCGGTTGAAGACCCGAATACGCCAGAAACGGACGGACCTAACAAAAACTTGGGACTTGAACTGATGAAAGACATCAACATGCCCGACCAGACCATTGTTGAAGACACGAAGAAAAGGTCTTTCCGCTTTGCCGCTCCGGTCTCCTATGATAAGTATGGTTATCCGACCAATAGCAATTGGAAAATGCAATGGAATTTTTCCGGCACAATAGAAGGAAACGGCTACAACATTTCCGGATTCAGGATGTTCAACGATGGAGGGGGTGGTCTTGTTGCCTCTTTGGATAGTGCGGGAGTTGTGAGAAACCTTACAATCTGCGATGCTAAAGTCAGAGCCTTTTGGGGTGTTGGTTTTATTGCCGGCACAAGCAACGGGCTGATTGAAAACTGCCATGTGAGGGAAGACTGCAAGCTGGCAATACTCACGAACAATGAATACGAAGGAGGCATTGTAGGGAAAAACTATGGAACCATTATCGGTTGTACCAATGCATACCATTATTTGCACGGAAAAATAAACCATTATAAAGGAGGTATTGCAGGCCTTAATGACGGTACCATTATCGGCTGCATCAATTATGGTACAATCAAGGGACACTACAGGATTGGAGGTATCACCGGCAATAACACAGGCTCTGTCATTGCCTGTGGAAACACAGCTGAAGTAAGTGGAGTTGCCTATGCCGGTGGTATTGTTGGTTTTAACGAAGCATCTACAGACGTGGTTGGTTCGTGGACTGCATACATATACAATAGTGGCCAACCATACAACGAACAAACCGGATTCGGGAGGAATGATAATTCCAGCCATTGTGAAGCCATATTTGTTGGAAACAGCATGGATATAAATGAGAAGATTCCGGAGATGAACGCCGCCTTAAAAGTTTATAATTGGGAATGGGTCATTGCTGAAAATCCAGAAGTGGATTACCCGACACTCAGACAAATCAAAGAGTGATTTTGGATCTTCACAAGAGAACTGGAAGGTATATTGTGGAAATACGAAAGGAGGGTGTGCACATTTGACACACCCTCCTTTGCTATATATCCTTAATCTATATGGGACGGTTACTTCTTCTGCTGGGCTGCCAGCTTGTCGGCAAATACCTTCATCCAGTAGCCACCGATAACGCTGCGGGCCTTGAAGCCTACCATCTTTCCGGTCTTGGTGTCGCTCCAGTCGCTGATGGGCACGCGGCTTTCGGTCTCGTTGATGTAGTTGTACACGGGAATGACGAACTTGCGGAAGGTGTCGTCGTCGGGCGACATGGCGGCGGTCCACATGATCCAGTCGCTCTTGGTGTAGTCGCGGCGGCAGTCGAGGGGCAGTCCGTACTTGTTCTGCTTGGTCAGGTAATAGCTGATTTCGCGCTTGTAGACATCGTCAGAGAACAGGCCGAGGTTCCACAGCTTGTCCCAGATCATGTTGTACTTCTGGCTCCAGGTGTTTTCGCGGTCGAAGGCCAGGCGGTAGTGGTCGCCCTCCAGTGCCATCTCTTCCCACTTCTTTGCCATTTGGCGTGCGGTGGCCAGATACTTGTCGGCGGTGGCGGCGTCGCCCTTCAGGCGTGCCATTTCGGCATATCCTGCCACGCCGCAGATGGCCTTCAGGGAGAGGTTGCAGTTGTGCGCCCAGTGTCCGGCAAAGTCGTCGGTGCAGAGCTGGTTCTCGGGGTCCTGTCCGTTCTCAACCAGATAGTCGGCCCAGGTGGTGATGATGTCCCAGTACTTGTCCACATAGGCGGTGTTGCCGTCCAGCTTGCAGAGCATGGCGGCCAGGGTGAGCATGTTGCCGGCCTCTTCCAGGGGCATGTCGCCGCTGTAGCGCTGTCCGTTGGCAATGGGGTAGGTGCCCAGGTCGTGCGCGGCGAAGGGCTTGGTCCAGCGTCCGCTGTAGCTGTAGTCGAAGATGCTGGTCATCATGGCCTTCTGCAGTTCGGGGTTGTAGGCCAGGAACAGGGGGGCTTCGGGATAGGTGAGGTCTACGGTGTTCACGCAACCGTTGGAGTTGTTCTCCTTGCTGAACCAAAGCAGGTTGCCGTCCTTGTCCTCGAAGAGTTTGTGTGCGGCCATCATGTGGCGGTAAGACGCGCTCAGGATTTCGGCATATTCCTTGCCGCCGGAAGCCATTCCGTCGTCGTAGATCATCTTGTCGAAGGCGCGGCAGCGCTCCATAATGCTGGCATACTGGTCCTGCAGTTTCTTGAAGGCCTGGAAGATGGTTACCTTTCCGCCGTGAGCCCAATAGCCCTTGTAGCGGTGGTACATGTATTCGATGTCCTGAATCTCGTCGTATCCCAGCATGGTGAAGCTTGATGCGTTGTCCACGGAGCCGAAGTTGTGCATATAGGCCAGTGTGGGCTTGGGGCCGGGTGCGCCGTTGGTCACGCACTTGTCTGCCATGGGCGCCAGGGTTCCGTTCTTCATGAACGCGCCTTCCACGACGGCGGTCAGGCCAAGGGTGACCTCGCCGTTGACGGCGGGCATGTAGAAGTAGCCCCAGTCAATGCAGATGCCGTCTCCGCTCTTGGCCAGGATGGGCTGGTCGATGGTGCCGGTGCGCACATAGCTGATGCCCTCCTCGGTGCCCGGTGTGGAGATGGTGGGCTGGCTTTCCTTGTTCACGCCCATGAGCTGATTGGCGCCCAGATAGAACTGCACGTCGTGCTTCTGTCCGTCTGTGCTGCGCACCTGATAGGAGATGTAGTTGATGGGGGTGGAGATGAGGTCGTAGTCGTCAATGAGCATGGGGGCGGTGAAGACAACGTCCAGTTCCACGGGACCGCATTCAAATGTGTAGTAGGTGTTGGTGGCCAGTACGTCCACGCTCTTCTGTACGGCTGTTTCGGGCTCCGCTGTTTCGGTGCGCATCTTATAGAACAGTCCGAAGTCGGCGTATGCTCCGCCGGTGGTGTTGTGGCAGTGGGCCGCAATGATGTTCTTGCCTTCGTGGAAGAGCTTCTTCATATCCTCGTTTACGGGCAGGAGTACGTTGTCTACCCACGTCTCGCCGGTGGTGGCCACCTGTGTGCCGTTTACATAGAGCTTGAACACATCGTCGTGAGAATACTTCAGGACGAGTTCTTCCTTCAGCTGGTCGGCGGTGAGCTCCACTTCGCGACGGATATAGATGTCGCTTCCTTCCTGGCTCCATTTGTTGCTGATGAAGGACAGGTCGGGCGAACCCCAGGCTGCCTTCTGCTCGGCCCATGCGGTGGCGTCGAAGGTCTCGCTCTGCCAGCCGTCTTTCTGTACCTCGTAGCTTACGCGTCCGTTCCAGCGTTCCTGGTCGGCCATGGGGGCGATGGGCATGAGGTCGTAGCTCTGTGTGCCCATGAAGCGGTAGGTCTTTCCGTCAACGCGGAGCAGTCCCAACAGGGGCTTGCTGTCGTCGGTCCAGTGCTTGGTGGGGCCGTCGGTCAGCTTGTCATAGGGCGACCAGATGGAGAAGTAGGGGTCGTTCACCACTAAGGGCACAGAGGGCAGGCGCAGATCTGTGGGGGCGTAGGGGGTAAACAGGTCGGTTGCAGGTTGTTGGTCCTGCTGGCAGCTTGCGAGGGCGATGGTGACCGCCATACACGCGTAAATCTGTTTCATTTTCATGATTGGTGTAAATTATGTTGGTGATTAAAGATTATTTCCGGAGTCTTTGCTGCAGGTACTCTGTCATGAGCCTTGCCGCCTTCTGTGGAGCGCCTGGCTCGCCCAGTTTTTGTGCCACGTCTTCGTAGTCCTGCAGTTGGCGCTTGCGTGCGGATCCGCCGGGAAGGATGCTTATCAGATGGCCTTGCAGGTTTGTGGGCGTCATGTCCGCCGCAACCAGTTCGGGCACCACCTCGCGCGCGGCGACAAGGTTGACCAATGAGATGTAAGGCACCTTGAGCAGGAGCTTCTTGCCCAGGTTGGCCAGCCAGCCGGCCTTCATGTTGTAGCATACAATCTGCGGCACACGGAAAAGGGCGGTCTCCAGCGTGGCGGTTCCGCTGGTAACCAGTGCGGCAAGGCTGTGCTGCAGAATGCGGTAGGTCTGCCCTCTGAGCAGCGTGGCGGGGTTGTCGCCCAGGCATTCGCGGTAGAACTCGTCTTCTATGCCGGGCGCGGCGGCTATTACCATCTGGTAGTCGTTGTTCCATGTGCCGGCCACCTCGGCCATCATGCGCAGATTGCCCTTGATTTCCTGCTTTCGGCTTCCGGCCAGCAGGGCTATGACGGGGCGTGCATCCAGATTGTTGTCTGCGCAGAACTTCTCAAAGTCGGGGCGGTGGGTCTGTTTGTATGCGTACACCTCGTCCACGGTGGGGTTTCCTACATAATGTATGGGGTAACGGTGTTTCTTTTCAAAGAAGTCCACCTCGAAGGGCAGTATGCTGTACAGCTGGTCCACATTGCGCCGGATATCGCGGATCCGGTACTCCTTCCATGCCCATATCTTGGGTGAGATATAGTAGAATACGGGAATGTCTGTGTGGCGCTTTACGTAACTGGCTATCTGAAGGTTGAATCCGGGGTAGTCTACCAGAATGACCGCATCGGGCTTCCAGTTGAGGATGTCGCGCTTGCAGTCGGCCATTCCGCGCAGAATGGTCCGGGCGTGCATCAGTACGGGCAGGAATCCCATGTAGGCCAGGTTGCGGTAATGGCATACCAGCGTGCCGCCCACGGCCTGCATCATGTCGCCTCCGTAAAACCGGAATTCGGCTTGGCTGTCAGCAGTCTTCAGCGCGGACATCAGATGGCTGGCGTGAAGGTCGCCGCTGGCTTCTCCTACAATGAGGTAATATTTCATGATTCCAATTCTTTTAGCAAGGGGATTGTGGGATAGTGCGTCATGTCGAGCTTAAGGGGCGTAACGGCGGCCATGCCATGGCAGAGGACCCAGTCGTCTGTGTCGTCGGCCTCGGGTTCCAGATTGACGTAATGTCCGGTAAGGCGGAATGTGTCCGCATCACCGGCCCCGATCCATTCTTCAACCCAGTTTCCTCTTGCCAATCGGCAAACGCGCACGCCGCGGAGCTTTTCCACTATCGGAAAGTTTACGTTCAGGCATACGTCCCGAGGAAAATCTTTTTTCATCGCGAGGGAGGCAATATCGAGTATGGTCTGCTCATAGGGCGAAAAGTCGCAGTCGGGGGCGGTTGACCTGACGCTGAACCCAATGGCGGGCACCTCCTTCATGCAAGCCTCGAACACGGCTCCCAACGTGCCGCTGTAGTGTACGCTGACAGACGAGTTGTCTCCGTGGTTTATGCCGCTTACCATCAGGCTGGGCTTACGGTCGAGTATTTTCTCGAGCGCCAGCTTGACGCAGTCTGAGGGCGTGCCCGAACACGAATACACCTGAAGGCCCGGCTCTCCGGATACATGGTTCAGACGTACCGTTCCGTGGGTGGTAATGGCACAGGAATATCCGCTGCGGGCGCTGTCGGGCGCCACAACTACTACCTGGCCCAGCCGGCGCATGAGCCGGGTAAGCACCTTGATGCCGGGGGCATCCACTCCGTCGTCGTTGGCTATGAGTATGAGGGGCTTGTCTGACATGATTGCCGTATCCTTAAAAACTAAAAACATTGTTAAGCAGTGCAAATATATGTAAAATGCCGCAAAAACAGGCATAAATAGCAAAAAAACTTTCATTCAAGTGGCTTAATGAACCGCTGTTATCAACAAAGTGAGCCAGTTATCAACACTTTTAGCAATCTTAGAGGGAAAAAACGGCTTTGTCTGCCTTTTTTTGCGTATCTTTGCATCAATAATCATAATCAAAGAAAATTGTTAATGGGTAAAATAATAGCTTTGGCCAACCAAAAAGGCGGTGTGGGAAAAACCACCACCTCCATGAATCTGGCCGCTTCGCTTGCCACGCTGGAAAAGAAAGTGCTCCTGATTGACGCGGATCCTCAGGCCAATTCTTCTTCCGGTCTTGGCATTGACCCGAAGGAAATAGACTATACTATCTACGACATCCTGATTAACAAAGTGGATGTGAGAGAGGCCATTTATACCACCGACATTGAAGGGCTTGACATTATACCGGCCCATGTGGATCTGGTGGGCGCGGAGATAGAACTGCTCAAGCAGAAAGGCCGCGAGCGTGTGCTCAAGGAAGTGCTGTCTCCGGTTACGGCCGACTATGACTATGTGTTGATTGACTGTAGCCCCAGCCTGGGCCTCATTACTGTAAATGCCCTGACCGCGGCTCATAGCGTGGCCATTCCTGTGCAGTGTGAGTACTTTGCGCTGGAGGGAATCAGCAAACTGTTGAATACAATCAAGATTGTGAAGCAGAAACTCAATCCGACGCTGGAGATTGAAGGGTTCCTGCTGACCATGTATGACAGCCGTCTGAGACTGGCAAACCAGATTTATGACGAGGTGAAGCGCCATTTCCAGGATTTGGTTTTCAAGACCATTATCCCACGTAACGTGAAGCTGAGCGAGGCGCCCAGCCACGGGTTGCCGGCCATCCTTTACGATGCTGATTCCATTGGCGCAAAGGCGCATCTGGCCTTGGCCAAGGAGGTAATCAACAAGAATAAATCCGAATAAAGAACTATCATTAAAAATCCAACGATTCAACCATGGCAATACGAAAGAAGTACCCGGCACTGGGGCGCGGACTTGATGCGCTGATTGATACCGGAGAGGTGAAGACGGAAGGCTCGTCCAATATCAACGAGGTGGAGATGGAACTGATTCAGCCCAATCCCGAACAGCCCAGAAGAGAGTTTGATGATGACAGCTTACAGGAATTGGCCAACAGTATTCGCCAGTTGGGAATCATTACGCCCATCACCTTGCGTGATATGGGCGACGGCACGTATATCATCATTGCCGGCGAGCGCCGCTGGCGAGCCAGCCAGAAGGTGGGCCTGCAGCGCATACCCGCCTATATCCGCACCGTGGACGATGAGAATATGATGGAAATGGCTTTGGTGGAAAACATCCAGCGCCAGGACCTGACAGCATTGGAAATAGCCTTGGCATACCAGCATCTGCTGGAGCAGTATGGCATGACGCAGGAGCAACTGAGCGAAAGAGTGGGGAAGAACCGTGCCACCGTGACCAACTATCTGCGTCTGCTCAAGTTGCCCGCACCCATACAGATGGGGCTCAAGAACCGTGAGATTGAGATGGGCCACGCCCGTGCGCTGCTGGCCCTGGATGACCCTTCGGCACAGATAAAGCTCTTCAACGAGATTAAGAAAGAAAAGATGAGTGTGCGCAAGATAGAGGGGCTGGCAAAGGAACTGAGCGAGGGCGGCACTGTGCGCAGCGGCGGGCAGCGGATTCGCCAGAAAGGCTCTACGCTGAATGCCGAATACAACGTGCTGAAGGACAGCCTGAGCAAGTTTTTCCAGACCAGGGTACAGCTTACCTGTTCTGACAAGGGCAAGGGCAAAATAACCATCCCCTTCTCCAATGAACAGGAATTGGAACGTATCATTGAACTGTTTGACCAACTCAACCATTGAAAAGTAGAAGACAAGCATATTTGAAGATTGTGGTCCTGCTGCACCTTGTCCTATGGTGTGGCGGGACAAATACGCTTTGGGCGCAACAGCCGGTGGTGGAGAAGACAGACACCATTGCCCGTCAGGATTCCATTCCGCAGACCACCAAGCGAGACAGAAAAACAGCGAGGGGAAACTCCCGAAAGGAGAAGATTGCGGAAAAGGCTGATTCCGTGGCATTGAAGAAACAGCAGGAGGCAGACTCGGTAAAGGTGGCAGCCGCTGCGCTCAAACGGAATCCGGAGGCCGCAAAGGAACAGTTGGAGGACAAGCTGCCCAAGGACAGCGCCGAGCTTTCGCAAATGACGGACAGTCTGTTGCAGGAAGTGCTTAACCCGGCCAAGAAGAGCAAGTTCAAACCAGACCCCATACGCTCTATGTGGCTGGGACTTGTTTTTCCCGGAGGCGGACAGATTTATAACCGCAAGTACTGGAAGCTCCCCATCTTCTACGGAGGATTTCTGGGCTGCGCCTATGCGCTTACCTGGAACGGGCAGATGCTCAGAGACTATAGCCAGGCATACCTGGACATAATGGATACCGACCCCAATACGAAAAGCTATGAGAAGATGCTTCCTTTGGGGTATGATATAACGGGTAAGGAAGAACGCTTCAAGACCATCTTCAAGAACAAAAAGAACTATTTCCGGAAATATCGCGATATGAGTATCTTTGCTTTTGCCGGGGTATATATGCTGGCGGTGATTGATGCTTATGTGGATGCAGAACTGTCCTCATTCGATATCAGCAAGGATCTGAGCATGAGTTGGGGGCCGACCGTCATCCAGCAAAGCCCCAAAGGTGGACTGATGCAGCGCCAGACAGCTCCCGGAATTCAATGTAACATTACGTTTTAAGACATGGACAAGACAATTTTTATAGCATTTATAACGGCTTTCATGTGGTTTCCAGGCTTAAATGTGAAGGCTCAGGTAAGGGTGGCCGAGGAACCCTTGGCGGGTGACAGCCTGATTCTGCCCGAAGGTATGCAGGCGCATGAACTGGACAGCCTGCTTAATGACTGGAATGTGAGAAGCCACCTCACTGCGGACGACAGCTGTAACACTACGGGTGAGAATCCCCAATTTACCGATGAAGAGTACATCTCCCGTCTGAGCCGCTTGCCCAATGTGATAGAAATGCCTTATAACAAGGTTGTCCGCCGCTACATAGACCAGTATTGCGAGCGCATGCGCCGTTCCATCAGTATTTTCCTGGGCGCAGGCAATTTTTACATTCCTCTGTTCGAGGAAGCGCTGGAGAGTTACCAGCTCCCTCTTGAACTGAAATATCTGCCCATAATAGAAAGTGCGCTGAACCCAAAGGCAACGAGCCGTGTAGGGGCTGCCGGTCTGTGGCAGTTTATGATTGCTACCGGAAAACAGTACGGCCTGGAAGTGACCAGTCTGGTGGACGAGCGGAGAGACCCCATCAAGTCCAGCTATGCCGCCGCACGTTATCTGAAAGACCTTTATGACATGTTCGGCGACTGGACGTTGGTCATTGCCAGCTACAATTGCGGTCCCAACAATACGCTAAAGGCAATTACCCGTGCCGGCGGCGTGAAGGACTATTGGAAAATCTACCCCTATCTTCCGGCCGAAACGCGTGGCTATGTGCCGGCTTTCATTGCGGCAAACTATGTAATGAACTATTATTGTCAGCACAATATATGCCCGCTCGAGACCAGCCTTCCGCAGTCTGCCGACACGCTGAACGTGACGCGTAATGTGTACATGGAACAGATTGTGGACCTGTGCGGAGTGAGTATGGACGAGGTGAAAGCCCTTAATCCGCAGTATCGCACCACGCTTATCCCCGGCGAAATCCGTCCCTGCACCATCAAGCTGCCCAGTTCTGCTGTGGCCGCTTTCCTTACTGCCGGTGACAGTATCTATACACACCGGATAGACGAGCTGGCAAAGAACCGCAAGGTGGTGGAAGTGGACGAGAGCAAAACCACGCAAACATCAAGTAAGGGGCGCCGGACCGTGACAGTGCGCCGAGGCGACACTTTGGGCGCCATTGCGCAAAGGAACCGTACAACCGTTTCCAAGATAAAGGCTCTGAACGGCCTCAAGGGCAACAATATCAGGGTCGGCCAGAAACTTAGAGTGAAATAACTTTTCCCCAAAACCGTATTGTCCAACCTCGAAAGACAAAGAATCGTATGCAAGAACTGACTCCCAGGGAAATAGAGGATGAGAGAATGGTGAATGAAGCCTACCAGCGCTTGGTGGACACTTATATGAATTCGCCTCATCGTGGTAAAGTGGAACTTATCAACAAGGCTTTCAACTTTGCCAAACAGGCCCACAAAGGCGTGCGCCGCCTTAGTGGAGAACCCTATATCATGCACCCTATAGCGGTGGCGCAGATTGCTTGCGAGGAAATCGGCCTCGGAAGCACCAGCATCTGCTCGGCGCTTCTGCACGATGTGGTGGAGGATACTGACTATACGGTGGAGGATATAAGCAACATCTTCAGTCCTAAGATTGCACAGATTGTGGACGGGCTGACCAAGATTTCCGGTGGAATCTTTGGTGAAAAGGCGTCAGCCCAGGCCGAATCGTTCAAGAAACTGTTGCTTACCATGAGCGACGATATCCGTGTAATCCTCATCAAAATCTCGGACCGTCTGCACAATATGCGTACGCTGGGCAGCCAGTTGCCTAACAAACAGTATAAGATTGCCGGCGAAACCCTCTACATTTATGCCCCCTTGGCCAACCGTCTGGGGTTGCACAAGATTAAGGAGGAACTGGAGGACCTGAGCTTCCGCTACGAACATCCCGAGGAATATGCAGAGATTTCGCGTAACCTTGCCGGAATGAAGGACAATCTGAATGCCGAGTTTGACGAGTTTACCGCCCCCATTCGCAAAAAGATGGACGAATTGGGCATACAATATGAGATAAAGGCGCGCATAAAGGCTCCCTACAGCATCTGGTGTAAGATGCAGAACAAGCATGTCACTTTTGATGAGGTTTACGATATCCTGGCAGTGCGTATCATCTTTGACCAGGGTGACGTACATGATGAGATAACCGAATGTTTTCATATTTATGCTGTGGCAAGCAACATCTACAAGCCGCATCCCGAACGCTTCCGTGACTGGCTGAGCCATCCCAAGACCAATGGCTATCAGGCTTTGCATACAACGCTCATGAGCAAATCCGGAAAATGGATTGAGGTGCAGATTCGCAGCCGCAGGATGGATGAAATGGCCGAGCAGGGATTTGCCGCCCATTGGAAATACAAGGAGGGTAGCAAGACAACCAAGGACAGCGAGAACGAACTGGACAAGTGGCTCCGTACTATCAAGGAGATTCTGGACGATCCGCAACCCAATGCCGTAGATTTTCTGGATGCCATAAAGCTGAATCTCTATGCCAGCGAAATCTTTGTGGTAACGCCAAAGGGCGAGTTCAAGACCATGCCGGCAGGATGTACAGCCTTGGACTTTGCGTTCAATATCCATACATTCTTGGGGACTCATTGTATCGGTGCCAAGGTAAACCACAAACTTGTGCCCATCAGTCATGTTCTGCGCAGCGGTGACCAGGTGGAGATTCTAACGTCAAAGACACAAAAGGTAACTGCCGAATGGGTGCAGTATGCCACTACGGCAAAAGCCAAGAGTAAGATTCAGGCCATACTCAAGAGGGAAATGCGCGAGAGACAAAGGGCCGGTGAGGATATGTTGGCGGCTTTCTTCAAGGAATTGGAGAAGGAGCCCAACAGTATGATAGCAGACCGCCTTTGCGCCCTCCACGGAATTCAGAGCCGTGAGGAGTTCTATGCGGCCATTGGCTCCGGCCATGTAGTCTTGGGCGATCAGGACCGTAATCTGATTCTTGAAAAGGATTCGGGAAACAAGAAGAGCTGGAGCCGTTATCTGGAATTCTTCAAGCGCGGACGCAACAAGTCTGCCGAAGCGCCTGGAACCGGTACGTCAGATGCGCCTTCAGAAAAGATAGACCGCAAGAAACCGCTTTGCCTGAACGAAGAGACAATGGGCAAGTACATCATGTGCGACTGTTGCCACCCCATCCCCGGCGATGATGTGTTGGGCTATTTTGACGATGACAACCGCATCACCATCCACAAGCGCCAGTGTGCCATAGCGGCAAAATTGAAAAGCAGTTACGGCAACCACATCCTGGCGGCCAATTGGGATACCCACAAACAGTTGTATTTCCCTGCCACGCTTCATCTTGAAGGCATTGACCACATGGGCGTGCTGCACCAGATTACCGGCGTGCTGTCCCAGCAGATGAATGTCAATATGCGGAAGGTTAACATTGAAACCAATGACGGAATCTTTGTGGCAGAAATCTTGTTGGAGGTTCATGATGCCGAAGACCTTCAGACCATTTGCCAGGACTTGAAGAAGATTCCGGAAGTGGAGGTGGTGAATCGCTTCTGAAAAAAATGGCTTGAGGAAAGAAATTTTGAGTAATAATTAAAAAAATGACCCGTCCGAAGACCTTAACAGGAATCTTTGGACGGGTTTCTTCTAAGTGTGTGAATTTGGTTTATGCTGGGTCGCCAATGTTCCTACAAAACCCATTTCTTCACTTACAGTTTACCGTATGTTTATATTATTTTAAAAAAGTAAATTGCAAAATGCAAAAATGCAATGTATTGATATTGTTATAGTTAGCGGATTGCGTCTTTGCATTTCTTTGCAAAAGGGCTAAAAATGGGGCGTTTTGAGGGGGTGTTTTCGCATTGAAATGCCCCAAAAAACCACAAAACCCACCTCATTGCGGTGGGTTTTTGTGTTGGTTCATCAGGTCTTTGATGTAGATTCGCACGCCGAATACGGAGCCGGCGTAGACAAGTATTTGGCCGAAGAGCATCAGCACCGAGCCGTCTATCTCGCCTGTGGGCGGAAGTGCCAATGAGATGGCGCACATGGCTGCGCCGAAGGCCAGAAGAAGAATGGCGCTGGCGCGTTCCATGGGTCAGACCATTGCGCCGCCTGCCATGCCTCCAAGGAGGGCGAGAAGGGCTTTGAGCAGGGCTTCAAGGAATTTGCGTAGGTTTGGTTTCATAAGCGTTTGGTTTGAGTTAGAGGTGGTACGAATGTTGGTAGAGCGCTTCGCCTTGGCGTATGGTTTCCATTGGCAGCATTTTGCCGGTCTCAATGCGTGCCATGGCTTGTAACAACGCAGCCCAGTGGCATCGTTCAAGGGGTTGCGTAGGCGTGAACCCGGTCATTCGGCAGACGTGGGCAATGTAGCTTTCGGTGTTGTTCTCGGATGGCGGTGCCCATCGGCTTACGATTTGCTCAACGGAACGCAGCCCGTACTTGTCAGCATAGGTGTCGAGCAGGCAGAAGGCGGCTCGGAAACCCCATTCCATGGCGGTGAACTGCACAAAGTGGGGGTCGGTCTGCTCCGGCCTTTGCCCCTTCCATTTGGTGGCTGTGCGGCGGATGTTCAGCGGGTTGTTGTTTCGGATTCCTCGGGTCATGATAAGAGTAAAGACTGGACCCCCTCTAAATCTCCCCCAAGGGGGAGACTTTTTTTGGAGGGTGTGGTTTATTTTGTTTACGTTGGCTATTGGCTGTTGGCTTCTATATGTCATGCTGAATTTAGTTCAGCATCTGTCCGCGGAGAAGAACAAGGAAGGCTCGCGGTGAGATCCTGAAACGAGTTCAGGATGACGTTGGTGGAGCGTTGTTAGCCATTAGCTTGTTGGATGAAGGGTTTGCTATATACTCCCCTCCATAGAGGGAGGGGCAGGGGGGAGGGTCTTCCCCTTTACCCCGCCAATCCTCCGTCACCCTCCTCATCATCGGGGTTGGGCGTTGGATTACTTGGCGTAGGGTCGGGCTCCTCGCCGTTGTCCACGTTGCCGTCGTCTTCGCTGGTAACTTGCTTGATGACGTTTCCGTTGCGGTCGTAGCAGGTGATGCTGATGGCGGTCTTTGCCAGCTCGTCCTTTATCTCGGTGCTGGGGGTGAAGATTACGCGGCGGCTGGTGATGAGTGCGGAGTTCACGTCCTCCACCTTCTCCACGGAGTTGCTGCGCACGCCGAAGCGCATGGTACCCAGTCCGGGCACTGCCACGCTGTGGCCCTCGGTTGCCCAGGCGCGGATTACGTCGCCGATGGCTTCCCAGGCGGCAGAGATGGCGCCCTTGCCGATGCCGCTGCGCAGGGCTGCTTCCTGCACCACCTTGTTCTCGTTCAGGCGGCTGTACAACTCGGGCTGCATCACGAACGCCCACTTCTCGGTGCCTTTCTCAAAGGCCACGTTTCTCTCGATTGCTTTGATTTTGATTGCCATTTTTGTTAAAGTTTAGAGTTTAGAGTTTATTGTTTAGGGTTTAGAGTTTAGAGTTTCCGACAAAAGAACATGTTTTTTGAGTTATTGACCTGTCCTCTTCTCGTCATGCTGAACTTGTTTCAGCATCTCACCGCGAGCCTTTCTTGTCCTTCTCCGCGGACAGATCCTGAAACAAGTTCAGGATGACGTTGGCGGGGTGTTTGCTGCTTCGCCAATGGCTAACAGCTAATGGTTGTTGTTTTGTTGTCCGGAATAACACTGCAAAGTTACACCTTTATTTTGTAATAACAAAATAAAAATGGAATTATTTTCGCTTATATGTAAAATTTTATTGGAATCATGGTTTTTCTTGGCCGGCGCGTTGGATTTTTTCTTCGCGAGAGAAAATTTACCGCTACGCCATGCCGTAAATTTTTCCATGCCATGCGCCTGTAGGGGTGTAAAAGAAATTTTGATGATGTTCCGTCATCGAAATGCTGCGTCGCTCGGCATAACCCCCAAGCCAGCTTGGTGTTCTGCGCTCTCTCCTTTGCATTTTTGCATTTTGCACCGTGCAAAAATATATGGGGGGGCGGCCCTATATATTATATATTCATTATTCATTAAATATTTAATGATTAAATAAGGTGTGCCCCATCACCCCCTTATTATTTGCGTTTTGCAAAACGCAAAAATGCAAAGGGGTGAGGCGAGGACGTTTATTTGAGTGAATGTTATGCCAGGTAGCGCTGTATTTCAGCGAAGTCAAATTTGCAAAACGGGAATGTGTACAATGTCAATAATCCAATTATGCCAAGCGGATGTGATAGGAAATATTTGCACGGCTTTGCTGGCACAAAATATAAACGAACAAATCAACTAATAATTATCCTGTGTTTTCTTGTATCCGTTTTCTGTTTTTTGTAACTTTGTAGTCGAAATGAAAATGCAAGCAAAACCGTTTATCAAGTGGGCTGGAGGTAAGGGACAACTCTTAGAGCAGCTTGACGCATACCTGCCAGAGGAATTTAACGAAATAAGAAATATTACTTATATTGAACCCTTTGTAGGAGAATCCCTCGAATAATTAAATAATTATGGCAAAGAAGGTTACGAATATACAAGTTAAGGACACGCTAATCCGCACCATGCAGCAGAATGGTATAGATTACGTTTGCATCACAGACATTGCTCGTCAGAAAAACGCAGAGGGGCCAAAGGATGTAGTGAAGAACTGGATGCGTCTGAAGAATACTATCGAGTATATTGGACTTTGGGAGAAACTCAACAATCCTCAATTTAAAGGGGTCGGATTCGACCCCCTTTTACAAGAGGCAGGAAGTAATGCTTTCACCCTTAGCCCTACAAAATGGATAGAACAGACAAATGCCATCGGTATAGTATGCACAACTGGTCGCAACGGAGGCACTTATGCTCAACGTGATATTGCATTTAAGTTCGCCAATTGGGTTTCGGTTGAGTTCGAGTTGTATCTCGTCAAAGAATTCCAGCGTCTCAAGGAAGAAGAGCAAAAGCAAATCGGTTGGTCAGTCAAACGTGAACTCTCAAAACTCAACTATCGTATTCATACCGATGCTATCAAGCAGAATATAGTGCCTGAAGAGATTGATGCGTACCACAAATCACTCATCTATGCAGAAGAGGCTGATGTGCTGAATGTTGCAATGTTTGGCATGACTGCAAAGGAGTGGCGAGATTCTAATCCTGATAAGAAAGGCAACATCCGTGACTATGCTACCATCAACGAACTCATCTGTCTCTCTAACATGGAGAATCTCAATGCCGTATTCATCAATGATGGTATGCCACAGACGGAGAGACTTGTCAAGCTAAATCAAGTGGCAATTCAGCAGATGCAGGTGCTGGAAGAATCAGAAAACCGTAAATATCTGAAGTAAGAGATGGATTTGAGATTCAATACATCATTGGGTTGTCAGTAGGTTGTTTGTTCCCAAAATGAGACTCACAAACCATTTTGGGGACATAAGATGACGAAACGACGAAGGTGACAGACTTTGCCCTTTGGGTGGCCACCGAAACCCTGCTCCAGCAGATGGCCTTCTTCGGCCACTCGCTCAACAAGCAGGACGAGGAGAACCGCCAAATCCGCGAGCGCGGAAAAAAGGAGATGTACAAGACGAAGAACATCAGGCTGCTCTCCGAACTGCCAGACCCCTTCACCAAGAGCGACCTCGTCAAGCTTCGCCGCAAGTATGGCATGGAAGGCGAGTGCGCCTACATCATTACCCGTTGGCTGAAGGCAGGCTTTGTGGACTATGAAGGAAAACAGTACAAGAAGATTGCGAACCCCAACGACAAGACCAAAAACTCGTAAAAAAAGAGGGCTGTCCCGATAAAGGATAGCCCTTATTAATATCCAATAAACGAAAAAACGCGACTTCCTGACCAAAATAAACCATCAAAACACGGCTTTTTCGTCCCTTTTTGCAAAAAACGCAAAGACGGATTTCGTAACAAATTAAATATCAACACATTGCATTTTTGCATTTTGCATTTTCCATTTTGAAATAGGTACGGATGTTCTGGCAATGTTTTTTGAAAAGGCGAAGTTAAAGGTCATTCAATTCCTGCCTCAGACTCAGCAGTTCGTTGCGTACGGATTCCAGTGTGGTTATCAGTTGTGCGTTGCGCGAAGCACCTTCGCGGTTCTTCTTCAGAACTTCTCTGGCGGCAGATAGTTTCATTCCTCTCACTTTTACCAGATTGTAAATAAGCTCAATCTCTTCAATGTCCTGAGCGGAATACTGGCGTACCATGCGGTTGGTCTTTTTAGGCTTGATGCTGGGAAATTCCTTCTCCCAATAACGTAGGAGCGATTCGGCCACACCAAACTTGGCTGCAACCTCACTGATGGAATAATACAATTTCAGGTTTTTGGGTGTGTTATGTGCCATAATTCTTGTCTTATCTGCCTTTTGTGAGCAATTTCTTTGCAAAAGTACACAAAACAAATTACCTTTGCAACAATTTTTCAATAGAAAGCAAATAAAAAAGTAAAAGATAAAATCATGACAGCAAATGAAATACGCGACTCGTTCAAGAAATTCTTCGAGTCAAAAGGACATCTGATTACAGCGTCTGCCCCAATGGTGATCAAGGACGACCCCACGCTGATGTTTACCAATGCCGGTATGAACCAGTGGAAAGATATCATCTTGGGTGCCCGCGATCCCGAACCTCGCCGCAGAGCCAATTCGCAGAAATGTCTGCGCGTGAGCGGAAAGCATAACGACCTGGAGGAAGTAGGCCACGACACTTACCACCACACCATGTTTGAGATGCTGGGCAACTGGAGCTTTGGCGATTATTTCAAGGAAGGCGCCATTGACATGGCATGGGAATATCTGGTGGATGTGCTTAAGCTGAACCCCGCGGACCTTTATGTGACCGTATTCGAGGGAAGCCAGGAAGAAGGGCTTAGCCGCGATGACGAGGCTGCCTCCTACTGGCTGAAACATGTGCCTGCTGATCATATTATCAACGGTAACAAACATGACAATTTCTGGGAGATGGGCGATACCGGCCCATGCGGACCTTGCTCAGAAATACACCTGGACAGCCGCTCTGCCGAGGAGAAGGCTCAGGTTCCCGGACGCGATTTGGTAAACAAGGACAATCCCCAGGTGATTGAAATCTGGAATATTGTGTTCATGCAGTTCAACCGCAAGGCGGACGGCTCGTTGGAAAACCTTTCTATGAATGTCATTGACACCGGAATGGGTTTCGAACGTCTGGTACGTTCCCTGCAAGGAAAGAACTCAAACTATGATACCGACATCTTCCAGCCTCTTATCCAGGTAATGGCGCAGAAGGCCGGCATTCAGTACGGTGCCGCCGAGGAAACCGATGTGGCTATGCGTGTAATCGTGGACCATCTGCGTGCCATTGCGTTCAGTATTGCCGACGGCCAGTTGCCCGGCAATGCCAAGGCCGGCTATGTTATCCGCCGAATCCTGCGCCGTGCCGTACGTTACGGCTACACTTTCCTGGGCCAGAAGCAGGCATTTATGTACAGTCTGATTCCCGCTCTTATCCATGAGATGGGTTCTTCCTATCCCGAACTGGAGGCACAGAAGGAACTCATCATGAAGGTGATGAAGGAAGAGGAGGACAGTTTCCTGCGTACGTTAGAGAACGGAATCCGTCTGCTTAACGGTGTGATGGAGGAAACTCGTGCAGCAGGAAAGACTGAGATTGCGGGAGACAAGGCGTTCACCCTCTTTGATACCTTCGGGTTCCCTCTGGACCTTACCGAACTCATCTGTCGCGAGAACGGCATGACGGTGGATGTAGAGGGCTTCAATGTGGAGATGGAAAAGCAGAAGGCGCGTGCCCGCAATGCCGCCCAGGTGGAAATGGGCGACTGGACTGTGCTGGCCGAAGGAGAAACCCAGTTCGTGGGCTATGACTTTACCGAATATTCTTGCCACATCCTGAAGTACCGCGAGGTAAAGCAGAAGAAAGGCGTGGTGTACGAGGTAATCCTTGACCAGACTCCCTTCTATGGCGAAATGGGAGGTGAAGTGGGTGACCAGGGCGAACTGGTGAACGAGGCCGAAACCATTCGCGTGCTGGATACCAAGAAGGAGAACGGTGTGTCTGTCCATATCGTAGACCGCATTCCTGCCGACCCCGCAGCCGAGTTCATGGCTTGTGTGGATGTGGACATGCGCCGTGCCGTAGAAGCCAACCACACCTGTACCCACTTGATTGATGAGGCTTTGCGAGAAGTGCTGGGTACGCATGTAGAGCAGAAGGGCTCATTGGTGACAGCAGATTCTTTGCGTTTCGACTTCAGCCACTTTGAGAAGGTGACTCCTGAACAGCTGCGCCAAGTAGAGCATATCGTAAATGAGAAAATCCGCCAGAATATACCCTTGCAGGAATACCGCGACCTTCCCATAGAGGAGGCCAAGGAACTTGGTGCCATTGCCCTCTTCGGAGAGAAGTATGGCGATAAGGTGCGTGTTGTACAGTTTGGTACCAGTGTAGAGTTCTGCGGCGGTTGCCATGCTTCAAGCACCGGATGTTTGGGTATGGTGCGCATCATCAGTGAGAGCAGTATTGCAGCCGGCATCCGCCGTATTGAGGCGGTAACGGGCAAGGGTGTGGAAAGCATGATGGACAAAATGCAGGATTTGATTACAGATCTCAAGTCTCTCTTCAACAATACTCCCAACCTGAAGACGGCTATCCAGAAGGCAATTGAGGACAATACCGACCTGAAGAAGCAGGTGGACGACTTCAAGGCACAGAAGGTAGTGGAGATTCGTAAGGAACTGGCAGAAAAGGCAAAGGAGCTGAACGGCATCAAACTTATTGCCGCTGTGCTGCCTCTTGATGCACAGGGCGCAAAGGATATCGCCTTCCAACTGCGTGCACAGTTTGCCGAGCGTCTGGCTGTGGTGTTGGGATGCCATGCCGATGGCAAACCCAGTCTTACGGTTTGCTTCAGTGACGACCTGGTGGCCGAGGGCCAGAATGCGGGCAAGATGGTACGCGAGGCCGGCAAGCTCATCCAGGGCGGCGGTGGCGGCCAGGCACACTTTGCTACTGCCGGCGGAAAGAACCCCGACGGACTTTCCAGTGCTGTGGACAAGATAGTAGAACTTATCCAGGGATAACCGCAGTTATCCTTACAAATAGAACTAAAAAACCGTCGCCCCAGTTTTCTGAATGGGGCGACGGATTTTTAATTGTAGGGTGTGGGCGTTTCTGTAACTTTTACTCCACAGCCGTCCTTACATAAGGGCGTATAACCACAGGTCCGACCAGACCAGCCGGAATCAGTTGGTCTGTGGCTTGCCAATGTTTGTGTGCCACGAAGGTGGTGCGGCCTGAGGGACGTTTTTCCTCTGGTCTCTGCATCCAGCCAGGCCACTCGGCATAGTGTATTCCGTGTGCTTTAAAGTCTGCCGGAAGTCGTTCATCTCCAATAAGGCGGTTTACCCACTGGTTCGTGACACGGATCTCTATCTGGTTCTCGCCGTCCTTTACAGCCTTTGTGATGTCCGCCTCATAGGGTGAGTTCCAAAGAATGCCCAGACTGTCTCCGTTCACATACAGTTCAGCGATGACGAATACTTGACCCAAGTCCAGTTTCAGGCAGATGTCCTGCCTGTTGTATTCCTGTGGCAGCGTGAATGTGTTTTTATAGATTGCCGTACCACTGAAATACTTTACATTGTCATCGTCTTCCACTTCATGGAATGATACCAACTCGGGGAAATCTCGTTGCCAGCAAGATCCCCACTTTTGGTTGAAGTCGACAGCCCATGTACCCTTGATAGGCCATTCTTCCGGCACGGTGTCCACTTGTGTTGTGAATGTTGTACTGTCTGTCTTGGTCAGCACCACCTTGCCGGCCTCTGGTGTGTACCATACAGTCTTTCCATTTTCCACCGCCAACATAGGCTCGGGCTTATGACGAGCCAGGTTTATTGTCATGTCATCGGTAAAGTATTGGTCATGCCATGTTTCGCCCTCTTTATAAATAAGATGTAGTTTAGGCTTTCCCAATCCCTCCACGCAAGGTTGTATAGGAGCCTTTATCTCCCTGGCCGGAATAATATATTCTCCAGCGGCAATTCTCTTTTTCAATATGTCTGTAACATCTGCAGTTCCTGGAGCGCGTGTATCATTAAATCTTGTAGGAATCTTTCCGTAGAAAGCTGTAATGATTTCCAATTGCCCTTCCTCGCCCGATTGCGGAAGCTCCAAACGCTGGTTCTCCGGTACCGTAACGATATGCTGCTTTCCTCCCACACAATACTTCACACGCATACCCTTAACCAGTCCGAAGCACGGATCTCCACCGGCAAATCCGTTGTCCGCATTGATAGCCAGGCGCCCGTTTTGTACATGGCTTCTTACCTTTTCGGTCAAGTCTACCATGCCGAAGGGCAGGAACTGTCCGTACTCGGCCCGTATGATTTCCAACCCGGGAAGCAATTCGCAGCTTTTGTTTGCAAGGGATTGGGAGATGGAGGTGTACTGTATATCATCCTTTTCCGGCTTGCGGAAGATGACGAAGTAGGCCTCCTCGGGTTTGAAGGAAAGGGCTATTTCCGTCTTGCCGTCCGAACAATTCCAGACGGGAAGGTTTTCCATGGTTCCTGTCTGTGCATTCCACTTCTCGGGCACAAGTCCCTCTACCCGGAACCGACACGTTTCTGTACGGTAATTCTTTTGTTGGTTGGATATAAAATATATTTCCGCCTCACTTGTTGAACGGTGCAGATAGCAAAGTTGTTCTTCCCCGTAACCGCCGCAGAAGTCGGGCAACAAGCCAATTTCCTTCATGGCGTCTTCCACACCGATATCTCTGATTTTTCCGTTGTCATCCTTGCCCCATAGATCGTCCACCAAAGTTTGGTATTTTTCATCGCTTTGTGGGAATCCGTCCAGTGAGGGAGATCCTTCGGGACGCTTGCCTATAATGAGGGCGCCGTCATCCACTAACAATTTCAATTGCTGTAGCAGTGAAAGCGTAGGCTGTTCGTTTGTCGGTAACACCATCAGACGGTAAGTACGTCCGGCTGCTGAACGCAAAAGTCCGTCCTGCACAGTCAGTTTTTTCAGGTTCGAAATAGATATCTGGTCATAGTCCAATCCCAGTTTTCGTATTTCGGGCATGTCAGTTCCTGTGTTGGGCGCAGATTCTCCAACAAAGACCAGCACATCCTGTACCCCACTGCCCTGCTGAAGCAGATACTGCGAGCGGGCACAATAGTCCATCCAGGCGCGTCCTTGTTCCCACCATGTGTTGTGTCGGTTGAAATTCGTTCCGAACTGGCCCAGGCTGAATCCGGGGCCAATCTCCCAGGGTTGGTGGGCATTGGTGTGCAGTATGAAGCGGTTTACACCATTTGACCAATTATAGTCGCCCTGCGCCTTTAGCATGCCGGGGTGATTACGGTGGCGGCTCTCGCCACCCGCTGCCGTGAAAGATTCTGCGCCCACTATTTGTCTGCCGTTATGGTGGGCGACAGAGGCTGCCAGATTGGCCATGCCACTGAACATATTGCTCCCCACCCAGAACTCACTCATTGGCACATCTGCCGGAATACCCACTTCCATGGCGTTGAAGGGTCCCTCGTAAGGTTCGGTAAGGAAGTCCATGCCGTGTTGATGGCATAGTTGTGCAAAGTAGTCATAGTAGTTCTCTGCCATCATCTCGCCTACTGTCAGACGCAGGTCCCACAGGAATCGTTCCGCCACATTGCAGCTTTCCACATAATAGCCTGCCAGTGCGGGCAAGTATTTTCTCAGGTCGTAATGCCTGCGTGCAGCAAATTCCTTATCAAAGCCTTCCGTCCAATTGCCGCATCCCACTTCATAACTGTCAATCAGAGAGCCTGTAAGTGATTTCCCTACCAGGGGGCCAAGTTTGTCAATGATGGGCTGTATGCCATCTTTCCAAAATGCGTCCAGTGCCTTGCGGCTCATTTTGTCGCACTCCAGTCCGTATCCTCCGGCCAATGCGGGGTGGTTGGTCATGCCGGTTGGCGTATAGCCGATACGCATTATTGTCCAGTTGCCCTTGGGAACATCCCATGTCAGCGTCCCGTCTGCCGTGGTTTGTGTAGTCAGGTCTACAATCTTGTCAAGCCTTACGACAGCCAGTTCATCCACCTCGCGTTTTTCGGGCATCAGGTGAGTTCTAAAATGGTTGTTGGCCAATGCTTTCTCATCCAGATTGTTGATGCGTTGCCCGTTTTGTGGTGTCGGAAATGCAAGGACGGCTATGTCTCTGTAAAAATCATGACGTGAGTGGGGCATCTGCAATGCTACGCTTATTTTGCGTCCACCCTCCACTTGTTGTTCGCTGTAAGTTACTGTCTGCATAGCGTTTTCCGGCTTAACCCACGGCCCGCCGCTTGACGACCATCCCGGACCATTATGAAAAGACAGTTCCAGCCCCAAACGTTCCGCTTCGCTTGCTGCATGGTGTAACAGGTCGAGCCATTCTGCGCTCATGTATACAATGGGACCTTGCGGAAAACCCATGCCACCATTAAAAAGTGTGGCTTCCTGAATGCCTACTCGGTGCATTGCCTCCAAGTCGGCTGTAATACCCTCTGCCGTAACGTTACCGTCCAGCCAGTGCCACCAGGTTCGTACCTTAGCTTCTTTGGGCGGGTGGGTAAATCCCTCTCTTAGCTGGGAAAGTGTTGTTTCGTTACTCTTCTGCATTTGTGTACAGCAGATAGCAATTGTCATGGCGCAGACCGTTGCAGCCAGCAAAGATAGCCTGGTTCGGGCCAGAAAATAAAGTTTGGAACGGTTCATCATAATATAATGTTTTATGGTTGTCCGTTGCAAAGATAATGAGAACTTGCGTAATAATGGCAGGATAAGGGTGAAATTTGATAAGTGGTTGGTATATATACCATATTTGTGTTACCTCACCATATTGTTAATTTCGGCAGAAGGAGCCGTATATGGTGGGTATTAGAGAAAGAATTGCTACCTATCCGTTGCCTTTTTATGGAAGGGAAAGTTGGTAGAAACAGCATCTTTAATCTCTTGCACATACCCTACAACAGCCACAAAGAACGCTTGTTTTTTCTATCATTGCACTGAAAGAATTGGAATTTTCTTTCTATTTTTGTAAACCGTACCATTCTTGGGA
>JAGBGU010000028.1 GCA_017935785.1 Bacteroidaceae bacterium
GATGAATTCGGCCGAAGTGAAGCGGTGGATTGCCTATGCCCGACTTGACGAGGAGGGGGCGCTGGAGAAGGCGAAGGGCGAGCTGCCCGGCATCTGCTGGCAAGCCACCTACAGGGAGGGCAGGCGGACGGACGCCAACGCACAGCCGAACGGCCTCTGCGCCCTGGACATCGACCACATCAGGCAGATGGGGTTGCCGGGCATCAGTACGCCCGAGGAGCTTTGGATGAGCTTCAGGGACAGGGTGGAGGAACTGGACATCGTGTGCGTGCACAAGACCCCGAGCGGAGACGGGCTGCGGGTGGTGTTCCTGTGCCAGCCCCAGTTCCAGACCCTTGCCCAGAACCAGGCATGGCTGGCGGGCGAGATAGGGTGTCAATATGATGCTGTGTGTAAGGATTGGGCCCGGCTCTACTTCATTTCTGTGGCCGAGGACTTCTATTATGTGGACTGGGAGACGTTGTTTTAAAGACCCCCTCTCCGCCCGAAAGGGCGGAATCTCCCCCTCTATGGGGAGAACTGGGAGCGAAGCTTGCTAACGGCTAATGGCCTTTCATACACACAAAGTAATTGTGAACCAAAGCATCATGTCATTCTGAACTCGTTTCAGGATCTGTCTGCGGAGAAGAACAAGTAAAGGCTCGCGGTGAGATGCTGAACTAAATTCAGCATGACAATATGATAAGCTCAAGCAAGCTTGGCTCTGCTCTCGCTTAACCGCGATTTTCAGCATGACGCTACACAGAAAAAGCGTCTGAAAGACGCGAAGCCGAAGGCGAATAGCCGCGGGTTCTTGAACCCGTGGAAATAAAAGGGATGAATGAAATGGCGTCTGCAAAGACGCGGAACGGCAACGTGTCCGAGGGCTTAAAAGCCCATCGGTATTGAAATCCCCGTCTTCCAGACGGTCCTATAGTTGAACCGACTCGTATTCCACGGGTTTGAAAACCCGCGGCTATTTAACTTCCCGTCTTTCAGACGGCCAAAAGCTAACAGCCATCAGCTAACAGCCAACAGCTAACAGCCAAAAGCTAATAGCCAAAAGCCAACAGCCAACAGCCAAAAGCCAACAGCCAAAAGCCAAAGTAATTAAGTATTAAAAACAACTAAAAAAAGCCCGCCCCCGGCGAACAAGTCTTCCCATAGAGGAGGGTCTTTAGAGGGGGTCTGACAATGAAACAAATAAAAACAATTCTAAACAACAATGGTGCGGGGGCAGAGAAAGTTCCTTGCACCGCAATGTCCTTGCCCGAGGCGGCAATGGAGAACGTGTGTACAACCTTCGAGGGCTTAGGCTATGACCGCATTGTGGCGGCCTTGCTGGAACGCTGGGGCATCTACGGCACTCCGGCCGAGGGGAACCGCAACACCATCCTGTACAGGCTGGCGCGCGAACTGCGCTACATAACAGACTTTTCAGCCGCCAAGCTGCTGGCCGTAATCCCCGCCTGGGGACTGGGCGAGGAAGAAAGGCGGCATACCGTGGCAAGTGCCCTGACAAGCCCCAGAGGTACGCAGCTGCCGGCCGATGTGAAGGCGGTGCTTTCCGCCCTGAAAGGCGAGGGCGGGGACGTGTCTTCCCTACCGATTGACCTGAACCCCTTGCCACAGAGGCTGCCATTTCTGCTGGACTTTCTGGTGCGCCGCTATCCGCGCAACCGGCGGTGCGTGCTGCTGGCCTCGCTGCCCGTTCTGGGTACGCTGCTGAGCCGCCTGCGCAGCCTTTATCTGGACGGGGCAATGGAGAGCCCCATCTTCATGACGGCCATAATTGGGGCTCAGGCCAGCGGAAAGAGTTTCCTTAACGAGGTGTACAGCCTGCTGGCCGCCCCGATGCTGGAGGACGACCGCGAATCGATGCGCCGCGAGCACGAATACCGTGAAAAGGTGCGTAGGGCGAAAAACTCGAAGCAGCAGCCGGAGCTTGAAACCTTTCCGGTGCGCTGCCTCCCGGCAAATGTAAGTAACACCCAGCTTTTGAAGCGTGCCGACCAGAACGGGGGGCTTTCGGTGCTGTCCTTTGCGCCGGAGATTGACACCGTGGTGCGCAGCTGCAAGGCGGGGGCGTGGGCGCAGAAGTCGGACATCTACCGCATTGGCTTTGAGGCGGGCATGTACGGTCAGGACTTTGCCAGCGAGAACTCTTATTCGGCCGTGGTGGAGCTGCGCTACAACCTGCTCTTCAGCGGCACGGACATGGCCATGAAGAAGTTTTTCCAGAACGTGGAAAACGGCATGAACAGCCGCTTCTGCTTTGCCCAGATGGCTGACGACCGCGGCGAGAAGGTGCAGCCCCGGCAACGGGACGAGAAGGGGATGGAGAAGGCCAGGGCGGTGGTGAGACGCCTGTACGAACTGGGCAGCAGCGGCGATGCCGGGGACGTGGTGACATGCAGCCTGAAACGCACGCTGAAGGCGCTGGACCAATGGACGGACGAACGCATCAGCGAATACATGGAAACGGGCAACGAGGCGCTGGACATACTGCGCCGCCGCTCGTGCCTCATTGGCTTCCGTGCCGGAATGGTGGCGTGGGCGCTGGAGGGATGCAAGGAAACGAGGGCGGTGACGGACTTTGCCCAATGGGTGGCCACGGAGACGCTGCAGCAGCAGATGGCCTTCTTTGGCCGCGAACTGAACCGCCAGGATGCCGAGAACCGCCGCATCCGGGAAGAGGGCATGCGCGAGCTGTTCAAGACAAAGAACATGAAGCTGTTTTCCGACCTCCCAGCCGAGTTCTGCAAGGCCGACCTGGCCGAGCTGCGCCGCCGCAACGGGATGGAGGGCGAATGCGCCTACATCATCACCGGCTGGCTGAAGCGCGGACTGGTGGAACGAGTGGGGAAAGGGTTCAGAAAAATGCGATGAGCCTTTGAGTAATGAGTTGTGAGCTAAAAGCGTCTGAAAGACGCGAAGCCGAAGGCGAATAGCCGCGGGTTCTTGAACCCGTGGAAATAAAAGGGATGAATGAAATGGCGTCTGCAAAGACGCGGAACGGCAACGTGTCCGGGGACTTGAAAGTCCCTCGGTATTGAAATCCCCGTCTTCCAGACGCCCCTTAATAATGAGGACTTCTTATCTTCCACGGGTTTGAAAACCCGCGGCTATTTAACTTCGCGTCTTTGCAGACGCCTAACAGCCAAAAGCCAATGGCCAACAGCCACCCCGAACCGTCATCCTGAACTAAATTATTCGCCTTCGCTCATCGAAAATATCTTTTATTTGTTAGAATAAGGTATGGTCAGCATGACAATATAGCAACGCTAAAACACAGAATCCCACCCCGAAAGGTGGGATTTTGTGCTTCAAAAGGCTTGTTTTTGCCACTGAAAACGCCCTTTTTTGGGGCTTTTTTAGGGTGTTTTACAGGATTTTACAAAACGCAAAATTTTATGTTATTGAATATTAGTGCGTTATGCGCAATTCTTTGTGTTTTGTGTTTTTGCGTTTTGCAAACGCGATACTGCTTCCGTTCGGCAGTTGAAACAGTTTCATTGCGCTCGCTTGCCCGCAGCTTTGTGTTTTACTTTAGCTTTTGGCCATTGGTTGTTAGCTCTTTGTATTGTCATGCTGAACTTGTTTCAGCATCTGTCCGCGGACAAAGACATGTATAGGCTCGCGGTGAGATCCTGAAACAAGTTCAGGATGACATGATGCGTGGAGTAAAGATGGCATAATTGCAATTTTGTGTTTTTGCAATTTTGCAATTTTGCGTTTTTGCGTTTTTGTGTTTTTGCAAACGCGAACCTGCTTCCGTTCGGCATATTACAGTTCTATTACTTCCAGGTCTTTAAAGTTTTTCCCTTCTACCGTAAAACGTACCAGTGTGCGTACCTGTTGCCAGCCTTGTATGCCGGCCGCTCCGGGATTGATGTGGAGCAGGGAAAGGCTTTTGTCATACAGCACTTTCAGGATATGGCTGTGGCCGCTGATGAACAGATCGGGCGGGTTCTGCATCAGTTGCTGCCTGATGCGGACGTCGTACCGGCCGGGATAGCCTCCGATATGTGTCATCATAACGTTGGCATCCTCGCACTGCCATCTGAGCACCTTGGGGAAACACCGGCACAGCTCGCCTCCGTCAATGTTTCCCGTAACGGCACGGACGGGGCAAATCTCTTCCAGCTGGGTGATGATGTCCATGGAACCGATGTCTCCGGCATGCCAAATCTCATCGCATTCTGAAAAGTATTTGGTATACCGTGCGTCCCAATAGGAGTGGGTGTCGCTCAGCAGTCCTATCCGTTTCATCTCTTTGTGTTTTCAGTCTGCGGGGTGTGCGCCTTGATGTGCTTCATTTGCCAAAGCAACATTCCGCAGGCCACGAAGAAACTGATGATGTCCGAGGCCGGCATGGCCCATAGTACGCCGTCGAGCCCCCACCACATTGGCAGTAGGGTAAGCAGTGGCACAAGGAACAGCAACTGGCGTGTCAGGCTAAGGAATATGCTCTTTCCGGCATGGCCGATGCTCTGGAAGAAGTTGCCGATGACCATCTGTATGCCCACAATGGGGAACATGGCGGCTATGATGCGGAATCCGTGGACGGACATTTCTGTCAGTTCGGGGCCGGCGCCGAAGATGCGGATGACGGTCTCGGGGATGAATTCGGCTGTAAGGAAGGCGCAGGTGGTAACGATGCTGCCGCCAATCATTCCGTATCGCAGCACGGCCCAAACGCGCTGGTTCAGATGTGCGCCCCAGTTGTATCCCACAATGGGCTGCATGCCCTGAATCAGTCCGATTACAATGGTTACGAAGAAGAACAGTACGCGGTTGACGATTCCGTATGCGCCGATGGCCATGTCGCCGCCGTATTGCAGCAGGCGGTTGTTGCATACCAGCACAACAAGGCAGCTGCATGAATTCACCAGGAAAGGACTCATGCCGATGGCCAGTGTCTGGCGCACGATGTCGGCCTTCAGCCTGTAGATTCCTCTGCGCAGATGCAGCAGCTCGTTCTTTCTGCTGAACAGCTTCAGCTGGACACACAGCGCTACGGCCTGTGAAAGGATGGTTGCCCATGCAGCGCCCTCGATGCCCCACTTGAATGTGAAAATGAAGAGCGGGTCCAGGATGGTGTTCAGTATGATGGTGAGGAATGTGCAGTACATGGCCGTTCTGGGATGTCCGGCACTGCGCAGTACGGCGTTGAGGCCGAAATAGCTGTGCGTGATAACGTTGCCCAGAATGATTACGCGCATATAGTCGCGGGCATAGGGCAGCGTGGCCTCGCTGGCGCCGAACAGTGTAAGGATGGGGTCCATGAAGGGAAGGCACGCCAGCGTGAACAATACGCCGATTACGATGTTCAGGCTGATGGTGTTGCCCAATACGTGCTGGGCCACATCGTATTTCCCCTGGCCCAGACGCACGCTGATTACGGTGCTTGCGCCCACGCCTACCATGGCGCCCAGTGCCGTGGACAGGTTCATGAAGGGGCTGGCCACTGCCATGCCGCTGATGGCCATGTCGCCTACGCCCTGGCCTACGAAGATGCTGTCTATGATATTATAGGTGGAGGCGGCAGCCATGGCGATGATGGCGGGTATGGCATAGCGCACCAGCAGGGTGAGAACGTTTTCCGTTCCCAGTTCGGTGGGCACATAAGGTTTGGCGTTATCCATTAAATTGTCGTTAAACTGGTTTTGTACTATGAACTATTTCCAATGTAGTTTACGGTGTGCAAAGTTACTGCATTTTCTTTTTTTGTACAAATAATGTGCCCATTTTGGTTCTTGTTTCTGCCGCTGCACCCTTGCAGTGTGGCAATTTGGCGCTTTGAAAGGCCGAAAAATATCAAATTAATTGATTTATGTCAATAAATTTTGCAAAAAGTAACTTTTTTGGGAGGTTTGCTTTTAATTTGCTGTAAAAACATGTAATTTTGTGATGGTTTTTCATGGTGTTAGTTTGTTAAGGCCTAAGATTGTTTATGTATTTGGTTAAGGCCTGGCATCTTTCGGAAGCCTGAAGGGGATTCAGGAAGGTGTTTTAATCAGGAAGTGGTTCGGGATTCGTCTCGGGCCACTTTTTTTGGGGCTGTTCTATAATTATGTCGGGTTAGCCGTGAAAGAAACTGGAACGATTCCTTTTAATGCCCGTCAAACACCCCTGCCGGTTCCTTTTTTCAAAGGCTTTTTTGCTTTTTTTCAGATTTTTATAACAAGGCTTAATTTTTTTTAAGGAAAAAGAGTTGCTGAATGCTTTTTATTGTTAACTTTGCGTGTAAATTGTATAACAAAGCAATACTTATTCATAATTATTCATTAAAAAATGAGTACTCAAACAGAAAAAATCAAGGAGTTGGTTGAACTCCGTGCCAAGGCTCGTCTTGGCGGTGGCGAAAAGGCCATTGCAAAGCAGCACGAGAAGGGCAAGTACACTGCGCGCGAACGCATTGCCATGTTGCTTGATGACGGAAGTTTCGAAGAAATGGACATGTTTGTACAGCATCGTTGTACAAACTTCGGAATGGAAAAGAAACACTATCTGGGCGATGGTGTGGTAACCGGTAGCGGAACCATTGGAGGCCGCCTGGTTTATGTGTTTGCCCAAGACTTCACCGTAAGTGCAGGCTCACTGAGCGAAATGCTTGCAAGCAAGATCTGCAAGATTATGGACATCGCCATGAAGGTGGGTGCCCCTGTAATCGGACTGAACGATTCCGGCGGCGCACGTCTGCAGGAAGGTATCAACGCATTGGCCGGATACAGCGAAATCTTCCAGCGCAACATTATGGCCAGCGGTGTGATTCCCCAGATTTCCGCTATCATGGGTCCCTGCGCCGGCGGTGCCGTTTACAGCCCCGCGCTTACCGACTTTACCTTGATGATGGAGAATACCTCCTACATGTTCCTTACCGGACCTGCGGTAGTGAAGACCGTATTGGGCGAGGTGGTTACACAGGAGCAGCTGGGCGGTGCCAGCGTACACGCCACCAAGTCTGGTGTTACTCATTTTACCGCTTCTACCGAGGAAGAGGCTATCGCCATGATCAAGCAGCTCGTGAGCTTTATCCCCCAGAACAACCTGGAGAAGACTCCCCGCGTAGAATGTACAGACCCCATTGACCGTAAGGAGGATTTCCTGAACGAGATTATCCCCGAGAATCCCAATATGCCCTACGATATGTACGAGGTGATTGCCGGTATCGTGGACAACGGCGAGTTCATGGAGGTACAGCCCAGCTTTGCCAAGAACCTGATTGTGGGCTTTGCCCGCTTCAACGGCGAGTCTGTGGGTATTGTGGCCAACCAGCCCAAACAGCTGGCCGGTGTGCTCGACTGCAACGCAAGCCGCAAGGGAGCCCGTTTCGTTCGCTTCTGCGACGCTTTCAATATCCCCATCGTTACCTTGGTTGACGTGCCCGGATTCCTTCCCGGTACAGGCCAGGAGTACAATGCCGTTATCCTGCACGGAGCCAAGTTGCTCTATGCCTACGGAGAATGTACCGTGCCCAAGGTTACCGTTACCCTGCGCAAGAGCTACGGCGGTTCTCACATCGTAATGAGCTGTAAGCAGTTGCGCGGTGATATGAACTATGCGTGGCCCACCGCAGAAATTGCAGTAATGGGTGCAGCCGGTGCCGCTTCCGTCCTTTATGCCAAGGAGGCCAAGGCTCTGAAGGAAGAGGGCAAGGCCGAAGAGGCAAAAGCCTTCATCAAGGAGAAGGAGGACGAGTACACCAAGCTCTTTGCCAATCCCTACAATGCAGCCAAGTATGGCTACATCGATGACGTGATTGAACCCCGCAATACCCGTTTCCGCATCATCCGCGCTTTGGCACAGTTGGAGAACAAGAAGCTTACCAACCCCGCCAAGAAGCATGGCAATATTCCTCTTTAATCTTATTGCGATATGATGATTTTAGCAACTAAATGGACAACGGCCTGGCTGATGACCGGATTGGGTTTCGGCGCTGTGTTTTCCATCCTGGTCCTTTTGGTACTTCTGCTGCAGATTTTCAGTTATGTGGCCGCTAAGAGCGAAGTGAAGCCCAAGGCTGCTGCAAAGAAAGCATCTGCAAAGGACGATACCAAACAGAAGGTTGAGGGATACGAGGAAGACATGGCCGCAGTGGCCACCGCCGTTTACCTGTATCTCAACAGCGCACATGACGAGGAAAGCGGTGTGCTCACCATTCAGAATGACGATCGCTCTCTCTGGCATGCCGAGTTGAATGCAAGTGTGTAAATAACATAAATCGTTAATAGTAAAATCCAAAGATATAAAAATGGAAGATTTTAAGTTTAAAATAGCCGGCAAGAACTATACCACCAAGGTTGTTGAGGAAGAAGGTGGCTCTTTGCTGGTAACAGTTAATGGCAAGACCTATCAGGTTGAGATGCCCGGTCGCACACCTGCGCCCAAACCCGTTATCCGTCCTGCCGGTGGCGTTGCCGCCGCTCCCGTTGCCGCTCCTGCCGCTGCCGCTCCCGCCAGCGACACCACCGTTGTGGCTCCGCTGCCCGGTACCATCACCAAGGTGGTGGCAAAGGCCGGCCAGAAGGTGAAGAAGGGCGATGTGCTCGTTGTAATGGAAGCCATGAAGATGGCCAATGACATTGTGGCCGAAGCCAACGGAACCGTTAAGGCCGTGAACGTGTCAGAAGGCCAGAGCGTAAACCAGGGCGATGTGCTGATTGAGTTCCAGGCAGACGCTGTTGCCGCTCCCGTTGCCGCCGCTCCCGTTGCCGCTCCCAAGGCTGCTCCCGCTCCCGCCGCTGCTCCCGCTCCCAAGGCTGCTCCCGCAGGTGCCAATGCCGTAACCGCTCCGCTGCCCGGAACCATCACCCAGATTCTGGTGAAGGTGGGCCAGCAGGTGAAGGCCGGCGATACCGTGGTGATGATGGAAGCCATGAAGATGGAGAACAGCATCACTGCCGAATTCGATGGTACAGTAAAAGCAATATTGGTACAGCAGGGCGCTCAGGTTCAGAGCGGAGAAGCCCTTGTTGAAATGGCGTAATGAATTATGAAGAATAGCATTAAGTTTTTCGGCGTTCTGGCACTTATGCTTTTGATGGCTGCTCCGGCTATGGCGGCAGACTTCAATATGAGCGATGCGCTCACCAAGTTCTGGAACGATATGGGCATCACATCCTTCTTCGTTGGAGAGGGTTGGAAGAATGCCGTAATGTTGGGCATCGGATGTTTCCTGCTTTATCTTGCCATCAAGAAGGAGTACGAACCCCTGTTGCTCCTGCCCATCGCCTTTGGTATGTTGCTTACTAACCTGCCCGGAGCAGGAATGTTCCATACCGAGATGTGGAACAATGAGTTCCTGAACCCCGACAGCCCCTATTATCACAGCTATCGCCACATCATGGCCGAGGGTGGACTGCTGGATATCCTGTACATTGGCGTGAAGGCCGGTGTCTATCCCTGTCTCATCTTTATTGGTGTGGGTGCGATGACCGATTTCGGTCCCCTGATTGCCAACCCCAAGAGCTTGCTTCTGGGTGCTGCCGCACAGCTGGGTATCTTCGCCACCTTCCTGGTGACACAGATTGACATCTTCGGATTCAATCCCCAGGAGGCCGCATCAATCGGTATCATCGGAGGAGCTGACGGTCCCACCGCCATCTTCCTCACCACCAAGCTGGCTCCCCACTTGCTGGGTCCCATCGCTGTGGCCGCTTACTCTTACATGGCGCTGGTGCCCGTAATCCAGCCCCCCATCATGCGCGCGCTTACTACAAAGAAGGAACGCATGATCCGCATGAAGCAGCTGCGCACCGTTTCCAAGAAGGAAAAGATTGTGTTCCCCATCGTGGTGGCCATCGTGGTGTCTCTGATTCTTCCCTCTGCGGCTTCTCTTATTGGCTGTCTGATGCTGGGTAACCTCATGAAGGAGAGTGGTGTGGTTGAGCGTCTGAGCAAGGCTGTTCAGAACGAGCTGAACAACATCGTGGTAATCTTCCTGGGAACCACAGTAGGTGCTACCGCAACTGCAGAGTCATTCATGAATTTCCAGACCATCAGCATCCTTTGCGTGGGTATCGTAGCCTTTGGCGTAGGTTCTGCCGGTGGTGTATTGCTGGCCAAGTTCATGAACCTGTTCCTGAAGGAGAAGATCAATCCTCTGATTGGTTCTGCCGGTGTGAGCGCCGTTCCCATGGCTGCCCGCGTAAGCCAGGTAGAGGGCCAGAAGGCCGATCCCCGCAACTTCCTGCTCATGCACGCCATGGGTCCCAACGTTGCCGGTGTAATCGGTTCTGCCGTAGCCGCAGGTATTCTGCTCAGTTTCTTGGGATAAAATCCCTGACCCCTATTCATATTACGGGCCGTGCCGGTGCCAGACGCTGCGCACGGCCCGTATTTTTCCCCTTAACCGTCTGTCCCCAAAGATAATTTCCGCCAAAATGCAGCCACTGACGCTTTACCAGCTGAACAGCCTTGTACGCGAGGCGCTTGAAACCACGTTTCCCGAAACCTTTCTGGTTACGGGCGAACTGAGCGAGGCGCGGCAGGCATCGAACGGCCATTTCTACGGCGAACTCATAGAAAAGGGAGCCGACGGGAAATCCGTTGTGGCACGGGCGCGCATCAACTGCTGGGCCAGACAGTACAATCTGCTTCGCATGCGGTTTCTTCACGAGACGGGACAGGACATCCGTGCCGGCCTGAACGTCATGCTCATGGTGCAGGTAACCTATCACGAGGCTTACGGCCTTTCCCTGAACGTACTTGACATAGACTCCTCATACAGCCTGGGCACAATGGAGAGGCGAAGGAAGGAAATCCTTGCGCAGCTGGAAGCCGACGGCATTCTGGAGGACAACCGCACGCTGGCACTGCCCAAACTGGCACGAAGAGTGGCCGTGGTAAGTGCGGCTACGGCGGCGGGCTACGGCGACTTCTGCCACCATTTGCAGCATAACGACTACGGGCTGGGCTTCTGCGTAAAGCTGTTCCCGGCAGTAATGCAGGGGCAGCACGTAGAGGAAAGCGTGATGGCGGCACTGCAGCAGATTGCCGACGAGTATGACCGTTGGGACGTGGCGGTAATCATCCGCGGCGGTGGGGCGGTGGCCGACCTTGCCGACTTCGACTCTTATCCCCTGGCGGCGAGCATTGCCCAGTTCCCCCTGCCGGTGCTTGTGGGCATCGGCCATGAGCGCGACAAGACCGTGCTCGATTATGTGGCGCACCGTTGCATGAAGACGCCCACGGCCGTGGCCGATTTCCTGATAGAGCACCAGGCACAGTGCCTTGTGGCTTTGGAACAGTTTGCCCGGCGTGTCCGCGATGCTGTCCGGGACAGAGTGTACCACAGCCGTCTGCGGCTCAACAGACTGGCATTCCGCCTTCCGTCGGCTGTGGGGCGCTGCACGCTCTCCCGCCATCACAGGCTGAAGCTTCTTGAAGGAAGAATACAGGCCGGGGCAGGCACGGCATTGCAGACCGAACGCCACCGTACGGAACGCCTGGCCACCCTGCTGCCCAATGCGGCGGCCTTGCTTGCCGAACGGCACAGACACCGCCTGGATATGATAGAACAGAAGGTACAGCTCTGCGACCCTGCCCGAATCCTTCGCCAGGGCTATTCCCTGACCACAGTGGAAGGGCGCATCGTTACGGACGCCTCGCAGGTGAAGCCGGGCGATGTGCTGAAAACCCGCCTGGCCCATGGCGAACTGACAAGCCGCTGCTGCGAAAACGAATCCCCCCAAAAAGAGTGATGTATATGAAAACGAAAATGACTTACGAACAGGCGTCAGCCCAGCTGGAACAGCTTGTACAGGAGATAGAACAGGGCAGCCTGGGCATCGACCATCTGGCCGAAAAGGTAAGGAAGGCCCAGGAACTCATTGAATTCTGCCGTCAGAAACTGGTGCAGGTGGAAGAGGAAATACGCGAGATTATCCCCGATGAGGACAAATAATCATGCAAATACTGCGCTTTGCCCCAAAAACTTCTGCAAATCGTTGCCCTACTGACTGAAATGATGTAATTTTGCAGTCGTAAATACGGCCGGCCGGTGCCGGCTTTAAGTCAGAACGTAAAAAAGATTAAAATATGAGCGAAATGGACTGGTCCAACATTGGTTTTGGATATCGCAAGACAGACTACAACGTACGTTGCTATTACCGTAACGGCTCTTGGGGCCAGATTGAGGTGTGCAGCGAAGAGACAATCCCCATGCACATGGCGGCCACCTGCCTGCATTACGGACAGGAAGCCTTTGAAGGCCTGAAGGCATACCGTTGCCCCGACGGAAAAGTGCGTGTGTTCCGTGCCGACGAGAATGCGGCACGCCTGCAGAGTACCTGCCGCGGCATACTGATGCCCGAGGTCTCCACAGAAATGTTCATCGAGATGGTTGAGAAGGTTATCCGCCTGAACGAGCGTTTCATCCCCCCATACGAGAGCGGAGCCTCTCTTTACATCCGTCCCCTGCTGTTGGGAACATCGGCTCAGGTGGGCGTGCATCCTTCAGAGGAGTATATCTTCCTTATCTTTGTAACGCCCGTAGGACCTTATTTCAAGGGAGGATTTGCCGCCAATCCCTATGTAATCATCCGCGAGTATGACCGCAGCGCACCCCTCGGAACCGGTGTGTACAAGGTGGGCGGCAACTATGCGGCCAGCCTGCGTGCCAACAAGATGGCGCACGACCTGGGCTACAGCTGCGAGTTCTATCTGGACGCAAAGGAAAAGAAGTACATAGACGAGTGTGGTGCAGCCAACTTCTTCGGCATCAAGGACAATACCTACGTTACGCCCAAGAGCAGCAGTATCCTGCCCAGTATCACCAACAAGAGCCTGATGCAGCTGGCCATGGACATGGGCATGAAGGTGGAACGCCGTCCCATCCCCGAGGAAGAGCTCTCTACCTTTGAGGAGGCAGGAGCCTGCGGAACGGCTGCCGTAATCAGTCCCATCGCCAAGATTGACGACCTGGACACAAAGACCAGCTACGTAATCAGCAAGGACGGAAAGCCCGGCCCCATTTCCACCAAACTGTACAACAAGCTGCGCAATATCCAGTACGGCATAGAGCCCGACATACACGGATGGACACGCGTGGTGATTGAATAATAAGAATATAAGTATCCCCAATAATAGGCGGCACAACCGGGTTTCGGTGTGCCGCCTGTTTTTTCCCCGCCTGTCGACGAAGGCTTCCAAATGTCTGCAAACATCTTTGCGGACAAATCCGAAGGCTTCCATATGTCCGAAAACATCTTTGCGGACAAATCCGAGGGCTTCCAAATGTCCGTAAACATCTTTGCGGACAAATCCGAGGGCTTCCAAATGTCCGCAAACGTCTTTGCGGACAAATCCGAGGACTTCCAAATGTCCGTAAACATCTTTGCGGACAAATCCTATGGTTTGAAAATATCCACCGTCTACTCTGCGGACAATTCAGGGAGCTTAGAAATATCCTCCGTCTACCCTGCGGATACTTCTCAGGCGCTGTCTTGTAAAGAGCAGTACAATGATAAGGGTGGTCACAAGCTCAGCCAATGGCATGGCCAGCCAGATGCCTTCTGCGCCCAGGGCTTTGGGGAGCAGTATAAAGCTTGGGATAAGCAGCAGGAATCCGCGCATAAAGACAAACAGGGTGGCGCGCCTTATTTGCTCCACGCTCTGGTAGTAGCCCACAATGGCTACGTTCAGGATAAAGAACACTATGCCCGCCGCAAAGTATGGGAAGCCTTCTATGGCTATCATTCCGGCCTTGCTCGCAGTGTCCACAAAGAGCGCCACCAGTGTGTCGGGGATAAGGATGAAGAGCAGCGCCACCACCGCTCCGATGGCTGCCGAGGTGGACAGCAGCAGCCTGCGCGCCTCTCTTATCTCGTTCCATCGCGATATGCCGTAGTTGTAGCTGATGATGGGTTGTGCCGACTGGGCGATGGCATTGCCCATCATGAAGAAGAAGGGCGTGTAGTAGCAGGCAATGCCGAAGGCGCCCACTCCCGCATCGCCCAGATAGTGCATGAACACCAGGTTGCCCACGTATACCAGTATGGCAAGCGTCAGTTCGCCAAGCAGCGAGGTAGAGCCTATCTTACATTGGTAGCCTATGTTGCGCAGGGCAAGCATCGCGCTCTTGCGGCTGACCTTTAGCGGTACAAGCCGCAGCGTGTTGGCAAAGAAGAGCAGATAGGCAAGGGCCATTATGCCTCCCAGGATTATGCATATCGATGTGGCCATGGCCGCACCCTTGACGCCCATTCCCAGCGGAAAGATAAAGAGCCAGTCCAGTACGGCATTGAGGACAGCCGGTACGATGTTGCACCACATGGCATAGCGCGGCGAACCGTCCAGGCGGATGATGAACAGCCCTATCATGCTCCACATCTGGAACAGGAAGCTTGGCATAATCCATTGCAGATAGTCCAGCACCTGCGGCATCAGCGTGTCCGACGCGCCGAGCAGTCTGGCCGTATGCGTGGGAAATACTGCGGCCAGTGCGTAAAGCAGCAGTGTGAAGAGCGATGTAAGGACAATGGCCTGCGTGATGTTCAGCCGTGCCACTTTGGTGCGCTGGCGTGAAAGATGGATGGAGGAGACTACCGAGCAGCCTGCGCCAGTCATCAGCCCTATGCCCGACATAATCTGATAGACCGGTACAACAATGTTCACCGCCGCCACGCCGTCGGCCCCTACGCCGTGGCCTATGAAGATACCGTCAATGGCGGTTACGGCCGAGATGGAGACGGTGCCCAGCAGGGTGGGGACAAGCAGTTTGCGGAACAGTACCGGAACCCTTTCGCTTTCAAAGTTGATGGCATCTCTGTTCATGTCTTTTTTCTATTAGATGAAAACCGCCGTACAGGCGGACGGCTTTGATAAATCGGGTGCAAAGGTAATGATTTTATCCGGAGTGGTGAAATTGTCCGTGTTTTTTAGCGGCTCCCATGTGTTTTGGTTGATTATTCCGATGATTTTGCATAACTTTGCATCAACGTAACAAAGCGCAGTCCATATGAATTCAAGAGATGATTCCAACAATTTTATCAGCCGCCGCAATTTCCTGAAGAAGCTCAATACGGCCACGGCTGCCATCGGCGTGTCCTCGCTGATACGCTGCACCCCGGAGAAGTCCTTGCCGGACAGTTCTCCCTCTCCAGTACAAACGCCAAGGAAGAAGGGGCGCATGACCCTGCGCACCACGCCCACAACGGGTGACAAGGTGTCGCTTCTGGGCTACGGCTGTATGCGTTGGTTCGCCCTTCGCGACAAGGAGACGGGCATCATCGACCAGGAGGCCGTAAACCGCTTGGTTGACTATGCCATTGAGCATGGCGTCAACTATTTCGACACGGCTCCCGTGTATTGCGACGGAGAGTGTGAGCGTGTCACCGGCATTGCGCTGAACCGCCATCCCAGGGACAAGTGGTACGTTGCCGCCAAAATCTCCAATCTGAGCAAAAGCCAGTGGAGCCGCGAGGAAACCCTGAAGATGTATGAGAATTCGTTCAAGGAACTCCAGGTAGACTATATTGACTATCTGCTCATGCACGGCATCGGCATGGGCGGTATGGAGGAGCTGGAGGGCCGCTTCCTGAACAACGGCGTGCTTGATTTCTTGCTCGAGGAACGTAAGAAGGGACGCATACGCAATCTCGGATTCTCGTTCCATGGCGATGTGAAAATCTTCGACTACCTGCTGCAACTGCACGATGAAGGCCGCTACACATGGGATTTTGCCCAGATTCAGCTCAACTATGTGGACTGGCGCCATGCGCAGGAAGAACACGCCCGCAACATCAATGCCGAGTATCTTTACGGCGAATTGGCCAAGCGCAACATCCCCTCAGTCATAATGGAACCTCTGCTGGGCGGCCGCCTGGCCAATGTGCACGAGCACATCGCCTCCATCCTGAAGGAACGCCGTCCCGATATGTCAATCGCCTCATGGGCCTTCCGCTTTGCCGGCACGCATCCCCACGTGTTGTCCGTGCTCAGCGGTATGCCGCAGATGGAGCACCTGCAGGAAAACATAGAGACATATTCCCCGTTGGAGCCGCTTACGCAGGAGGACATGGATTTCCTCGACTCTACGGCACAAAAGTTTGTCCGCTATCCCCTCATTCCCTGTAACGACTGCAAGTATTGTATGCCCTGTCCCTATGGAATAGACATTCCCGGCATACTGTTGCACTTTAACAAGTGTGTGAACACCGATTCCATGCCCGTGGACCGTAACGATCCCGACTATGCCCGCCATCGCAGGAAGTTCCTGGTCGGATATGACCGCGCCGTGCCTAAAATGCGTCAGGCCAACCGCTGCATAGGATGCGGCGAATGCACGCCCAAGTGTCCGCAGGGCATCAACATCGTCCGCCAGCTCCAGCGCGTGGACCGCTTTGTGGAAGACCTCAAACAAGGCCGCGACTTTGACCGCACCAACTATTTCTGGTCAAGGTAGAGCATTTGTTTGCAGAAACATAGAACATCCCTTAGGAAATGTTCACCCTACAAGGCATTCTCGTTTTCGAGCAGGTTCATAAAGGCCTGCGCCATGTCTTCCTGGCTGGCCCTGATGTATCGTTGCAGGGCCTGCAGACTGCGGTGTCCGCTCAGCGTCATGATATAGTTTACGGGATACCCGCGACGGAACAGGTTGGTAATGCAGCTGCGTCGGGCAGTGTGGAAGCTTACCAAGTCGCATTTTCTTTCCTGCACCACGCTCACCACTCCTCCGCGGTTCTGCCTGCAAGGCACCATTTGCGTTAGTCCGGCCCTTTCTGCCAGTTTTCTGATAATAGCGTTGGCCTTAGCCTCCTTCAGTTTTGGAAATCCTTTCTTCTGATAGTGGGCAATCAGATCGCCTATTTCCTTCAGAATGGGTATCTGTACCCTTTCGCGGGTCTTTACCTGATACAGCGTAATCGTCTTCTCTCCAATCATGGCCTTGCCCAGTTGGTTCAGGTCGCTGACGCGCAGGGCCGTATAGCAGGCAATCACAAAAAGGTCCCTTACCTCGCTTTCCGCCTTGCAGAAGGTGGGGACATGCCGTATCCGTTCTATCTCTTCTTCTTTCAGATAGATTTTTTCCGATACGGAACACTGGGCATGGGTATGTACCTTGTTATAATACACGTTGTTTGTCATTTCGTTATCGTATGCCCTGTGCAGCAGGTTCTTGATAACCTTCAGCGTGTTGATAACCGTAATGGCAGAATATTGCATCTGTTTGCCGCCGCGTTCAAAACGGTAGTTATAGAGATAATGGGTAAACTCGGAAAAGAACAGACGGTCAAAGTCGTCAAACGAAGCCAGCCTGAAGTTTCGTTCGCGGCAAAAGTTCTCCAGGCGTTTCAGCGCCACCCGATATGTGCTCTGGCTGCCAGTGCTTCCTTTAAGCCCACGATGGTTGATACCGTTGGCGTAGCTTTCCACCAACAGCTGCAGGTAAGCGACAGGGGACATCTCCTCCGTCTGAGCTTCAAGACTTGCACGCACAATACCGCTTACATCATCCTGTGTCAGATGAAGGCCCTTTACGGCTTTCTCATAGTCTGTCCTGTGCACCTGTTCCTCCATCCATCGTATGCGTTTGTTCATCAGCTGCAGCTCGCGCGTCCTTCTTAGCGGCAGATGACTTAGCAGAATGCAGCATCTGTTCCGTTTGTCCCATTCGCAGGGGCACACTCTTATCTTGGTATATACTCTTATACGCTTTTTTTGTATGGTCATTGCCATCATTAGCTGCGTAGGCAAGTTTTCGTTTACTGTTTGCTTAAGATTAAAGTTTACTCTCATAGTATATAAAATGTAAGAATTATTGGAATATTCATTTTGGTGTCAAAAAGTGGTGTCAAATACTTGCCAAAATAATGATGTTTTCACCAATCCATAAATGTTCTGGCTGATGTTATTTTAAGAAAATGATTCAAATCTACATGTAGTAATTACTTAATAAGTCAAAATTGGGGTAGGAAACAACCCATCGGCAGAAGCGAAAGTGCATACCCGATACCCCCCTTTCCAGAAGTTTCATCACCCATCTGAAATTTCCTCGCGCGCACGTATTATATATAATAATGTATATATTCAAAAACAGATCAGGCTTCTCTAACAAGATACAGACAGACGACAGCATCAAACTCTATCCCTTATACCAGACGCCGGAACAGACTCAAACGCACTATAGTGTGTTGCTCACCGCACCATAGTGCATCAGCCTTCGCATGCAGTTGCGATGGCCAACGCATACCGTTGCGTTTGCCTTCGTACCATTGACCTCGTCTGATTGCATTTATTAGCCAGAATGCGTAATCCTGTACCATATATAATATCATACTTGAAAAATAAAGTATACCAAGAAATGATAAAACATAGTCATGCTGAAAAAAGAATGATTATATCCTTGAAAAATTTGTACAAATAAAGTAAAATACGTATCTTTGCATAAAATTAATACATACTATAGTAAACAGCCATGAGAATAAAAGGGGGCAGTTACAGCCCAAGTGCTAACATAAAAAAAAGGAGGTACGATTGATGGTAGTAACACTAAGTAAACGAAAATCCAATCTGGATGCAGGTCTGGAGAAGGATGTAATATGTTAAAAGATGTAAAAAAGCCACATTTAAAGGAAAAAAAATGAAAAATCCTTTTGAATTTGGAAAATTTATGTCTTACTTTGCATGTTGTTTAGCTACATGCCTATGGAGGGTGTGTTGTACACAGGAAGGAAAATAAGAAAGAAATATAATTTTAACCAATTTATTAACTAATTTAAATTTTAAAGAAAATGAA
>JAGBGU010000029.1 GCA_017935785.1 Bacteroidaceae bacterium
ACTAAAAGACGGGATAGGCTAACGCGGTATATGGAGATCTTTTTTTATTTCTATTTCTTTTTACGGACAAAGTTATACTTTATTTATTGAAGCGCATATTAAAACGCTTTTTGCAATGCAAATATAATAGGAAGACGGGAACATAAATAGCCGGGGGCTTTTAAGCCCTCGGTTTTTTAACGACCATATAATAAAAGGCGTCTGCAAAGACGCGAATCGGCAACGTGGGGTTATTTCGTTCAACTCTCATCGTTAAACGTTAAACGTTCAAAATCGTTGCCGTTCCGCGTCTTTGCAGACGCCATTTCTCTTTCTTGTTTCTTTTTCCACGGGTTCAAGAACCCGCGGCTATTCGCCCTTCGGGCTTCGCGTCTTCCAGACGCCCTTTGAGTGGTGAGCGATGAGCAATGAGCGAAACATTAAAAAATCTGCGAAAATCAGTCGTATCTGCGTCATCTGCGTGCCATTAAAGGCTCACAGCTCACAACTCGCTGCTCATTACTCGCTACAGGGGTGGGTCCCCTCTTTACTTCAATCCTCTATTCTTCAGCAAGGGATCGATGCCGGGCTCTTTACCGCGGAAATTGACATACATGGTCATCTCATCATCGATGCCGCCGGGGGTGAGCACAAAGTTGCGGAACTTGGCGGCTACATCAGTATTGAAGATGTTGCCGGTTTCCTTGAAGGCATCGTAGGAGTCAGAGTCAAGCACCTCGGACCACAGATAGCTGTAATAGCCGGCAGTGTAGCCGCCCCCCATAGTATGGTTGAAGTAAGTGGTACGATATCTGGGGGGAATCTGCTTAAGAAGTCCGCGCTTGCCGAGTGTTTCCTTTTCAAACGCCACAACATCGAAGTTCTCGGGTATTTCCTTCAGAACGTGGAAATCCATGTCGAGCAGCGATGCGGCCAGATATTCTGTGGTGGCAAATCCTTGTCCGTACTTTCCGCATTCTGTCAGGCGGTCAACCAGCTCAGTGGGGATAACCTCGCCGGTCTCGTAATGCTTGGCGTACTCCTTCAGCATTTCCGGCTCAAAGGTCCAGTGCTCGTTAATCTGAGAGGGCAGTTCCACAAAATCGCGCGCAACGCCTGAGATACCGTAATAGTGAACATCGCGGAAAAGGTTGTGCAGCGCGTGGCCAAACTCATGGAACATGGTTGAGGCTTCATCGGCCGTAAGCAGCGCGGGCTGTCCGGCCGCGGGCTTGGTGAAGTTGCACACGATGGTTACCACGGGCGCCACCTTCTGGCCGTCCTTGTAGGTCTGGCGGCGATACTGGCCACACCATGCGCCGCCACGCTTGCTGGCACGGGGGAAGTAGTCGAGATAAAGCACGCCAAGATGTGCTCCGTCCTTGTCCTTGCATTCAAAGGCTTCAGCCTCGGGGTGTGGCAGGGGAATGCTGTCAATGGCTGTAAAGGTAACGCCATAGAGCTTGTTGGCAAAAAGGAACATTCCGTTACGCACGTTCTCCAGCTTCAGATAGGGACGGATCAGGTTCTCGTCGAAGCTGAACTTGGCCTTCTTGGCGCGGTCGGCATAGTAGCGCCAGTCCCATCCTTCTGCCTGGAAGTTCTTGCCGTCCTTCTTAATCTCTGCATTGATGTCGGCCAATTCATCCTGTGCCTTCTTGATGGCTGGGGTCCACACCTGGTCAAGCAATGCATATACGGCCTTAGAGGTCTTGGCCATTCTTGTTTCAAGGGCCATTGAGGCAAAGTCCTCGTATCCCATGAGCTTAGCTTTTTCCAATCTGGCGGCCACAAGCTGTGCACATACCTGTGTATTGTCGTTCTCGTTTCCGTTGTTTCCTCTGTTTATATAGCCGTTGAAAATCTTCTCGCGCAGCTCGCGGTTGTCTGCATACTGAAGAAAAGGCATTATGCTGGGGTTGTGAAGGGTAAACACCCACTTACCCTCCATACTGTCTGCTGCAGCGGCTTCGGCAGCGGCGGCAATAAGGTTTTCAGGCAGACCGGACAAGTCTTCCTTCTTGTCAATCACAAGCTTGAAAGCGTTGGTCTCTTTCAGCATATTCTGGCCGAAGGTGAGCTGGAGCATTGAAATCTTGCTGTTGAGCTCGCGCAGTTTGGCCTGACTAGCCGAATCAAGATTGGCTCCGCCGCGTACAAAATCCTTATAGGTTTCTTCCAAAAGTTTCTTCTGCTCCTTGTCAAGCTTTTCCTTGTTCTGGTTCTCATATACATACTTTATGCGTTCAAAGAGTTTTGCATTCAGGCTGATGTCATCGCTGTGCTTGGACAGTATTGGAGACAATTCCTTGCTCAGTGCCTGCAGCTCTTCATTGGTATTGGCACTGTTCAGTCCGTAAAATACCTGGCTTACCTTTGACAACAGGGCGCCACTCTGGTCAAGAGCAGCAATTGTGTTCTCAAAAGTGGCAGGGTCTGTATTATTGACAATATCTTCTATTTCAGACATCTGCTCTTCCATACCAGTGAGGAAGGCCGGTTTGTAATGCTCGGTCTTGATCTGTTCAAACGGCGGAACGCCAAAAGGTGTCTGATACTCCGTAAAGAAAGGATTGCAACAGGCGTGCTCCTTCTTCACAGACTGGGTACAAGCAGTCAGGGCTGTTACTGTACAGGCTGCTAATAATAAACGCTTCATATTTTTTTAATTTATTGGTTTTTGCACGGCAAAAGTACAAACTTTATCATAAACAGACAACCTTAACAATTATTTTTGAATGAAAAGCTCATAAAAATGCAGATTATCAAAAAGATTTGATAAATATTGGCTAATTTTGCAGAAAAATAGACTCAATATATCATTTAAAGCATCAATATGGCAAGAAACACCACCGGCTTACAATATGCCGCACAAAAATACATTGAACTGCCGGTAAGAAAGGAAACCACACTTATGAACTTTCTTATGGAGCAGTTGAGCGGTACAAGCCGCAATCGCGTGAAGGACCTGCTGTCGGGACGAGCTGTCACCATAGACCGCAAACTGGTGACCAGGCACGACTTCCCCTTGCAGACAGGAATGATGGTACGCGTATCAAGGCACAAGAAGAGTTCGGAACTAATAAACAAATATGTAAAAATTATATACGAAGACAAGGACATCATCGTCATTGAGAAGAACGAAGGCATTCTGAGCATGGCATCGGCTCCGGGACAATTCTGCATTAAGACTATTCTGGACGAGTACTTCAAGCGACGCCACTTCAAATGTACAGCCCATGTTGTACACAGACTGGACAGGGAAACAAGCGGACTGATGATGTATGCCAAGACTATGGAAGCACAGCGCATTCTGGAAGAGAACTGGCACCAGATTGTATATGACCGCAGGTATGTGGCCGTTGTGAGCGGAAAGATGGAAAAAGAAGGCGGTACCATAAGAAACTGGCTAAAGGACAACAAGGCCTTCATCACATACAGCAGTCCCGAAGACAACGGTGGAAAAGAGGCCATCACCCATTATCACACACTCTGCACGTCAGATAACGTCAGTCTGGTTGAAATGAAGCTCGAAACAGGCAGAAAGAACCAGATCCGCGTACATATGAAAGACTTGGGACACCCTATTGTGGGAGACCAAAAATACGGCAACGGCACCAACTACATTGGCAGACTGGCACTGCATGCCTATAGGCTCAACTTCTACCACCCCATTACCGGAGACGTAATGGAGTTCGAGACCCCTTTCCCCAAAAAGTTTGTCCATTTGTTCAAGGACTACGTACAGGAAAATACTAACATAAACGAATAGGCCGTTCAAATCCATAACATCGCATTTATACATACATATATAATTATTATGAGAAAAACATTCATCATTGCTTCGGCACTTTCGCTTATGCTTGTCCTTAACGGATGCGGAGCAGGCACAACAAAAAAAACCACAACAAACGATATGCTTTCAGGCATAAACACATCTGAACTCTCTTCCGCGCTGACAACGGTTATCGGCGAGCTGCTGAAAAACAAGACATCCTCAGCCGACATTACAGGCAAATGGACATACAGCGAGCCCAAAATAGTTTTTGAAAGCAACAGTATGCTCAGCCAGCTTGGTGCAGCTGTAGCAAGCAGCAAAATTGAGGATATGCTTGACAAACAATTGAAAAAGATTGGATTCACAGCCGGAAAAAGCAATCTTGAGCTTAAAAGCGACAATACCTATACATTTACAGTCGGCAAAAAGACCTATAACGGCACATATACCTTTGATGCAAACTCAAACAAACTGGTGATGCAAGGTTCTCTGGGACTGTCCACGCTCAACTGCACAGCCACTGTCAAGGGTAACGAGCTGTACATGCTGTTTGATGCGGACAAACTCCTGGCCGTTGCAACCAGTGTGGCCGGCGCCAGCAGCAACCTATCATCCTTGTCAACATTACTGAAATCATTTGACGGACTAAAGTTAGGCTGGACAATGAAAAAGTAATGCCTAATCATCGACAACAAATAAAGCAACCCCCATTCAGAATCCACAACAATAACCATATACCAGAATAATTCGCCATTATTGCACAAACGCAGATTAAATATAAATGACTATATCATGGCTTCAAAACAAAACGAAAATATATTTGTATGCTGTATTAACTGCAAATGGGCCGAGCTAATGCAATGGTTTGAGAATCCGATTATTGCAAATTGCAAAAAAAAGGACGACAGACAAGTGGCGGCCACTAAAAGACTTTGCAAGGAATTTGCCGAACGTACAGGAGAAGCTGATATCAAACATTTCAGCAGCTACGAGGATTAAGTGCATAAACGAATCATTTTTAACACATATTTCCTTGCCAAATGAGTTTTATTTTGTAATTTTGTGCCGCATTAGATACAAAAATGAATAACAATCCAAATTAATTTATATTATAATGTTTAAGAAAATTGCCTTTTTCCTAACTCTTGCTGCAGCATCAGCAACGACTTATGCACAGTACGAGGACACAAGCGTGGACCAGCGAATCGGTGCCACAAACAACAACAATGAAGACAGTATCAAAATTGGTCGTGGCTACATTTCAATGTTCCAACAAAGCCTTGCTAACAAGAACTGGGCAGAAGCCTACATGAATTGGAAATGGATATTCAAAAATGCCCCATTCGCTGTAAACGGAACATACACCCAGGGACCATTGATGTTCTATTACCTTATTACCACAGAAAAAGACGAAGCCAAGAAACTGGCTTACTTCAACGAAATGATGAGCATCTTCGAGGCCCGCACAAAGAACCTTGATGCACTGAACTCTTTCGCCAAGACAAAGTCCACAATGGGTGACGTTCTTGCTTCAAAAGCAGAATTCTACAACTGGACTGCACCCAATGTAAAGAATTCAGGATATACCCTGAACAAATCTTATGACAACTACAAGCAGGCTATCACCACCATCAACGAAAAGGGTGGACGCGAAATTGAAGGTTCTGTGCTGCAAACCTTCTTCATGATCAGTGATGCCATGTACAAAGCCAACGCCAAGGCTGACTCGAAGGCAAATCCCTTTAGAACAAATTATTTGCAGGATTATCTCGATTCAAAGGACGCTTGCGAAAAAATGCTTCAGCTGGCTAAAGAAGCTCATGCTGCCGGCGACACAGCCACTGCATCCAAACTGGTTAAAAAGTACGACGGTCCTCTGGCATTCATAGAGCAGACATTCAGCGCAAGCGGTGCTGCAGACCAAGAACAGATTGTTGCAATCTTTACCAAGTCACTCGCCGCCAACAAGAACGACAAGAACAAGCTGAACAGCGCCATCACACTTATGGCAGCAAATGATTGTGACACCACAGAAATTTACTATCAGTACGCACAGGCTGCCTACGCCATTGAGCCTACATACCAGAGTGCAATCGGTTGTGCACAGTTTGCACAAAAGCAAGGCAATCAAGAAGAAAGTGCCACTTATTATGACAAGGCCCTCGAACTGGCAAACAATGACATAGTCAAAGGCGCCATCTGTCTGCGCATTTCAAAGGCATTGGCTGCATCAGATGTGGAAAAGAGCAATTCTTACATTGAAAAAGCTATCGGCTTCAACCCAGACTTGGCTGGTAAGGCTTATCTGCAACAGGCTGTAAATATGGTACACGCAAACAAGTATCCCGAAGCCATTGCATTATGCGACAAGGCAGCCGAAGCTGACATTACCGTAGCTCCCAGTGCAACACGTTTGAAGGGCAACATTCAGCACGCTCAAAGCGTAAATGCTGAAAATGCACGTAAGAAAGCTGAATACGATGCATTCAAGGAGAAACAAAGAAAAGAAGAGGAATTCTGGAAAGCAGGAGGAGCAAAATAACATATCATTGTTTAAGCTTTTATTTAATTCTATCTATAAAAATGGCACTCTACCGAGGGCCATTTTTTATTTATTAACACAGACTCTTACTTATAAAAAATGTTCGGATAAATATTTATACATTACAACCGCTAAGTTAATGTAAGAAGAGCTTTATATCGCGTTAACAAATCAAAAAAAATATGTAAAAAGTTTATTAAAAACATGGAGAATTAAAGAAAAATTATTAACTTTATCCCCAAATAGGATAAATTTGAATTAAAAATAAAGAATTTTATATATAATAGGAATTAAAAGAAAAATAATTAAAGTAATAAAACATAACAATTTACATGAGCAATCATTTATTATTTATCGGTAATTTAGGAACTGGCGAGATTATTATCATCGCATTGGTAGTTCTTTTACTCTTTGGAGGAAAGAAAATCCCCGAACTGATGCGCGGTTTAGGTAAAGGTGTGAAGAGTTTCAAAGACGGAATGAACGATCTTGAAAAGGAAATAACCAGCGAACCTGAAAAGAACACCGAAGAAGCAAAGTAAACAATTTTTATTTATTAACTAACTTAATAAAACAACAAAATGGATAAAATGTCAAGAAGATCGTTCCTGAAGGCAGGAACAGCAGCAACTGCTGCATTTGCCATGACACCAGGCGAAGTTTTGGCTGCCAAGGCCAAGAAAAAAGCATCAAAGAAACCCACCAAACTGAAGGTTCTCGGTGTGGGTATCGGTGGACGTGGACACGCTGTATTGAACGGTGTTTTCATGAAGAACGATAAAGAATTGTATGATGATGTTGAACTGATTGGTCTGGCAGACGTTGACTGGAAGTATGCAAAGGGTGTAATGGACAAATATCAGAAGTTCTTCCCCAACTGCAAAATGTACAACGACTACAAGAAGATGTATGCCGAACTGTTGGATCAGGCTGACGCTGTAATTTGCGGTACTGCAGACCACACTCACGCTATCGTAAGTGCTGAAGCTCTCGTAGCTGGAAAACACGTATATTGCGAGAAGCCCCTTACCCGTACAGTTTACGAATCTCGCTTGCTGACCAAATTGGCAGCCAAAGCTGGCGTAGCAACTCAGATGGGTAACCAAGGTGCCAGTGGCGAAGGTGTTAACTTGGCATGCGAATGGTTGTGGAATGGCGAAATCGGTGAAGTAACCAAGGTTGAAGCTTTCACAGACCGTCCTATCTGGCCCCAGGGTCTGGAACATCCCGAAGAAGTACACAAGATTCCTTCTACCCTGAACTGGGATGCTTTCATCGGCCCCGCTCCCAAGCGTGAGTACAATGAAATCTATCACCCCTGGAATCACCGTGGATGGTGGGACTTCGGTACAGGTGCACTCGGTGACATGGCTTGCCACATCATGCATCCCATTTTCAAGGCCCTCGACCTGGGTTATCCCATCAAGGTTCAAGGTTCTTCAACACCTCTGATGGCAGAATCTTGTCCCAGCGCACAGATGGTAAAATATACATTCCCCGCTCGTCCTAACCGTCCTAAGGTTGCTATGCCCGAAGTGGAAGTAACATGGTATGACGGTGGTTTGATGCCTCCTCGTCCTGAACTGATTCCCGCAGGAAAGAGCCTGAACATCCAGGGTGGATGTGCAATCTTCTACGGAACAAAGGACATCATGGTAACTGGTTGCTACGGTGCTGATCCCTATTTGGTAAGCGGCCGCAAGCCCAACGCTCCCAAGGTATGCCGCCGTGTTCCCGTTAACCACCAGCGTGACTGGGTACGTGCTTGCTTGGAGGATAAGGAAACTCGCGTTAAGACTTCTTCTGACTTCAGCGAAGCAGGACCTTTCAACGAAATGGTTGCAATGGGCGTATGTGCTATCCGTCTGCAGGGCTTGAACCAAATCCTGGAATGGGACGGCATTAACATGCAGTTCACCAACATTCCTGAAGGTGCAAAGGTACAGGCAATGATCAAGGACGGCTTTACCATCAAGGATGGTCATCCCAGCTTCAACAAGACCTGGACAGACCCCGTTGATGCACGTAAGTTCGCAGCTGAGCTCATTAAGCCCGTTTATCACAACGGCTACAAGATGCCCGACATGCCTATAGACTAATTTTCAGTAAAACAATGAATTTTCACAATTATTATATGAAATTCAAACATCTATTAGCTGCCACCGCCTTGGTGGCAGCTATTGGTACTAACGCCCAGGGCGTAAAGTACGTAATTGCCAATAATCCTGAAATAAGCTTGGACGAAATTCAGAAGGACAAGGAAGGATACTATATCCTCTTTGACGGCACCAGCATGAAGGGATGGCGTGGTTATTGCAAGGATTATATCCCCAGCAAATGGAATATCAAGGACGGCGCTCTCCACTTTAATGGACGTGGCGAAGGCGAAGGTGGAGACATCATCTTCACCCATCAGTTCAAGAACTTCATCTATGAATTGGAGTGGAAGATTAGCGAAGGCGGTAACTCTGGTATCTTCTATCTGGCAAAAGAAAGTGCAACTATCGGTCAGGATGGCAAGATTCAGTATCAGCCTATCTACGTCTCTTGCCCCGAATGCCAGGTATTGGACAACGAGCGTCACCCCGATGCCAAGTTAGGCGCTACTCTGGGTATCCGCCAGTCTACATCACTTTACGACATGATTGTTGCCAAGCCCCAGAACGCAAATCCTGCAGGCGAATGGAACAAGATTAAGATTATTGTAAAGAACGGTAATGTAACACATTATCAAAATGGTGTTAAAGTTCTCAGTTACAAGCTTTGGGGTAAGGAATGGATAGACTTGCTACAGACGAGCAAGTTCAGCGAGAAGAACTGGCCCATTGCATTTGAATTGCTGAAGAATTGCGGCGGCGAAGGTCAAAAGGGATATTTCGGATTCCAAGACCACGGTGACGAGGTATGGTTCCGTAACATCCGTGTTAAGGTTCTCAAATAATAACTTCGTATAATCACAAGTCATGAAGAAAACATTGTTTTTGGTGTGTTTGCTCTGTATGGGTATGCTAATGCCCGCAACCACATCAGCAAAAAAGAAAGACATAGCCTTCCAAATGTATAGTGTCCGCACACTGATTGGCGATGCCGGCAAGTTTGCAGAAAACGGCGACCGTGTTCTGAAGGAACTGGCAGACTATGGCTACACAGCCATCGAGGCAGCCAACTACGGCGATGGAAAGTTGTATGGTCTTTCTCCCGAAGACTTCAAGGCAAAGATTGAGGCAGCGGGTCTTAAGGTGCTCAGCAGCCACACAGGACGCAACCTGAATGGTGAAGAGCTGAAGACACGTGACTTCTCTAATGCTCTGAAATGGTGGGATGAATGTATCAGCGCACATAAACGCGCTGGATTCAAGTACATTGTTATTCCTTCTATCGGTATTCCCAAAACATTGAAGGACGCTCAGACAATTTGCGACTTTTTCAATGAAATTGGAAGACGTGCTAAAGCAGAAGGTATTGGTGTAGGTTTCCACAATCATACAGCTGAATTCCAAAAAATAGAAGGAAAGGTATTCTTTGACTATATTCTGGAAAACACTAATCCTGAATATTTCTTCCTTCAGATGGACGTATATTGGGCAACCCGTGCCGGAGCAAGCCCAGTTGAGTATTTCAAGAAGTACCCAAAGCGTTTCCGTCTTTTGCACATCAAGGATTATGCAGAAATCGGACAAAGTGGAATGGTTGGTTTTGATGCCATTTTCAATAATGCAGAAAAGGCCGGCCTTGAACATCTGATCGTTGAAATGGAACACGCTACAGAGCCCGATATCATGGCAGGCATGAAAGTTAGCGCGAATTATCTGTCTAATGCAAAATTTGTAAAAGGCACTTACGCAAAATAATCCGCCAATAAACAACAAAATGGGTTACGGGTGTATAAAAGCATCTGCAACCCATTATTTATATAAAACGAAAAAGTAACATTAATAAAGACAATGGCAGAAATAGAAGAAACACACGAAGAAGGAATGTCTTTTTGGGACCATCTTGAAGTATTGAGATGGGCACTTTTCAGGATTGCATGCTGCCTTGCAATCTGTCTGGTTGGAACATTCATGGCTATGCCTCATATTTTTGACAAGTTTATTCTTGCCCCAACCACAAATGATTTCTTTGTATACAAATGGCTGACAGAGATTAGTAATGGAATTATTCAATTTGATCCAGGATTCTCAGTTCAAATTATTAACATCAATGTGGCCAGCCAGTTTATGACCCACATCCACACATCGTTCGCTCTGGCAGCGATATGTACTTTCCCCTACATCATTTATGAGTTGTGGAAATTCATTGAACCTGCCTTGTTCGATGATGAAATAAAACATCTGAGACCCGCTTTCTTTGGCGGAACTGTTATGTTTTTTGTGGGCTGCGCCATTGGGTATCTGCTCGTATTTCCCTTCACATTCAGATTCTTGATGGAATATGAACTGAGTCCCTCTATCAATAACCAGATAAACCTTTCCTCCTACATAGGCAACTTTACTATGCTTGTGCTTGTAATGGGAATTGTGTTCGAAATGCCTTTATTGGCCTGGCTGTTATCCTGTCTGGGCATATTAAAGAAGAGCATGCTCAAGGAATACCGTAAACACGCACTAGTAGTCTTGCTTATAGGAGCAGCTTTTATAACTCCCAGCAGTGACCCGTTCACGCTGATGCTTGTATTTATACCGCTCTATGTGCTGTACGAAATTTCCATACGCGTGGTCAAGGATTAGAGTTAAAATCATAATCATACTGGTAATTTGTATTCTGCCACAAATTGCCAGTGGCCAGTTATCAGCACCCAAAAGACTTATGACAGACCTTTTGGAGCACACCGAAAGTGTGTTCCAAAATGGACTGTTAACCAATATTCCGATTGAAGAAGCCCTCCAGCGGCAAGACATCCAGGTTGCACGCATCCACTCTTCCACCCCACGTTTTTCATGGCAGATGGCAAGCGAAGAACCAAATACAATTCAGTCTGCTTTCCAAATTCAGGTGGCCACAAATCCTGAATTGCTTTTAAAAGACACCCCAGATATGTGGGACAGTAGGAAGGTTATATCCCCAAAAAACACAGCCATCATTTATGCAGGAAAACAGCTCAAACCTAACACATGTTATTACTGGAGCGTAAGAGTATGGAACCAAAACGATTCCATAAGTCCAGATTCGGAAATAAAAGCATTTGTTACGGCAAAAGAATTCAGCCAAACAATTTCGAGGTATCCTCTGATTAAACGAAAGGAATACGCAAAATCCATAACGCGTTATCCAGACAGCTATTTTATTGATTTCGGGAACGCCACATTCGGGCAGCTCGACTTCACTCTCTTTTCCCACAGAACGAATGACACCGTCACTCTGCATCTGAGCGAAGCACAGAAAGACGGGCATACAGATAATCATCCCGGAGGAAGCGTACGCTATACTAAATACAGGATTCCTCTCAGACAAGGTTTGCAAACATACAAACTAAACATCAAACCAGACAAAAGAAATACAGACCCCAATGCCAATGAAAGCGGTGTACGACCAATTCTGATGCCAGACTATATTGGCGAGGTTTACCCCTTCAGATATTGTGAATTGGAAGGCTATAACGGATTCCTGCACACTCACGACATCACCAGGAACAGTGTTAACTATCCGTTTGACAATGGGGCGTCGTGGTTTAGCAGCAATGACACCATACTCAACCAAGTGTGGAATCTTTGCAAACATTCCATACAAGCCACATCGTTTTGCGGAGTGTATGTTGACGGAGACCGTGAACGTATCCCTTATGAAGCTGACGCCTACATAAACCAGCTTTCGCATTATGGCACAGACCTGGAATTCACTATGGCACGCTATTCAGTAGACTATCTGATGGAATGGCCCACCTGGCCCACTGAATGGATAATGCAATCCATCCTCATGCTTTGGAATGACTATATCTATACAGGCGACACCACATTGCTGCAGCGCCACTATGATTCGCTTCATGCGAGGACACTTTCAGCACTAACTGACTCAATAGGTCTGATCAGTACCAGAACAGGCAAACAGACTCCAGGCTTCCTTAAGAACATAGGTTTCCGTGGAAAAGCTATACGCGATATAGTAGACTGGCCCCAAAGCGGTGCGTTAGGTATAGAAAAGACTGAAGCAGGCGAAGCCGACGGATATGACCTTACCACATACAATACCGTTGTAAACGCCTATCACTACAGAACGCTCATCATCATGTCAAAGATTGCCGGCCTGCTAAACATTGACGGCGATGCAAAGAAGTATTGTCAGCAAGCCAAAGAAGTTAAAACCTGCATCAACTCATTGTTGTTCGATCCCGAGAAGCAATGTTACCGCGACGGAGTGGGCAGCACACACCATAGCTTGCACGCCAATATGTTCCCTCTTGCATTTGGCATTGTTCCAGAGAAGCACAAAGAAAAAGTATGCGAATACATCCGTTCCAGAGGCATGGCATGCAGCGTTTATGGATCTCAATTTCTGCTTGACGCACTTTACGAGGCGGATATGGACGATTACGCCCTAAGTCTGCTCAACAATACCGGACTGAGAAGCTGGTACAATATGATAAGATTAGGAAGCACAATGACCTTGGAGGCATGGGACCAGAAATTCAAGCCCAATCTTGACTGGAACCACGCCTGGGGAGCTGCACCTGCCAACATTATTCCACGATACATTATCGGTCTACAGCCCATCGAGGGAGGTTTCCGCAAAATGCGAATCAAACCGCACCCCGGCAGCCTTCAGTTCGCAAGCGCCATTATCCCAACCATACAGGGCGATGTACGCGTTACTTACGACAACAAGACACACGAGGCTTTCAATCTGCATGTGGTAATACCAGCCAACTGCGAAGCCGAAATATGGATGCCCCGGTACGGAAAGTCTAACACACTTATCATAAACGGGAAAAAGACAAGAGCAAAATCCAACAGCAGATACCTGATTGTCACCATCGGTTCAGGACCAAGTCACATCATATCCCAAACCACATAAACGACAGCTTATGAAAAAGATTGTTTTTATCATTATTGCGGCACTGATGCCGATAATGGCTACAGCACAGTCCGGCACTGTTAGCGGAAAAGTAATAAACATGCATGGCGAAAGTATCCCCGAAGCGACCATCAGAGAGTTAGACCACAACAACAGAGTGGTAAACCACGCCATTGCTGATGCCAACGGAATCTTTACATTCAAGGTAAAGGACAACCAGCATTCCATCCAGGTTATCGCACCCGGATACAGAAAGATTACCCACAAGCTGCTTGGATACTCACGTGTAAACGTCACACTGCCAGAACGCAGAAAATCTCCGCTCGCCGGAAACGAAAAAATAGTGCTTCGTTCCGACGAACTCTTTTGCGGCCGCTACCAAGGCGAGAATGTAAGACAAATGGCATGGATTGAACAAGTGAACGAAAATCTGTTCACATTGATTCTTCCCATTCGTACACAAACTGTTGTAGATGAATATCCGCAGGGACGCACTCTTACCTTGCTTTCCTCATTTGATCAACATCTGATGCAATGGACCAACGTAGTAGACGCCTATCCCATACCCGGAGCACCAGACGAAGTGAAGTCTACCATACTGACACAATCCTATACCGGGAACAGCAACACACCGGGTATATCCGTCAATAACCAGGACTGCTATGCCTATCCACATTTCCAGTTTACCTTGGATGACTTAAAGTATCTGGTAAAACATCCTTCACATCTGCAACGTCTCGTGGCCGATACTTACAAGGCAGACAATTACTGGAACTTCTACCCCACCGAAAAAACAGACATACTGCTTAAGAAACTACTGAACAAAGTACAAAAGAAGTAACTTCTATATTCACCTATACGGTATATTTAAGCGGGAAGAATAAAGGGAAATGACAGTCGAATAATATCAATCCTTTTTCTTCCCGCCTCATAATCAACATCATATTATAATATAATTACGATTCAATCTCACTCAATTCAAGCCATCGCATAGATTTTATGTCCAGTTCTTCATCAAGAACCGGAAGCCTCTTACTTAATTCCGTAATTCGCTCCACAGACAACGTACCGCTACAAAGCGCGTTTTCTATTTCGGACTTTTCGTTTTCAAGAGCCGATATTTCAGTTTCAAGCTGTTCAAACTCCTTACGTTCCTTAAAGGTCATTCTGCGTTTCTGTTCAATTCTTTTTGCCTTCTCTTCCGTTCTGTTAACCTGCTCCCTGGGCTCTTTGACAGCACTGGCCGGGGCTGGCTGAAGTTTCTCCCATTCCCTGTACTGCGTATAGTTACCGGGAAAATCCTTAACATCGCCATCGCCTTTGAATACAAGCAGATGATCTACCACCTTGTCCATAAAATAACGGTCGTGACTAATAACGATTACACATCCATGAAAATCCAGCAGATATTGTTCCAGAACCTGAAGCGTTACAATGTCCAGGTCATTCGTAGGCTCGTCAAGAATAAGGAAGTTGGGGTTCTGCATCAGCACGGTACACAGGTGTAGACGGCTTTTTTCTCCGCCTGACAGTTTGTAGATGTAGCTCTGCTGCTGCTGCGGAGAGAACATGAAGTGTTGCAAAAACTGCATAGCTGACAAATGTTTTCCACCACCTAGATCAATATAGTCAGCAATTTTTCTCACGGCATCGATAACTTTCATTCGTTCGTCAAACTTGATGCCGTCCTGGCAGAAGTAACCAAACCTTACCGTCTCGCCCACCACAAACCATCCGCTGTCCGGACGCACTTCGCCCAGCAGCATTTTCACAAACGTACTCTTGCCGGTACCATTGTTGCCCACAATTCCCATCTTTTCATATCTTGAAAAATTGTAATAGAAATCTTTCAAGATAACTTTCCTATCCTTATTTCCGTTTGCAGGAAAAATCTTGCTTACATACTCAGCCTCGAATATTTTACTGCCGATGTAAGTCGATTTCATTTCCAACCGCATAGATTGTTCTTCTATTCTGCGTTTGGCTACTTTCTCAAGGTCGTAAAAAGCCTCCTCGCGGTAACGTGCCTTGTGTCCGCGAGCTTGAGGCATTCTTCGCATCCAATCCAGTTCGGTACGGTATAGGTTATTAGCCTTTGCCACCTCGGCACGAGCCACATCAAGCCTTTCCTCTCTTTTTTCCAAGAAATAAGCATAGTTACCCGTGTAAGTGTAGACAGTCTCTTCGTCCAATTCCAGAATATAGTTGCACACACGGTCTAGAAAGTAACGGTCATGCGTAACCATCAGCAGGGTGAGTGTTCCGCGCGAGAGATACTCCTCTAGCCATTCAATCATCTGCAAGTCCAAATGATTGGTAGGCTCGTCAAGGATAAGGAAATCAGGTTCTGTGATCAGTACGTTTGCCAGCGCCACCCTCTTCAACTGGCCACCGGAAAGCTGCGACAGGGGCTGTTTGAAATCGGATATGTTCAGTTTGGAAAGGATTGCCTTTGAGCGCGCTTCGTAATCCCAGGCACCCTCTCGTTCCATGCGATCCAAAATCACCTCCAGTCCCGGGTGGCCTTCTGTGGCCATGCACTGTTCATATTCGCGGATAAGGTTGGTGGTGTCATTGCCGTGCCAAAAACACGCCTCAATAACTGTAAGTTCCTGCGGATATATAGGCTGTTGGGGCAAATAGCCTACACGTATACCATTATGATATACCACGTTGCCGCCATCGGCCTGGTCCGTGCCTGCCAGAATATTGAGAAGCGTGGTCTTTCCTGTGCCGTTACGCGCGATTAGCCCCACCTTGTGCCCTTGGCCGATACCGAAGGAGAGGTTGGAAAAAAGCGTACGGTCGCCCACATGGCGAGTAAGATTCTGAACTTGTAGATAAGATACCATTTATACTATTGTTTATGCGGTGCAAAATTACATATTTTTTAGTTGTCACGCAGATTAAATCACTGCAAAATTTGGTCATATTAAGAAAATGGACTAACTTTGCACATAGTTTCACATACATATTCAAGCAGACAATTTTCTGCACGAATTCTTTTACAAAATTCTTGATTATTTTTTTTGACACATGCATACAAAGTCCCAATTAGAAGCTATGAGCATGGACGACTTGAAAATGCTGGCTGCCGTAGTTAATGCAGAACCCAGCGAAGACCGCACCACGCTTATCTATAACATTATTGACGCCGAATCCATGATGACGGCAAAACAGTCTACTGGCAAGAAAGCAGAAACAAAAAAACGAACGCGCAAGACAAAGGCTGAAGCACAAGCCGAGCAACCGGCAGAAATCGCTGCACAGGTAACCGCCGCGTCCGAAGAACAACAACCCATTGAGACTGAAGCTGAAGAAAAACCAGCCCCCAAGAAGAGAGGCAGAAAGAGTAAAGCCGAAAAAGCTGCAGAGGAACAGCAGAAACTGGCCGAAGCTCAAGCCACAGATGCTGTAACTGAAGAACAGGTACCTGTCAAAGAAGAACTGCCGGAAGAACAGCCCACAGAAAAACATGAAGAGCAGGAAGCCACTGCAGAACCCATAGCCGAAGACAAACTTGTAGAGTCTGCAACTGAAGAAGCACCCGTAGTACACGCCGAGAAGGCACAGCCAGCAGTTCAAAACGAACCGGTGGATCTGGAGGCATGGCTCAACGAAGGCGAAACATTCATTGTAGTAAAGGACATTCCTGATCCAGTGATACAACTTGGCGAGATTGACACCGAAATGAACCTGATAGCCCGTGTAGAAGCACGCGCACAACAGCATCAGAACCAGTTGATGACAGAGGCACAGAAACAGGAAGAAAAGGACATTACCCCCATGCCAGAAACCGAGGAGTGCCACTACGACTTCAAGGAAAAGATTATCGGAAGAGGCGTGCTGGAAATGATGAACGACGGATACGGATTCCTACGTTCAAGCGACTACAATTATCTGAGCAGTCCCGATGATATCTACGTCAACCACAACCTGGTGCGCCAATACGGACTGAAGACAGGCGACGTAATCGAAGGTCCCGTGCGTGCTCCAAAAACAGGAGAAAAGTTCTTCCCCCTCATCAAAATTAACAGCATTAACGGCGTAAACCCTGAAATTGTGCGCGACCGCAGCCCCTTTGAAAACCTTACACCGCTGTTCCCTGAAGAAAAATTCCGTCTGTGCGCCGGACGCAACGACTCCCTTTCGGCACGCATCGTAGATCTCTTCGCCCCCATCGGAAAAGGACAACGCGCACTCATCGTCGCACAGCCTAAGACCGGTAAGACCCTTCTCATGAAGGACATAGCTAACGCCATTGCAGCCAACCACCCTGAAGCCTACCTGATGATGCTCCTCATTGACGAACGTCCAGAAGAGGTGACAGACATGGCTAGAACCGTAAACGCTGAAGTGATAGCCAGCACCTTCGACGAACCCGCCGAGCGCCACGTAAAGATTGCCGGCATTGTACTGGAGAAGGCAAAACGTATGGTGGAATGCGGCCACGATGTAGTAATCTTCCTGGACAGTATCACCCGTCTGGCCCGTGCCTACAATACCGTTTCGCCTGCGAGCGGAAAGATACTGAGTGGTGGTGTGGACGCCAACGCACTGCACAAGCCCAAGCGATTCTTCGGAGCCGCTCGTAACATAGAGAACGGCGGAAGCCTTACCATAATTGCCACCGCACTCATTGATACCGGAAGCAAGATGGACGAAGTTATCTTCGAGGAATTCAAGGGAACCGGCAACATGGAACTGCAACTCGACCGCATGCTTAGCAACAAGCGCATATTCCCTGCCGTTAATATTGTAGCCAGCAGCACACGCCGCGACGACCTGCTGCAAGATAAGATGACATTGGACCGCATGTGGATTCTCCGTAAATACTTAAGCGACATGAACCCCATAGAGGCAATGAACGAACTGAAGAGCCGAATGGAAGGCACACGCAACAACGAAGAATTCCTCATAAGCATGAATTCATAAGAAGCACACCGGCTCACCCCTATAACAGACACCGCCCCATATGGTCTACATTGACTAAAAGGCGGTGTCCGTTATTTAGGAGAGGAATTGATGCCGAGAAGATCTTCTTAATGCCTGTCGAAAGGAACAAAGGGTGTATGCAGCATAGGAGTAAGCTGCAACAGACTGAAGGATTATCCTAAATAGATAAATGTATTTTGCTTTTTCCAAGGGTGGCGGAAACCCTCAAAAAATCATCTGGATATAACCGCTAAAACACATCATTCATTCTTGTCCTTTCCCAGCCCAAATTTTTCAAGCTCAGGATATTTGGAAAGCAGACTCGTTTCAAGCTTTTGCAGTACGTCCATGTTGGGATTCTGCCGGAACTGTAAGGGCGATATACCGAACATACGCTTGAAGAAACGTCCGAAATAGCTCTGGTCGGGGAAGCCCAGTACGCCGCTTATCTGTTGAATTGTAAGCTGCGAATGTTTGAGCTGGTGGACAGACTCTATGGCCAGGGTACGGTCAATTATATCCTTGGGTGTAACGCCTACAGTCTGCTTAACCACTTGCGTCAGGTACTTTGGCGTAACGCATAGAAGATCTGCGTAATATGCTACGCGGTGATCCTCACGAAAATGCGTCCTTAGCAGCTTGCCAAAGCGGCTTATCAACGTGCGTCCTGCAATGGATCCGATGGGCTTTTCGTTGGGCAGCATGGGTCGTGCCTTTTCATAAAGCACCCTTACGAAAAGTACGAACAGTGAGGTTATGAGATCCGACTTGGTTTCAGCCTTCAGGTCGTGGCAGATGTATTCAAACATGTTATAGAATCCCATTGTCATGCGTCGCATTTTTTCATCCATTTCCCAACAGGGTTTCTTAACCAGGAACATGAAAAAGGAAATATCCATGTGTAGCGTGGCCGACTCCTTCATCACATTGGGCACTGCCACCACTGCCAGTTTGAAATCGGCAGAGGCCTCGTTGAGCACCAGCTCGGCACGCGGATGGATAAAGAACATATGGTCGACATCCATGGCAAAAGATTCGCCGTCTATACTCATATTTGCAGTTCCCTGCTCAACAAATATCAGCAGCACCTTGCCGGGAATCACCGTCTCGCCAATACGGTTCTCAACCTGTGGACGCAGGAAGAAGAAGATATCATTATCAATTTCGGGCTTCATTTTTTAACAAATTTTTCATTTACGGCGCAAAGATAGCGCTTTTTTATACAAAATCCTTAATTCCGCAACACTATAGTTTAACATTATTTATAAGTGCCTGAGCAACAAAAAGTTGCCCAGGATTTTGCCATGTCAGAATTTTCACTTACCTTAGTGTTGCGAAAAGAAGACAAGCAAAACTCTAATATGACAT
>JAGBGU010000030.1 GCA_017935785.1 Bacteroidaceae bacterium
GGCATCGATGCTTGTAACAGTAGAGGGAATGGATATTGAAGTAAGGCCAGAACAATTTTTGAAAGCACGAAAGCCGATGTTTGTAACAGTAGAGGGAAGCTGTATCGACGTCAGACCAGAACAATCCTGGAAAGTACTATTGCCGATACTCGTAACACCTTCAAGAATCTCCACTGATTTAATAGAGGCACTATACGAACTCCACGGAGCTGTATTTGACATTTTTCCTGTGCCGCTGATGGTAAGTTTACCGTCACTGTCGAGTGTCCATTTTAGATTCTTGCCAGAATAGCCACAAGTGCCTGACGCAATTATATTAGTACCGGAATCACCGGAAAAAGCAGAATCTTGCACACTTAATGCTGCCTCGCTCTTCATACATAACGAAAAGAGAGCCACTAAGATTAACAATAAATGTTTTTTCATTTGACGATACGTTTTAAATTTAGAAGTTGACACCTATGCCGACATGTACGGAACTTGTCTTGATTTTCTCACCACCTTCTTTGCACAGCGGAATGAAGTCGAGCATATATCCCACATTGAAGTTAAATGCCTTATATCCAATGTTTCCTCCAATACGCCATCCCATTTGGAATCTTCTGTAAGAACCATAGTCCTCGTCGAACCAATTGTACGACTCGGTCTCGTCGTAATGATACGACGTTTCGGTATCCTTTCCCAACACGTTGACCTTAAAATGGAATCCCGTATAGGGTGAAATGTATGTGCCGTTCTGGAAACTCAGTTTGTAGGCCAGCTGCAGGGGAACAATCAGGGAGGCTGTAGTAGATTTTTCCTTGGAATACTTGTCTTCTTCAAGAACCTTTGTGTTGAAAGAAAAGTCAACACCTGTTTCGAGGAAAAAAGGAACTGTCTCTACCACGGAATAACCTCCTGTCCATCCGAAACGGAAGCCTGGGTAAGTGTCCTCAAGACCGAATTCAGATAATTTCAGAGTGGAATAGGAGAAATTGAAGCGGTTGTAGTTGCTGCAGTCGTTGGTGACCATGGTGGCAAGGGATTTCTGTCTTGTGCCCACAGCTGTCGTTGAATTGGCGAACTGTGCTTTTGCTGTGCTGCCCAATGCGAGCAGAACGATACCTAGTAATAATTTGATTGTTTTCATAAAACTAAAATTTAATGGTTGAAATATAATGTTTAATGGTTAAAAATCATTCTCCAAATATTGGCCGTCCCTTCAGGGTTGCCCCTTTGGGATATGAAATAGATGTATTTCCCGTCCCTACTCCATACCGGGCTCAAATCATCGGCTGCGTGATAGGTCAGCTGTGTCATTGAGGTTCCGTCAAGACGTGCTGCATATATGTCCGTGTTCCAATACCTGCTGCCTTCATGCTCTATCATTGAAGATCCCACGAAGGCCATCCACAGGCCGTCGGGGGAAACCACGGGCGATGTAAAGCCTCTGGTTGGATCAGAAACGATGCACTCCTCGACCCCCGTTTTATAGTTTACCTTCCAGATTTCTGGTTGTGACTGGGCATTTGTTCTGACGCAGATGTACGCATCCTCCCCAGTAATCGGATAGGGATTCATGCCGGGAGTATGCGCCGTGAGGAATTTTTCTTCCACACTATAGCTCCAGATGCACGTTCCTCTCCTTTCTTGGCGGGTGAAAAAGATTTGCGACATGTCAGATGAGTATATCGGCGAGTAGTCCAAAGCTGCGTTTGTGATCTGTCTGCAGGTATAGCCGTTGCGGGCGTCAGTGAGGAATACCTGATTGGTATTTCCCCTTCTTTCACAGAAAGTGATTTTCCCCCCGTCTGGAGAATAGCTGAAATCCATGACGGCGGCACGGTTGGTGCGCTGCACGGATCCTCCCTGCTTACCCAGTTCCTTGATATATATGTTCGTGGTGTTGTCCCGTGCGGAGAGGTAGGCTATTTCCTTTCCATTTTTGGAAATGTCCAAAATTCTGTTGGAAAACCAGTTGATTCCGTTCCCAGTCCTTTTTACTAACGGAAGACAAACATAGTCTCCCTGGTCGGTCACGCACGTGATTTCTGTTCCGCTTTCCTCCGGAACCAACACGACCGAATAGTCTACACTCTGGGCATAAGACGTTTTGGTGAGTGCAACTATGGCTGCAATTGTTGCAAAAATAATCCTCATCAGTAATTTGTGTTAAATAATCATGGCAAATTTATCAAAAATAGCCATAGGCCTGCTGAACCTTTTTAAACCTTATTTGTGTTTTTCCGAAAAAACTGAAAATGGAGTGGTTAATACATAAAAGAACGCAACAGAAAAGAGCCCACACCAATGAAAATGATGCGAAACATAGATGTTATTTCCGATGATGTTCATGCCATCATTCTCCTTTCTTTTATGGCTTCTCTGTCTCCCCAAGATGCGGCCTTTGCTTTTTTTCGGTAACTACTCGCTGAACAGTACATATACAAAAAAGACGTGGAGACTCTGTACTGTTGCTCGTTCCACGTTCTAAAGGCTTCTCGCATTGCCCATCAAATCTGAACGAACAACGTTGAAGCCCCACGCCGATATATATCATATACCTGCGCTGTCTTTCGCCATACATGGGGTACATTGAAAGACAGGCACAGGGATACTTACATACCCACAGGGCATTCACCGTTGCTTTGTTTTCGATTTGATTCAGAACTTTGCGAGAATTCTTAGAACGTCAAAACCAAAGCGTCAAGTAAACGCCTTTTCCAAATATGCACTCCCACCCTTCGCCCCGCCCGCTGGCAGGTAATCGGCGTGAGAGCATGGCAAAGTTAGTGATAAATATTCAAATACAAAACAAAATGCGCAAAAATAATGTCTTTTAAGCCAAAAGCGGCAGACGCACCGTTCCCTTTATATGCAAAACTCCTCATATATATAATAATGTATATATACAAACTTTGATCCTGAGTGGCATGGAAAGGAGGGCTCTTGTCCAACCTCTTACTCCCTTTATCTGATGTGAAATCGGGCCTTTTCAAAAGGCATTATGATTACATTTCTGAAACATAGTGCTTAAATTGTTGTAGGACAGTGCTATAAAAGTATTTTCTTTGTGGCGGAATTTTTGTTCCAAAGTTTGGAACATGTATTTCAAGTAATGAAACATATATTCCAAAGCATGAAACATATGTTCCAAGCTTTGGGACAAACTTTTTATAACTGGCAAAAATCTTTTTTATAGCAATAGAAAAACAGATTCATTGCTATCTGTTGAAAAAGTATCAGTATTATCTTCTTACGGGCATTACATTTGGCTTTTTCTGTTGTCAGTATTCAGAAATGTCGCCAAATTCTTTCCATACCTCCGCCTGCCGGTAGGCTGCGGCGCTGCCCCGGGGAACACGAAGGTGCTTCATTGGGGTGGATGCAAGTATATTTGCCTGAATGGGCAGCGGTTTTTTCCAGGCAACCTGGAGCGTGTCCAAATGAAGCATTTCTGACAAGGCGAAAGAATCCAAAACGCAAACGCTTTCGGGTATGGCTAGAGTTGAAACCTTTGTGTTGATGAAAGGTTTGGAGCCAATTGTTTCCACACCATCTTTGATAGTTAGTTTCTCCAAAGAAGAACAATTGAGAAAAGTACAATCTGCAATCTTTTTCACTCCACCGGGAATGGTTATCTCCTTCATAAGTCTGCAGTCCCAGAATATACCCATGCCCATTTCTGATAGGGTTGTGGGCAGTGATATGTCTTTCAAATTGAAGCAGGCAGCAAATGCCCCTTCGCCCAATGAAACCAGTTTTTTCGGAAGATGCACCTCTCTCAGGTTGTCACATTCCTTGAAAGCCTGGAAACCAATGGTGGTTACGCCATCTGGAATGGTAACCGTGCGCAACGAGGGACAACAGAGAAAGGCATGCTTGCCAATGGACTGTATGTTCTCATGGAAAGTAATGTTTTCCGCGGCAATCAAGTACGAGAACACTCCGTCTTCTATCTGTGTGATGCCTGTGGGAATCTTGATGCTCTTCAGCATTGTGCAACCGCAAAAAGCCCATTCTCCTATTTGTTTGATGCCATCGGGCAAATGCAGGCGCTTCATTGTGGTGCATCCCCTGAATGCATTGGGGGCGATATGCTTAAGGCTTTCGGGCAGAATGGCCTCAGAAAGATGGTAGCAATCGCGGAAGGCATTGTCGCCGATGCTTATCAAGGCAGACGGGAATCTGACAGTCCTGATATTGCGGCATAGCTGGAAGGCGTCGCCGCTGATGTGTGTCAAGGTGGAGGGGAAAGTAACGGACGTAATGGACTCGCACTCTCTGAAAGCACCGGCCATCATTTCTGTAAAACCCTCGGGAAGGACAATGTCACCCTTAAGCTTTTTGCATGCGCCAAAAGCCCAGTAGCCGATGTATCTGAGCGTGGAGGGAAATGAGACGCTTTCCAGATTGGTGCAGACATCAAAGGCTCTGGAACCCAGCGTATGAAACCCTTCCGGAAATGATATGCGTTTTAACGATGTGCAAGCCCTGAAGGCATCGTCTCCAATCCTTTCCAACTTTTGCGGAAATGGTATGTCGGACAAGGAGACACAGTCCTTGAACGCATTATTGCCGATAAAGCTCAGCGTCTGTGGCAGCCGGACGTCTGCTAAGGAAGAACAACCGTAAAAGACTCCGGCCTGGATCTCGTTCAGCGAAGTGTTTTGCAGGCATACACTCTTGAGTGACGTGCATGCACTGAACGCATAATCCTCAATTTTCTCCAACCTTTCCGGACATTGAACACTTTGGAGTCTGGAACAGCCGGAAAAAGCATCGCTGCCTATAGCGGAAAGGGTAATGGGGAATGAAACATCCTCTAACGAAGAAAAACCAAGGAAGGAAAAGTTGCCGATACGCGTAACACCCTCGGAGAGTATAATTTTTTTGACGCCTTCCCTTTGACTGTACCAGGGAGTAAACACCTCGCCGATGGGGTCCATGTTGTCCATGGCGCCCTGTCCGCTGATGGTAAGGATGCTGTCAGAAATATTCCACTGCAGATTTTGGCCGCACCGCCCCGATTGGGCACTAACTGTATGGATACAAAAGAAACAGCAGTATAGTAACGGTAAGAACAGATACTTATTATAATGTGACATGTTTTTCGGATATAGAATGTTCATGATGCAAAGATATGCCTTTTTTGTTACAATGAAACGTGTAATAACATCTTTTTCGTAGAATATGGAACGTTTGGCTGCATTTTCTTATGCAATATCAAACCTTTTTAAACCTAATGGCGTTTTGGGGCATTAACCTTTGTGGCGGAAGGCTGATGATAATGAAAAAAGTACTAACTTTGTACCGGAACAATCACAAATGACAATGAAAATAGAAGCAAAAAGCCTGGAACGGTTAAAGGAATCCGTAGAGAAGGTTGTGGGAAGAACCATAAGTACGCCACGGGATTTTAATATTCTTTCCATTCACATATACAACCTGACCAAAGAGCATCTTAGCAGCACAACGCTAAAACGTTTGTGGGGATATCAGCTTGACCAGAAAGATTCTTCGCCACGTATCCTCACGCTTGATACATTGGCCAGAGCTGCCGGTTATAAGGACTATGCTTCTTTTCAGACACAGGCACTGGAGGATACAGGAAGCGAAAGCTACTTTATCAACAACAAGCATCTGTACACGTCCAACCTGTGCATGGATGACAAGATAAGGCTTACTTGGAAGCCCAACCGCTGTGTGACCATACAGTATAAAGGGCGGGATATGTTCAAGGTTGTTGATTCTGTCAACAGCAAGCTGGACGTAGGGGATATGTTCCAATGCGCTATGTTCATTCATGGCGAGCCCTTGATTCTGTCCCACCTTATAAGGGAGGGGGCGCCTGCTATGGATTATGTCTGCGGAAGGACGGACGGGATTACATTTGACAAACTATGATTGAAACCTCAGATTTCATAATGCCCAAGCATGCGGCATCTCTTTTTGAAAAGATAACCCCTCTTGAAACAGGCGGTGCAACGTCCATGGCATATGTGGCCCGGTTGGGTGGCAGGCAATTCTTCATGAAGAAACTTAAGCCCCAATTTGCTACTGTGCCTATATACCGGCACCTTTTTGTCAAGGAGTATGAAACGGGGGCATCCGTGTCTCATCCCAATGTGGTCAAATACGAACGGTTGGTTATGGACGCTGAGGAACCTTATATATTGATGGAATATGTAAACGGTTGTTCCTTAAAGCAGAAAGTGGAGGACGATCCGGATTATTTCAGAGACAGAAAGAATTTGGATAAGTTACTGGCCCAGTTGTTGGACGGACTGAGTTGTCTGCATGCACATCATATCCTGCATTGTGACATAACGCCTCAGAACATCATGCTGACGCAAGTGAACAATGATGTGAAAATCATAGACCTGGGATTCTGCTATACTGACAAGTATGATTATACCGCAGGGTATACGAATGACTTTTGTTCGCCGGAACAGAAAATCTGCTCAACCGCACAGCTGACCGTAAGTACGGACATTTATGGCGTGGGTACCATATTAAGATATATTGCTGTCCGGTAAAACTCAAAATAGCACAAGACCTTAGTCCGAACTCCTTTATAATTAAGGATTCGGACTTTTTCATGATAAAAGCAAGTCCCCCTAACTAAAAAGTATTGGTTGTGGGGGTGCTTTTTGTACTTCTCTCTCAAGCCTGTCCTCCCACGTTTTGTCTGGATTCTCCATAAACGAGATAAAGTTGATGTAGTACATGAGTGTGAGGCGAATCATTGTTACCA
>JAGBGU010000031.1 GCA_017935785.1 Bacteroidaceae bacterium
ACCGCCGACCCTCTGCTTGTAAGGCAGATGCTCTGAACCAGCTGAGCTAAACACCCTTTCGCCCTATCGGGACAACCTCTCGCCAGAGGCTCTTTTGCCGAATTGCGGTGCAAAGGTAGGGGCATTTTTCCAAACTACCAAATGTTTGGATATTTTTTTTCAAAAAAAGTTTCTCCCACCTAATTTATATTAGTATTTTCCTTATATTTGCATTGGTTATCCGACAGAATCAATAAAAACATATAACGATAAGAGCACATTTATGAAATTCAAAGCATTTCTATTGACTTTTCTTTTTTTAGGAGGAATAGCCCTGGCACAGAACAGATGGGCGGGTAAGAAAGTGGCCGTCATCGGTGATTCTATCAGCGACAGTACGCGAGTGGGCACCACACGATGCTGGTGGGAGATTCTGAGCGACTCGCTGCTGCTTGAGCCCACTTGCTATGCACGCAACGGCGCAACCATACAGAATATGCACGGACAAGTGGAAAAGGCACGGGCCGAACAGGAAGCAAGCGGAAAGGCATGGGACCTTATACTGATTTTCGGAGGCACAAACGACTATAACGCCAACGTCCCCCTTGGAGAAATCTATACGGTAAAGGAAGAGACCACCAACAAGGACGGCAAGCAGCAGACCCTGCTTCACAGAAGTTTCAACACGGACAACGCCACATTCTGCGGCAGAGTGAACAATCTGCTTTCCGAGATAAAGAAACACTTTCCGCAGGCCAGGGTGCTGATGCTTTCGCCCATACATCGCGGCTATGCCACATTCGGCGAAAGGAACGTACAGCCGGACGAGCTGTGGGCCAATACGCAGGGACTTTTTCTGGACGACTATATCCATTGCCTGGGACAGGCCGGCCGCGCATGGGCAGTTCCCATGCTGGACACCCACATCCATACGCAGATTTTCCCGATATACGGCTCGTACGACGGACATATCCACCGAGTGGACACGGACCGTCTGCACCCCAACGTAAAAGGCCATCACCAGATAGCCTTAAGCGTGCAGGGATACCTTGAACACACACTTCCTTTTGAATAAATCTGCCAAGGCTAAGAATCTTGGCCGGATTTTTCAACAAAAACGGCAAAAATCGCTTATATCCCAATCGTTTTTACTATATTTGTACAGATTTATAACATAATTTACCGATATATCACATAAAAAACACGCTTATGAACGGAAAAGAATTCGACTACAACGGCAGTGCCTGGAACGGTTTTCTGATGTTTTTCCTGAACATTGCCATGTACGGTTTGTCCGGTTGGACATTTGTCGAAGGAATCATGGCAAGTGATGCAGACGAGTCTTGCGCAGTATGGTTCGTCCTGTCCTGCATATTATTTATCGCTGCCATAACGGCAAGTTGCGGATTCTCCATGCTGGAGCCAAACGAGGCCAAGGTGATGACCTTCTTTGGCAAATACGTAGGCACGTTCCGCAAGAACGGATTTTACTGGATAAACCCCTTCATGAGCTCAAAGAACGTGAGCCTTCGCGCACGCAACTTGAACGCCGAGCCCATAAAGGTGAACGACAAGACCGGAAACCCCGTCATGATCGGCCTGGTACTGGTTTGGCGCCTGCGCGATACCTACAAGGCCATCTTTGACATTGACACCACCGTAAGCAGCACGGAACAGGCCAGCGGATCGGCAACGGCACGCATGAACAAATTTGAAAAATTCGTAGCCGTACAGAGCGACAGCGCCCTGCGCGAGGTGGCCGGAATGTATGCCTACGACAGCGACAACGAAAGCGAAGTGACACTGCGCGACGGCAGCGACGAAATAAACCAAAAGCTAAAGGCAAAGCTGAACGAGCGCCTGGCCATGGCCGGAATGGAAGCCGTGGAGGCACGCATCAACTATCTGGCCTATGCGCCTGAGATTGCCGCCGTAATGCTCCGACGCCAGCAGGCCGCAGCCATCATAGCCGCCCGCGAAAAGATTGTAGAGGGAGCCGTAAGTATGGTGAAACTAGCCTTGGAGAAACTGGAGAACGAACAGATTGTAACGCTGTCGCCCGACAAGAAGGCCTCCATGGTGAGCAATCTGCTTGTAGTGCTTTGCGGAGACGAACCGGCACAGCCCGTTGTGAACAGCGGAGGAAACAGTTTTTAAATGCCCACTGTCATGCTGGAAGATCTGAAAGAGAAAGTTTTCCGCGCCAATCTGGACTTGGTAAAGCACAATCTGGTGGTCTTTACCTGGGGAAACGTGAGCGGAATTGACCGTGAGAAAGGCCTTGTCGTAATCAAGCCGTCAGGAGTAGGATACGACACCATGAAAGCTTCGGACATGGTGGTGGTGGACCTGCAAACCGGAAAGGTGGTGGAAGGGGAACTGAATCCCTCTTCTGACACGCCTACACACCTTATATTATATAGAGCCTTTCCGGAAATCGGAGGCGTGGTACACACCCACTCCACCTACGCCACTGCATGGGCACAGGCCGGTAAGGACATCCCCAACATTGGCACCACCCATGCCGACTATTTCCATGACGACATACCGTGTACTGCGGAAATGACAGAAGCGGAAGTGACGGGAAACTATGAGTTGGAAACCGGCAACGTCATTGTGAAAAGGCTGGAGGCCACACACATCAACCCCATGCACACCCCCGGCGTGCTGGTACGCAACCACGGTCCGTTCTCTTGGGGCAACAACCCGGACAATGCCGTATACAATGCCGTGGTAATGGAACAGGTGGCCAAGATGGCATACTTATCCTTTGCCATAAACCCCGCCACCGCCATGAACCCCTTGCTCATTGAAAAACACTTCTCGCGCAAGCACGGCCCCAACGCCTACTACGGACAGAAGAAAAAATAAAACGTATTTAAACAAACAATAATTATTAACCCATAGCCCGAATCCCTGACCACGGCACCCTTGGACAAGACAAGGGGAAACAGAGGGATATCTGTATTATGAAAGCATTTGAAAATTATGAAATTTGGTGGGTAACCGGAGCACAGTTGCTTTACGGAGGAGACGCAGTCATCGCAGTAGACGCACACAGCAAAGAAATGGTAGCCGGGCTGAACGAAGGCGGGAACATTCCCATAAAAGTAGTTTACAAAGGCACAGCCAACAGTTCTAAGGAGGTTGAACAGGTGATGAAGGCAGCCAACAACGACGAAAAGTGTGTGGGTATCATTACATGGATGCACACATTCTCTCCTGCCAAAATGTGGATCAAGGGTCTTCAGGCTCTGCAGAAACCTCTTCTCCACTTCCATACACAATACAATGCCGAGATTCCATGGGACACCATAGACATGGACTTCATGAACCTGAACCAGTCTGCCCACGGCGACATTGAGTTTGGCCACATCTGCACCCGAATGCGTATACCTCGCAAGGTGGTTTGCGGCTACTGGAAGAGCCAGGAGGCACAGGAGAAAATTGCCGTTTGGGCACGCGTGGCAGCCGGTGTGGCTGACGCAAAGAACGTACGCTGCCTGATGTTCGGAATGAACATGAACAATGTGGCCGTTACCGACGGCGACCGCGTAGAGTTTGAGCAGCGCATGGGCTATCACGTTGACTACTACCCCGTATCTTCGCTGGTAGAATACCTGAAGAAAGTGACAGACGCCGAGGCGGACGCTCTTGTTGAGGAATACAAGAGGCTATATGAAATAAAGATTGACGAAAGCGGAGAAGAAGTATATTGGGAGAAGGTAAAGAATGCTGCCAAGGCCGAAATAGCCCTGCGCCGCGTACTGGCAGACGAAGGCGCCACTGCTTTCACCACCAACTTCGACGATTTGGGCTGCGCCGACATTGACGACCCCAACTTCACTGGCTTCGACCAGATTCCGGGTCTGGCCTCACAGCGTCTCATGGCCGAAGGTATCGGCTTCGGTGCCGAGGGCGATTGGAAGACAGCCTGCCTGTGCCGCACCCTCTGGGTTATCCAGCAAGGCATGCCCACGGGATGCTCATTCCTTGAGGACTACACCCTCAACTTTGCAGGCGACCGTTCTTCTTGCCTCCAGAGCCACATGCTCGAGATTTGTCCGCTCATCGCCAAGGAAGAGAAGCCTAAGCTGGAAGTTCATTTCCTGGGCATCGGCATCCGCAAACAGCAGACAGCCCGTCTCGTATTTACCTCAAAGGTTGGCCGCGGCATCAAGGCTACAGTCGTAGACCTCGGCAACCGCTTCCGTCTCATC
>JAGBGU010000032.1 GCA_017935785.1 Bacteroidaceae bacterium
GACGCCTTCAATATGCGGACGCATTATAAAACCGGAGGCTTAAAAGCCCCCGGCTATTTAACTTCCCGTCTTCCAGACGGTTTCTTGTCAATCGTTCAACGTTAATCATTAACCATTTCGTCATTCTGACCATGCCTCATGAACACCAACACTATGTCATCCTGAACTTGTTTCAGGATCTGTCCGCGGAGAAAGACAAGAAAGGCTCGCGGAAAAAGACAAGAAAGGCTCGCGGTGAGATGCTGAAACAAGTTCAGCATGACATTTGTACGGCATTCGTACGACGTTCATACGGCATTCGTACGGCATGGCATTTACCAGGTATTTTATATGCAACAAGGGCGGGACATTCCTGCCCGCCCTCATCGCGCTGTATTTCTGTCTGCCGCAGAGGCTACTGTGCCGGTTGCGGCTGGTCCGTCTTATAGCGGTAATGCTTGCCGTAATTGTAGCCGCCAAGTTCCAGGAGCGGAATGTCGGCATTGAAGCGGCGCACAAAGTCGGGGAAGTTCTTCTTCTCCTGCTGTGTCCATCCCGCCTCGGCCACGGCCATCAGTCGGGGCAGCATAAGATACTGCAGATAACCGGCGGTGCTGACAAACTCGGTCCAGAAGGTGGCCTGCACGCCTATGTAGCGGTGTGTCAGGTCGGGCGCCACGTCCTGGGGCACGGGCACATAGTTGTACGTCACGCTCAGGCTGTCGTTGCCGGGTCCGGCGGCAAAAGGCTCGTCGGGCGAGTTCCACTGCTTGCGGTTGATATAGTACGGTCCGATGGGGGTAATGACTACATCCAGTCCATGCGAGCTGGCTTTTCTGGCCGCGGGCTGTGCGCCCACCCAGCACATGATCTTCACGTTGTTGTCCTTGAGCGGCTGCATGTCGGCACCCTGCGCCGTCACGCTCTCGTTCCAGGCAAAGAGCCCCTTGCCGTGTACTGCCGCCACCTGGGCCAGTTCGCCTATGAACCAGTTCTGCAGTCCGCGGAACGATTCCAGTCCCAGCTTCTTGCGCAGCTGGTCGCATTCGGGATTCTTCTCCCAGCGCATGATGGGGCATTCGTCGCCGCCCACGTGGATGTCGGGTCCGGGAAAGAGCTGGCACAGCTCCTCCACCACGTCGCGGGCAAACTGTACGGCCTTGGGGTTGCCCACGTTAAGGATGTCCACACTGAGGCCGAGGTTCTGGGTCCACACCTCGTAGGTGCGTTCCGGCTGGCAGCTGAACTCGGGATAGGCCGCCATGGCCGCCATCATGTGGCCGGGCATGTCCACCTCGGGGATTACCTCTATGTGGCGTTCGGCGGCATACTGTACAATCTCCCTTACGTCGTCCTGTGTGTAGAAGTAGGGGCCGTAGGGCTTTCCGTTCCAGTATTTTGTCTGCGTCTCGTTGTTCATGAGCATGTCCTTGGACACGCTGCCCACCTCCGTAAGCTTGGGATACTTCTTTATCTCAATGCGCCAGCCCTGGTCGTCGGTCAGGTGCCAGTGGAAGCGGTTCATCTTGTAGACAGACATGATGTCGAGCACCTGCTTTACCTCTTCCACCGTGAAGAAATGGCGGCTGACGTCAAGCATGAAGCCGCGGTAGGCAAAGCGCGGCTCGTCCTGTATGGTAAGGCAGGGCACGCTGTAGTCGGCCTTCTTCTCGCCCTCCTTGCCCAGGATGACGTTGGGGGGGAGCATCTTCATGAAGGACTGCAGGGCATAGTAGCATCCGGCACTGGTGGCGAAGCGTACCTCCACCTCCTTCTCCCTTACGGCCAGTACATAGCCTTCGGCAGACAGTGTCTTGTCCTGAACCAGGCGGAAATGTCCCTTCTCCTTGCGCTCCAGCGCGCCCTTCTTGCCCGTAGCAGATGAGAGCTTGCGCACAAAACGGTCCATATCCGCCCACACCTTGGGGTCGGAAACGCCGTACATGGCCACTGTAAACTTGCGTGGCAGCTCAAACCGTTTCCCCTCGTTGTCCATGGCCAAGTTTTGGGGCAGCGGGGTAATGTTCACTTCCTGCGCCATTGCCGTCCGCACCGCGCCTCCACAGATGAGGAGCACGGAAAGGACAAGGGCTCTGACGGAAAGAATCTTCTTGATGTTCTTCTTCATAATATATATTGAATATGGTTTGTGTCTGGTGTTAGTTATGGTGACGCTGTCAAACTTCGCCGGCCGGCGCCTTGTGGGTCATGATGTCCAGCACGGTGCGGTCTGTCTCTTCCATTCCTTTTGCGCCCACACGGGTGAGGTTGAGAATGCAGCGGTCCACATCGTCCTCGATAAGGCCTTCCACGTTGGTGACGTACTTGTTCTGTATGGCCAGCATGGCGCTCAGGACGGCAGTGGACACACCGCTGGACACCTTCAGGGCGCAGCTGGGCTTGGCGCCGTCGCACACCATGCCTGCCAGATTGGCTATCATGTTCTTTACGCTGTACACCACCTGCTCATAGTTGCCGCCCATAAGATAGGTGATTCCGCAGCTGCTGCCAGTGCTGGCCACTACGCATCCGCAGAGCGCGCTCAGGCGGCCCAGGCTCTGCTTGATGTATATGGCCGTCAGATGGCTCAGCACCAGGGCGCGGGTCAGTTCCTCCTCGGTATTGTGGTTCTCCTGTGCAAACACCACCACGGGCAGTGTGGCGGCTATGCCCTGGTTGCCGCTTCCGCTGTTGCTCATTACGGGTATCATGGCTCCGGCCATTCGGGCGTCGCAGGCGCAGCTGGTTGTGGAAAGTATGTGGCTGAAGATGCTGTCGCCCATTATTCCCTTGCCCAGCGGGCGGCTCAGTGTCTTGCCCAGCTCGTGGCCGTAATTGCCTTTCAGCGCTTCCTGGGCGGCCTTCTCGTTCAGGGTACGGGCCTCGTTGATGAATTCCAGAAGTTCCAAAGGGGTCTGCATGGCAAAGTCGAAAACTTCGCGCAGGCTCAGCTTGTCCGCCGTGCCGGTTTCCCCGCCATCTTGCAGACAGCCGCGCTCGTCAGTGATGACTCTGTCGTCCAGGCACAGGTAGACCAGGCGTGTGTGCTCGTGGGCGATGACGGCCTGCGCGCTGTGTCCTTCCGCCTGGCAGAGGACGTCCACATAAAGGTTGTCGCACGCCTTCTTTTCCAACTCAATGCGGATAGTCCCCTTTGCAATCAGCTCTTTGCCCTCGGCGACAGCCTGGGGCGTACAGTCGTGCAGCACCTGCAGCTGGTATTCGCTCTTGCCGATGAGCGCGCCCAATGCAATGGCGATGGGCAGACCCACCATTCCCGTGCCGGGTATGCCTACGCCCATGGCGTTTTTCAGTATGTTGGCGCTCAGGCGCACCGTTATCTGCTCCGGTCTGCGTCCGAGCGTTTCGGTGGCGTATGCCACGCACAGCGCCACGCACATAGGTTCGGTACATCCGATTGCGGGCACCACCTCGCGCTTCATCAAAGCTATAATCTCTTCTTGTTTCATGCCGTTTCTGTTTCAGGAATCTTACTGCGTTATTCAAGGATACGGATAAGCTGCCAGTTGCGGGTGTCGGCACTGGCTGATTCGCCATAAGGATACAGCCCCACGGGCGTGCCTTCCAGCAAGCCCTCGTTCTGAAGGTCGAAGGCCTTGCCGTCCGCATTGGTTATTTTGTGGAAATAGTCTTCCACCGGCTCTATGCCGAACGCCTGTCCGTCAGCCTTGCCTTTCTCGGCCGATAACAGGTACTCTCCCTTGTCGGTTATGATTTCGCCCGCACCGTTGGTCAGTGTGAATCTGCCGCCTGTCTGCGAAACGCGCCACAGCTGGCGTTTGTCGTGAGAGTCGGCCTGTGCAAGTCTTATCTTGCCGGCGGCGGCCGTCATTGCCATCTCGCAATTGCTCTGGGGCACAATCATGTACGTTCCTTCGCTGACAGACTGGTCTGCGGATGCCGTAAGGCGTTCAATCGGGAGGAGCAACGTGGTAATGCTGGCAGGGGGGAGGGTGATGTGCAGTGCGGAGCCCTTCAGCAGGCCGGGCAGCTCGACGGGCTGCATATAGCGCCCTTCTTCCGTACGGTAAGCTATGGTTTCCCCGTTTACGTTTACTCCAGGCAGATGAATCCGGTGCAGCGCAGTGCGGCTGCTGTTGTTAAGCAAGGCCACGACAAGCGTATCCGCCGAGGGGTTCAGCGCAGCCAGGGATTTTCTGGACAAGGAAGTAACCATGGTATAGCCCTGCCCGATAAAACGTGTTACCTGCTGGCGCACATAATAATTGGGCACACGCCTGATGCTGTTCTCGTCGGCAAAACTGCCGCGTGCCAGACACCACTGGTCGTTGTTCTCCTCCACAAACTGCCAGTCTATCCATGCAGCCGGCAGAATGTAATGCATGTCCTCGAAGAACTTCTGGCACAGGTTGAGGTTGCCCGTCAGGCCTTTCCCTCCTGCGCCTACCTCGTCCATCCATATTGTCTTCCCTTCTGCACGGGCCAACGAACCTACCTGGCTTCGCGAGCGGTTGGTGGCGCTGTAGGTGTGGGTGTTCCACTGGCCTACCAGTCCCATCACATCCTGCTGTTGGTAATAAAGCAGGTCCTTTACGCTCTGCCGTGTGTCGGTCTCATCGCTGCACGCCAGAACTGTCTTCAGTCCGCTTGCCTTCAGAACGGGCTGCAGAATCTTAATGAACTTTACCTGTTCTTCCATACTGAAATGACAGCCTTCCTGACTGCCGTTGGCATACCAATAGTTGGTGACAGGCTCGTTAAAGGGTTCAAGGGTCTTGAACTCTATGCCATACTTGTCCTTGTAATGTTTGCAGACGTTTACCAGGTACTCTGCAAACGCCTTGTAATACTCCGGTTTCAGATTGTCCTTGTTGGGGTCCTTGTGCCCCGCACAGCAGCCGCTGTATGTCATCCACCACGGCGCGCTGTTGCTGAATGCCTCAAATATGGCATCGGGCCTGCGCTCCTTTATCTTGAGCATGATTTTGCGTTGGCCTTTGTCGCGTTCCCAGTGGTATTTTCCGCCAGGCTCGTCCAGGAATCCTTCCATTTCCGCCCGCAGCCCCTTGCCTTTTCCCATGTGGTGGGGCTCGCAGTTGGCATTGTCCGGATCATCGCCTCCGCCTATGTTGTAACGGAAGATGTTCCAGTTCAAACCCGTCGGGCTGACCATCCAATCCACGAGCATGTCAATCTTTTCGTCGCTCCATTCTCCGCACATCCTGGCCCACCAGCAAAGACTGACGCCCCAACCCTCTATCGGTTGGCGGGCGGCCATGGCATTTATCATGTAGGAAAGCGTGTCTTCCAGGGGAACCGGCTTCACGGTTTCAGTAAGACACCACAGATGGTTGTCTTCCGTTCCTGACTTGTCCGAATAGACGGACGCATTTTCATCACAGGCGTCCGTTCCCAGATACTTTCCGGTCTGCAGATTTTTTAGCTTAACGTATCGCCCCCCGGTTTCTTCAATGATGTATTGGGTGTGCTTCCCTGCCTTCTCGGGCAGGAAGAATGTGCTCCAACCATCCTTTTTGCCCAAGCCCAGATATAGGGGCCGGTCTTCCTGTTTCAGAGTTATGACATGGCTGCCGTCAGTCTGCCTTGTCAGCGAGAGCGGCTTTACCCTGTGCTGCCCGGGCGTTGCGGAGGCAAGGACGGCAGTATGGTTGTCTGCGCTTGTCATGTACATGCCGCTGCTGTGCATAATGTACTTGTCCGTCTGTCCCGACTCAGTTGTACACTGTGTCAGCATAAGCAGAAGGCATAGGAGGAAACTTTTCGTCATATATCTTTATATAAAAAGAATAAGGCGATGAGACATAATACCATCGCCTTATTATTGTGCATAATTATGACTTGTAGAATGTGCTGAATGCGGCAATACAGTACTCATGGTCTTTTACTGAGCCTGTCTCCCTGACACTGTGCATGCCCAAAATGGGGTTGCCCATGTCTACACCCCTTAACGGGAGCGACGACGCGAGGATGTTTCCGAGAGTGCTGCCGCCAGCCACGTCGCTATGGTTTACAAAACGTTGGCAAGGGACACCGGCCTTCTCACAGACAGAGGCAAACACGGCGGCGGAAACTGCGTCGCTCGCATATTTCTGTGCAGCGTTAAATTTTATGACAGGACCGCCTCCGAGCACCGGATGGTTGGTAGGATCATATTTTTCGCTGTAGTTCGGATGCCAAGCATGGGCATTGTCCGCCGATACCATAAAGGCTTTCTCCACAGAACGGTGGAAATCTTCCATTGTGCCGCCCTGCCGGCAGACTATACGCTGTAGCATGTGGCTTAGGAAAGGACTTCCCGCGCCCTGTTTGGTCTGGCTTCCGGTTTCCTCATTGTCAAATATGGCTAGGACGCTTGTTACATCCGGGGTATCTTTGTCTGTGTTCAGAAGAGCCTTAAGCCCTGCATGTACCATGCTTAAGTCGTCAAGGCGTCCGGCACTGATGAATTCGTCATGCACGCCAACTGTGCACGCAGGTGTGGTGTCGTACAAATAGAGGTCAAAATCTATGATGTCTTCTGCCTTTACACACAGCTCATCGCAAATGATATTGACAAGCATGTTGCCTTTCTCCAATTGGTCGCTGACAATTCCCAACAGCGGGAGCATGTCTTTCTGCTTGCTGAGTTTTACACCGTCATTTACCTGCCGGTTGAAATGTATGGCCAGATTGGCAATTGTGAGCAGGGGGCGCTTGATATGCAGCAGTTCGGTCTTTGGACGCATTACGTTGTCTGTCTTCAGGATTACCCGGCCTGCCAGACTTAACGGACGATCCATCCATGTGCTCATGATGGGGCCGCCGTACACTTCTGTGTTCAGACGTACTATTCCGCCTTCAGATGTCATTTCCGCATTAGGTTTGATGCGGAAGGTGGGAGAGTCGCAGTGGGCGCAAATCATACGGAATCCGGCATCCGCCATCGGTTGGTTTCCTATGCGGAAGGCATAGATGGAAGAGTCGTTCTTGGTGGTATATATCTTGCTTCCGGCATCCAACTGCGGCAATTTGTCCTCGGGGTCTATCCGTTGGTATCCGGCCTCGTCAAGCATGGATGCAATGGTTTTTACTGCCAGAAAGTTTACTGGAGAATCATTCAGAAAATCTATCAAATCATTTATCATGGTTATTCTTTGTTATCTGCCAAAAAGACAGTAATTTTGTGTAATAAATTTAAAAACATTTCTCGTTGCAAAGATACGACAAACTGAGTATAATGCCAAATTTTAATAAGAAATTCCAGTCGCTCAATTTAATATAAGGTATAGACTGACAACAATAATTCTGACGCAACAATGAATTTAAAAGATAAAATTACAGAACAGCCATCACATTACGAGCATTTGGAGAAGATGAACCCTTCAGAAATTCTATATGCGATAAATGACGAGGACCATTTAGTGGCCGAGGCGGTAAGGAAAGCAATACCGCAAATCCTGAATCTTGTAGAAAAAGCTGAGGCCAGAATGAGGAACGGCGGCAGAATCTTTTACGTAGGCGCTGGCACAAGCGGGCGGTTGGGGGTGCTGGATGCCAGTGAACTGCCTCCCACATTTGGTGTTTCCGCCGACTTAGTCATCGGCATAATAGCCGGTGGCGATGCCGCATTGCGGACAGCAGTAGAAAAGGCAGAAGACATCACCGAAAAAGGATGGGAGGACATACTCGTGCATCATCCCGCAAAGAATGATGTGGTTATTGGCATTGCAGCAAGCGGCATGACACCTTATGTTATTGGGGCGATTACCCGGGCACGTGAGAATGGGCTCATGACAGGTTGCATCACCAGCAATCCCCGTTCGCCTTTAGCACAAATTTCCGAGTGCCCGATTGAAACCGTTGTCGGTCCCGAATTTCTAAGCGGTTCCAGCCGGATGAAGAGCGGAACCGCACAAAAAATGGTACTAAATATGATTTCCACCTGTCTCATGATACGCATGGGACGCGTACAAGGAAACCAGATGGTCAACATGCAACTTACGAATGAGAAACTTATTGAACGAGGAATAAGAATGATACGGGCCTCCATCACGATTGACGAGAAGGAAGCCCGAGACCTGCTGCTTAAATACGGTAGTGTCCGGAAGGTGCTGGAATCCTTCCCGACCTAAAACTACTCGGTTTTTCCGTACATTGTGTCATAATAGTGCAGATAGTCGCCCGATGTGACATTGTCCAGCCACTCTTCGTTTTCGAGGTACCACTTGACAGTGCGCTCAATACCTTCTTCAAATTGGAGCGAGGGCTCCCAACCCAATTCTTTCTGCAGTTTTGTAGAATCAATGGCATAGCGGGCGTCATGGCCCAAACGGTCTGTGACGTATGTGATCAGGTTCATGTCTTCATCCTCCGCTCTGCCTAAAAGGCGGTCGGTTGTGCGTATCAGCACCTTTATAATATCTATGTTCTTCCACTCATTGAATCCACCGATATTATAGGTTTCGGATATTTCCCCACGATGGAAAATCACATCTATGGCGCGGGCGTGGTCTTCTACAAAAAGCCAGTCCCGTACGTTCTCGCCCTTACCGTAAACGGGCAAGGCCTTACGGTGCCTTATGTTATTGATGAAAAGGGGAATCAGTTTTTCCGGGAACTGGTAAGGCCCGTAATTATTGGAGCAGTTTGTCACTATGGTCGGCATCCCGTAAGTATCGTGATATGCGCGTACAAAATGGTCGCTGCTGGCCTTGCTTGCCGAGTAAGGCGAGTGCGGATCATACTTGGTCGTCTCGTAAAAGAAACTGTCTCCGTATGCAAGATGGTGCTCTGACGAAGAGGCCGTAGTGGAGAAAGGCGGCTTCACTCCGTCTGGACGGTTCATTTCGAGCGCACCGTACACTTCGTCTGTTGATATATGGTAGAAGCGCTTACCCTCATATTTCTCCGGCAAAGACTCCCAATAGAGCTTGGCGGCCTGCAATAGCGAAAGGGTGCCCATGACATTGGTCCGTGCGAAAGTAAACGGGTCTTTAATGCTGCGGTCTACATGGCTTTCTGCAGCCAGATGAATGATTCCGTCAACCTTTTCCTGCTGCATAAGCTCATAGAATGCGTCGAAGTCACAAATATCCATCTTTACGAATTTATAGTTCGGTTTGTCTTCAACATCCTTAAGATTTGCCAGGTTGCCTGCATAGGTCAGTTTGTCCAGGTTGATTATATTATACTGGGGATATTTGTTCACAAAGAGACGTACTACATGGCTCCCTATGAAGCCTGCACCGCCTGTAATCACTATATTCCGTTTGGTCATGATTGCTTGTTCTTTAGGTTTTCAATACATTTTTTCAATGAATCTGTCCAATAAGGGATTGTTATGCCGAACACACTTTTAATCTTGGTTTTGTCCAGGACAGAGTAAGAGGGTCTTTTTACGGGGCTGGGGAACTCGTTGCTATGGCATGGAAGCACTTCACACGCAATTGTCCCGTTATATTCGGCTATCATTTTGGTGAAATCGAACCAACTGCATACTCCCTCATTACTGTAATGGTACACACCGGCCTTCGCATATTCCTTATTGTCAGTGTCTGAGTTTTTATAGTCTTCTATGATGGCAAGTATCGCCTCTGCCAAATCGTAGGCATAAGTAGGTGTCCCTGTCTGGTCGAACACTACCTTCAACTGCGGCTTTGTGGCAGTCAGCGTCATCATGGTCTTGCAAAAGTTCTTTCCAAATTCGGAATAAAGCCATGCTGTGCGTATGATGACGTGCTTGGCGCCCAGAGCTATTATGTTCTCCTCTCCATGCAACTTTGACAGACCATATACGCCTGTGGGTGTGCCCTGCTGTTCTTCTGTACATGGGATGTTGTATGGCTCTTTGCCGAACACATAGTCAGTTGAAATGTGGATCAGCAGCCCGTTTGCGTCTTTCATGACTTTGGCCAGATAAGAGGGTGCTGTGGCGTTGAGCAGTTCTGCTGTGCCGACATTTGTTTCTGCCGCATCCACATTGGTATAGGCTGCACAGTTCACTATCACGTCAATTTTGTATTCGCTTACTGCAGCTCTTATGGCAGACTCATCCGTGATATCCAACAGAATAGTTTCATTTCCTTCAGCATGGGCTACGTCAGTAAAGAAGTAGTTGTCAGCAGATTCCTGGGCCACTATGCGCATTTCATTGCCTAATTGCCCGTTCGCTCCTGTTACAAGTATATTCATTTGCTATATATTTATCAGCATGGCCCTGCCGTAAGGTTGGCAGGGCCACACATATATTTTTCGTTACCAGATGTCTTCAGGCTCTTCCGGATTGTCGTAGATTTCCTTGGCGACAAGTTCCAAATAGTCCATATAGAATTCTTTCTTATCGGAGTCGAGCACCGATTTTATCTTCAAATAGTATGTTTCGTCAGGATCCATTGTCTGGCGGACAATGATATGACGGATGATGTGGCGGTTGTTAAAATGCCGGGCAGTAGAACTTGTGTTTCCGTTGTTGCATGTAGATTTCTCGCCTTTCATCTTCATGTTGTTGCGCATACGTTTGTCTACTTCTGCATTGTAGTCCTGATCTTCCGTGTCATCCTCCCAGCCGGTATTTCTTCCGTCGGCACGAACTGTAATATCCATGGGGATGTCGGCTACAGGCAAGTTGTTGGGATTGTTTCCGAAATAAATCTGACCTACACCACGGTTTCCGTTGGCAAGCACGCGGTATCGCAATTCGTATGTACCTCTACGTGGTACAGGCGGAAGTTTGAACATAATCTCAAAACGTCCTACGGCTTTCATCTCGTCTGCCTGATTGTTACACCAGTCATAATCATGTGCATTGTAGTACACAAACTTGCAGTCATCATTCAACACCATATTCTCGGTGTAGGGATAGATACTCTGGGCAGGGATGTATACGTGCTGGTATCTTTCTTCAGTAGCGGCCTTCTTACGTATGTCATTATTCATGATTTCGGGGCACAAACTGATGCCGTCAAAACGGATACGACCGCGTTGCAGATTGTCACGAACCTCGTCGGTGTAGGCTAACGGAGCGTCTATGGGATATATACAGCAGTTTTCTATGTCATTTACTACGGTAAGGCTGTCATCTGTCAATACTTTACATCCCACTTTATCTGCATCACATCCTATCTCGTCACCAGTTCCAAGGCGGCTCAGGTCGCGTATGGGGAAACGGTTTATATATACTCCCTGGCTTGCCGCACTCTCATAAAGCTTGAACAGACGGCGCTTGCCAAATGAAGCATAAAATTCCATTACCGGGATACCCAGTTTGTTGGGATTGCTGCGCACATAGCCATATTCGTTGTGGTGGATTACCAGTTTGTTTGTTGGAATCTTCATTGGAAGGATGTGATAAGTTATCCAGTCATGAAGCAGGTTGTCTGGCGATTCATAGTCGTCGTTTGTCAAAGTCTCCAGGCTTTCCTCTGAATATTGTTTGTTGTCCAATATCCATTGCTCAAGTTTCTTCAACAGGTCAGGGTCGCGGGGGTCAATGCCCTGACTGCGCCAGTATGCGTCCGTCTCAGCAAAGATGGTAAAGCCATACTTACGGTGTTTCGGGGCATATCCTATACTTCCTTCCGCAAAACCGTAGCTTGTCATGCCGATAAGGTCTGGAATCTGGCCAGTTTGGTAGAGCTTTTCGTACACTTCATCTCGGACTTTGGATAAGGTGTCAAGCAAGCCGCAAGCCTGAATCACTCGAGCTGCTACCAGATATCCTTCTATTTGATTGTCAAGGATATTTTGCAGGTAAGAAGCAGCCGTAACATTACGCGGGGCTATTACCTTATGAATACGATGCACAAAACCGTTGATTGCGGGAATGTCCCTGTTGAGAATGTCAATGGGGCAATCACCGTTTATGTAAATACTGTCCGGACAATTGTCTACGTAGTTAACGGTCAGTTTTGAATCCATCAGGTTGCCTATTGCCAGCTCCGAGTTATTTTCTACAGGGAAATTGGGCGTTTCAAATAATTGGGTAGCCTCATTGCCTCCGTCTATAATGCTGTTGAATACAATCACTTTCCGTATAGAGTCCAGTTTCACACTATCGGTAAAAGAATCCCAGCTTGGCTCCGTAATCAAAGAGTCTGCCACAAGTGTTTTCAAGTACTCGTGAATTGCCTCGTTGGTGGGGGCGAAACAGGTAAAATTACCTCTGGCCGCCATGAGCTGTTTTACCGTGGTATTGCTCATGTCGCTGATAGGGACCCTGCCGAGAAGGTCGTAGTATTCGCTGTAGATTTGCTGTTTTGACAAGTAGCTGGAGATGGTCTCCTCTTTAAATACATAGCGTGAAGATGTATCAATGTTCTCTGTGCAGCTATAGCATACCGCCATGGCCGCCATGGCTACCAAGAAGTTCTTTATACGGTTTCTTTGACTCATTTTTATTCTTATTCTTGAAGTATCTTTTATGGTTTCTTTGTAATCATATTTACGAAATAATCCAGAATCTGCTTTCTTTGTTCTTCATTCGTATACATATAATAATGGCTGCCAGTGGTTTCTGGCGTGAAGGTTGTACATCCGCGATCCGTTACTTTTATACGTCCTGCTGGTGACAGACTGAACATCTGACCAGGGTCTATGGCATACAGAACGGCAGTAAGATCCCAAGTAGGACGATCTTCCATGTTGGGCAGATAATTCTTATATGCATCTACGATAGGATGATGTTTGGTCCAACCGAAATCTTCCTTGATACTGCGTGCCGGATAAAGTATCTTCTCGCCTAACTCAAAGGGCGAGGTATATATAGGTGTGGGCCATTCGTCGTAGACCTTCTGACAAGCGGGCACATCATTGATTACATTGAATTCTTTATAGTTGGGATTCTCCATGTGTCCTGCCATTACCACCAAACGGTCTACTTTCTTGGCCACCAGTTCCTTGCCGTTCATGGGTGAAAAACCATCAGGCTGAGAGGCGAGCAGAGCGGAAAGATTGTTGCTGAACCCTACAGAGATGATAGTAACACTATGGTCATCTGACTTGGCCAACAACTGACGGTGCAGCATAACGGCATCCTGCCAATTCTCCTTTCCTTCGGGGAGCTGCTTGTAAAGCGGGCGGCCCTTTTCGTCCTTCATCTGGCATACTACCTCCGTAAAGTTTTTGACGTGCGACATGGTGCTGTTCTTTTCTCTTGTAGTAGCACCGATTGGAATTTTCTTACAGCCATACCAACGGTTGAGCAAATCTATGAATCGTGGCGGATATTGCCCTTCCTTGTTCAGCATGATGGCCATAAGGTTGATTTTCTTGTTGCGGTGATATTTGTACAACATGTCAATGGCAAGCGCGTCGTCAACATCGTTACCCATATCTGTTTCAAAAATTACATTGAGCCGCTGTGCCAGCGCAAACTGCAGCCCGACTGCCATAAGCAGTAAAGTAGAAAGAACTCTTTTTTTCATGAATATACGGATTTTGTGTATGTTTATGTTACAAAGATAAGACTTTTGGTGCAAACCTTAATAAGGATATTGCAAGAAAATTGGCTATGTAACTAAAATTTAATGTCTATGAAGCGGGATAATGGCCTTTAATTTAAAAACCGGTTATCAGATTCCGCTCTAATAACCGGTTTGAAATTAAACTATTCTTTTACGAAAGCTGCATCAAATGCGATGGCAGATGGTTCGAAATCTATCTGCTTGACATATCTCAGCGATTCCGCCGCACCGCTTTCACGATTCATGCCGCTATCTTCCCATTCTACGGAAAGAGGACCATTGTATCCGATACGGTTCAACTCGCGGATAATTTCTTCAAAATTGATTCTTCCCCTGCCTACACTCCTGAAATCCCAGTAGCGCTCCTGATGGCCAAATGTGAGATGCCCGCCGAACACTCCTGCTTTTGTCGGCTTGTCGCTCCACCATACATCCTTACAATGGACATGGAATATGCGGTCAGCAAATGTTCTGATAAACGCCAGATAATCTACGCCCTGATAACCCATATGACTTGGGTCAAAATTGAAACCGAAAGCAGGATGGTAGTCCAAGGCCGCAAGGAACGTTTCTGCAGATGAAATGTCAAAAGCAATCTCTGTGGGATGCACTTCAAGCGCAAAACGTATACCCATTTCCTGATAGCTGTCCAAAATGGGCTTCATCCTTCTTGCCGCATCTTTGAAGCCCTCGGTAATGGTTTCTGCGGGAAACGGCGGGAATGCGTAGAGCATATGCCAGATAGGGCTTCCGGTAAATCCTACTACTGTGTTTACTCCTAACATGGCAGCAGCCTTGCCTGTCTTTATCATTTCTTCTGCCGCTCTCTGACGAACTCCCTCAGGTTCTCCGTCACCCCAGATATGGGCGGGAAGAATACCTTTGTGCCTGAAATCTATGGGGTCGCAAACACATTGGCCCACAGAGTGGTTGGATATGGTGTACAGTTGAAGGTCATATTTTCTGAGAGTGGCCAGAATCTCCTCGCAATATTCCGGACTCAGACGTTCCAGATTTACATGATTCTCATTACATGCCAGTTCCAGTCCGTCATAACCGAACTCCTTGGCCTTTGCGCAAATCATCTCCAAGGGCATATCGCCAAATTGGGCGGTATACAATGTTACTTTACGTGCCATATGTTTTAAGTATTAATGTTTTTCAGAATATTGAATCAAAGATGTCTGTCTTCTCTGGTCTTACAATCGGAGTATTTCAGAAATGGATTATAGACTTTATTGTGAGAAAAACAAGAATGTTTCAGGGCTTTGTGTCAGAGTGCAAAACATTCCGAGCGGTATTTTCGCTTGTGTTTTTAAGGTGAGGGATTTTATGATTCCCTGTGTGGTAAAGGTTGCAGAATGTAATTGGTTGATAAATTATTGCATTCAAACACTTTTACCACACAGGGTATTTACATTATTTGTAAAGCTGTAAGTCAGCGCTTACTCTTCTCCCTTGTTTGCGGCAACAGCATCCAAGAACTCGCGGCAGGGCTTGAAGTGGGGGATGTCATGTGCCTCAATAATCATTGTTGTGTTCTGTGAGATGTTGCGGGCGGTCTTCTGTGCACGATGCTTGAGATCGAATGTGCCGAATCCACGCAGATAAACATTCTCCTTGTCAATAAGTGACTGCTTAATCACATTCATCAGACTTTCCACAGTAGCGAGTACAGTAGGCTGGTCAATACCAGTTTCCTTGCTAATAGCACGAACTAATTGAACTTTGGTCATAATTATTTATAGTTAAATTTTGATTTACAATCTGTTTTTTTCAAAAAGCGGTGCAAAGATACACAAAGATTTGACACCAAACAAATTTAGTGTACAACAAAATGCGTTCTTCCCGCCACTTTTTTTGGCACATTGATTCAACGCTTTAATTTCTTCCCTTCACAAATGGCTTTGATGTGGCGAATCATCACTTTATGCCCGGCCTCGGGCATATTACCGTGGTCATATCCGTCCATCTCATAGAGCAGACATTGCTCGTTGTTGTGCAGTTGCATCATCCGCCAGAAGTAGGCTTGTTCCTCGTATCTGCCGTATAGCTCCAGTTCGCGGTCGCCGGACAGGAGGACAAAAGGCATGGGAAGTTTGCGCACATAATACAAAGGTGCGGTATCGTCAACCATAGGTGTGATGGCAGATAGCCCGCGTGCTTTTCTTACGTTGAAGTGGGTTATCACCTGTCCGCTGAAGGGAAAAGCGCCTGCGATGGAGTCTGCATCAACACCGTATTTCTTTAAATAATCCTTCTTCAATACAATCATGTCCGTAAGGTATCCTCCGGCAGAATGTCCTGCCACAAAGATCCGCGAAGAAGAACCGCCATAGCGGGTCACATTACGGAATGCCCAGGCTACAGCCGCAGCCGCATCGTCTATACATTCTTGGATGCCGGCCTTGGGGAGCAAACGGTAATTCACGCCTATCACGCCTATACCCTTATCCTTCAATTCTTGCGGAATAAACTTGCTTCCTCCTTCCAGCCCGCCGCCATGGAACCATACCACAACCGGGAAATCCTTGACATTGGTAGGGTAGTAGAAGTCAAGTTTACAACGTTCCTTGGCATAGGCATTCCCGTTTACCTGGTAGGGAATGTCATTGTTCTGAACATAATCATCGGCCATTACGGCGGTGCAATGAACAAGCATGAAGAAGGCTACAAACCAGAAATTGAATTTACGCATGTGTAGAAAGATAAATGTTAATATTAACGATTATTTGGCAAAAGTATTAAAAAATATCCTAATAATCAATAAAAAACACGTTAAAGAAATATGACACGTCTCCTTTTTATGCAAATTTGCGTATATTTGTAGCGAATAAATACAGCGAACATTATTTATATAACAGTACGATACAACATCTAAAAGCATTATATATGGAAAATATCAGCAGCTATCTCCCTTTTCTAAGAGGGTATGATTTTACGGGGAAAATACCGGTAATCATTGACTTTTACGCCACTTGGTGCGGGCCATGCAAGGCGTTGGCGCCGCAAATTGAGCGTCTGGCCAAGGAATATGAGGGAAGAGTTAAAGTGTTGAAGGTAGATGTGGACAAGAATGAGGCTCTGGCTTCTGCAGCACGCATCCAGTCCATTCCCACCATGTTCTTCATCTCCATTGACGGAGTCATAGAACGCCATACTGGCGCCTTACCATACGTTGAGTTGAAAAAGAAAGCGGATGAGCTGACAAAAAGGAATGCATAAAACCACATTATATTCTGATTGACAGCACATTCTGTTTACATCCGGCTTTCATTTAAATGTAAATGCATTTACATCCCCATGTAAACGAATTTACATCACGATGTAACCACTTTTACATCGCGATGTAAATCTGTTTACTGTTAAGTGTAAAAACAGGGATGACTCATAACCCTTTCTTCTGAAATATAACAAGTGTGGAATTAGAAAAAGGAGCCGTTTGAACGACTCCTTTTTTGTGATTCGGAAGGGGCTCGAACCCTTGACCCGCAGCTTAGAAGGCTGCTGCTCTAATCCAACTGAGCTACCGAACCAGCCTTTGTCGCAAAATTTGCGAGTGCAAAATTACACTTTTGTATGGGATATTGCAAATTTTGCGACAAATATTTTAGATTTTTGTTGCTTTAAACTGGGTAATCTTGCTTTTAAAGTTACCTGACTGTTGCAAGGGGAACACCAAAGTGCGGACAATGGGGTAAGTTTTCTTGTCTGCCTTGTATCCAATTCCGTACTTCAGTTCGTGTACGAGTTTGTTGTTTACATAGAGCGCTGTGCTCTTGTTTGTGCCCTTAATTGTGATATGCTCTGTCACTCCGGGAACGCCCTTGTGACGGAATGTAAACAGATAGCCGTCTCGGCTGAATCCCAACCATCCGCCAATGGGGTCGCTAAGGTAAACCTTGGCTCTCGGGCCGGCCATCAGTACAGTTCCTTCCTGTTCCTGTGTCCAGGTAATGTCGAAATCCACCTGATAGTCATAACCCAGCTGGCGTATTTCGCTATTGGGAGCAAAAGTCTGACCGGGGTTCAGGCTGGCTGTGGTGAATTCTGTATGTCCCAGTTCATTGGCCACCGGACCCTCTCCCAGCATCTTGCGCTGCTTGTTCCATTTAGCATAACCTACGGTATCATTTACTGCATGCCAGGTCTTTTGTGAGATTACCTGCATTGCAGGGAATATGCGGTGGTGAAGGTCTCCTATGCTGATTCCGTTTCCGCAGACATCGTTCCAAAGCGCAAACATTCCGCCCATAATCTGCGGGTCACGCTCTTCAAACTTTACATTGCCAATCTGGGCGGGAGTCCAACGCTCATAGAGCATTTTGTCATTCAGGTAGTCGTAGTAGTAGCCGGCGGCAGGCACGATGTAGACAAATCCGTCGGGAACGCTTACCATCTTAAAGCCTTGCTCCTTCATATCCTTAGGATCGGCATATCCGTTGTACCACATATCCATGATTACATTCTCGCTTTTGACGGGCGTCTTACCTTTGGCATGAGTGAGGGCACCCCACAATACTGCCTGCTTTCCGTGGCTTTCAACGGTATGAATGAGGTGATCTGTGAGTTTGCGGAAAAGCTCGACTACTACAGAATCCTGGTTGTTGTATTCATCTGTGCCGATGTGTACTCTCGGGCAGTCGAATACTGGATTGGGGCCACCAAGATACTCGTTCCACAATGAATCCAGGAAAGGAACCACGGCAGGGTTCTGCAAATCAAGGTGGTCCGCTCCGTATTTTTCACAGCTCAGGCTTGGACGGTATCTGGTAAAGGCCAGAGCATGGGCGGGCGCATCAATCTCGGGAATAATCTCTACACCTTCTTTTGCGGCATCCTGAATAAAGCGGCGGAATTCGTCCTTGGTGTAGAATCCGTCCTTTGAAGTAAGACCGGGGAACACCTCGGACTGTATTCGGAATCCGGCATACGTCTCGTTCCAGTCATCATTGAAATAGGTCTTGAATCCATTGTCATTGAGATGCACCTGAAGAGTGTTCATCTTGTAGTATGACATTACATGCACCAACTGGCGCAGATAGTCAAGGGGAATGTGCTTTCTTCCACAGTCAATCATGAATCCGCGCAACTCATAGTCGGGGATGTCAATGGCAGTTCCACAAGGAATCTGCTTGCTCTGGGCAGCCATCTGCAGTATGCTCTGTACGCCCCAGCGTGCAGCCACTTTGTTTTGGGCGGAAAGTACAATGCCATCCTTGGTTATCTTTAGCTGATAGCCTTCTTTTCCCAACTTCTTGTTTTTCTCAATCTGAATGCGTATGCCGCTTTTGCTTTTCCCCTGTTGTGCCTTTGTGGTAAGCGAAAGGCTCTCGGTCAGATACTGTGCCACAGCTTCCAGCTCGGGGTCGTTATACGTTACAACAGCGCCGGCATTAAGTTCATAAGCGCCTTCTGCACCTTTCCATTGTTGAATTTCAGGCAGAGTGAAAGGCTTTTCGTTTACTGCCGCCCGAAGGAATAGCGAGAATCCGCAGAATAAAATCAGAAATAATTGCTTCATTTGCTTAAATAAAATATGAATTGAACGATAATGATGATTATGTTTAGTGGCCTGTGCATAGCCTGCCCCTTTTGTCATTTCCTTATATGCCAGCTTATACGTTTTGGCTGAGCAGGCTACGTTGGAAAGGCTATTTGCTGATTACATCGTTACACTGCCTTACATCGTCCGTGCGTATTACCACACTGGCCGTATTTCCCTGCGAGAAGGCATACATATACTCTACGGATATGCCGGCATCAGAAATCTTCTGGATGCTTTTTGCCAATGTACCTGGCCTGTCCGGAAGTTCAATATACACCACATCAGTCGTGCTTACGGCATAGGAATTCTCCTGCAGAATGGCAATAGCCTTTTCATTGTTGTCCGTAATGAGTCTCAGGATACCAAAATCGCTTACTTCGCTCAACGTGAACGCCTGCAGGTTTACGCCTGCTTCGGCAAGAATACGGGTAACTTCGGTAAAGCGCCCGATCTCGTTGTTCAGAAAGATACTTAATTGCTTAATGATCATGTTATTTAGAATTTTATGGATTCATGATGCGTTTGTCCAGTACATGCTTGGCCTTGCCCTGTGAACGCGCTATGCTGTTTGGCTCCACAATCCTTATCTCAGGACGTATGCCCAGCACACTTACCAGACGGCCCACAAGACGGTCTTTCAGACGCAGCATCTTACCCATGGCATCGCCGTAGTATTCGGGGCGCAACTCTACATCTACCTGGAATGTATCCACATTATTTACGCGGTCCACCGTAACAAAATATTGTCCGGTAAACTCGGGGATTTCAAGGATAACACTCTCAATCTGAGACGGGAACACATTGACTCCGCGAATGATGAGCATATCATCGCTACGACCCATAATACGGGCCATGCGCACCATTGTACGGCCGCAACGGCACTTGTCGTAGATAAGATGCGTAAGGTCGCGCGTGCGGTAGCGGATAACGGGCATTCCCTCCTTGGTAAGTGTGGTAAAGACGAGCTCTCCCTGTTCACCGGGCTTGACAGGCTGCAGCGTTACAGGGTCAATTATCTCGGGGAAGAACATATCCTCCCACAGATGGGTTCCGTCCTGGCATTCACATTCGCCCCCCACTCCCGGGCCGCTTACTTCTGTCAGGCCGTATATGTCGTAAGCCTTTATGCCCAACTTGTTTTCCAGTTCCTTGCGCATGTTCTCTGTCCAGGGTTCTGCGCCAAAGGCTCCGAAACGCAGTTTGATGTCGCTGGGCGAAGTATCAGGGTCGTTCTCAATGCTTTCGGCTAGGAACAAGGCATACGAAGGAGTACAGCAGAGAACCGTGGAGCCCAAGTCCTTCATGAGCATTATCTGCTTACTGGTGTTGCCGCTGCTTGTGGGCAGGACGGAAGCGCCGATGCGCGATGCACCGTCATGGGCGCCCAAACCACCGGTAAACAGCCCATAGCCGTAAGAGACCTGTATGATGTCTTCCTTGGTGGCGCCATAGGCCGTCAGGCAGCGTGCCACGCCTTCGCTCCAACAATCCAGGTCGTGCTGTGTATAGCCTGCCACAATGGGCTTGCCAGTTGTGCCGCTGGATGCATGGAAACGGACAATGTCCTTCATTGGGGCGGCAAAGGTACCAAAGGGATAATAGTCGCGCAAGTCCTGCTTCTGCATGAAGGGGAGCTTTGAAATGTCATCTATAGAGCGGATGTCCTCGGGTTTTACTCCGGCTTCATCCATTCTTTTCCGGTAAAATTCTACATTTTCATAGGTATACCTAACGATATGAACCAGTCGTTCGCTTTGCAAACGGCGAAGGGATTCGCGGTCCATCGTTTCAATTTCTTCGTTATAATACATTCTCGTTTTTTTAATAGATTAATGGTATCCGAAAGCAAATTTACACATATCTTTCTTTTATGACAAGTTTTTCCGCCTTTTTATGGCTTTGCCTTTCATTTAGTGGCGGGTTTTGTTCGTTTTATAAGCATAATTGTCTACCTTTGTGCCTTATATGACTATTTTTCCTTATTTATTCAGAGAATGAAAATTACCCTTTTACAGCAAAATATCGTTTGGGCGGATCCCGAAGCCAACGTAAGCCGCATTGACGCCCTTTTGGAGCGGATGGAACCCGCAGACCTGTATGTCTTTCCAGAAATGTTCTCCACTGGCTTTGCCACCAATCCGCAAGGCATTGCCGAGAAGAACGGATTCACCCTTGATTGGATGAAGAGAACCGCAGCCAACAGGGGCTGTGCCCTTGCAGGCAGCGTGGCGGTGGAAAAGGACGGGCTCTTTTATAACCGCTTCTACTTTGTACATCCCGACGGACGGGCGGAGCATTATGACAAGCACCACCTTTTCACCTACGGCGGAGAGGACAAGACCTTCACCGCCGGTAATGAGCGTGTTATCGTAACCCACTGCGGAGTGCGCATTCTTCTGCAAATCTGCTACGACCTGCGTTTTCCCGTCTTCAGCCGCAACCGTGGCGATTATGATATGATAATCTACGTAGCATCGTGGCCCACGCCCCGGGTAGAGGCATGGAAGGCTCTCTTGGTGGCGAGAGCCATAGAGAACCAATGTTATGTGGCGGCTGTGAACCGAGTGGGAGAAGACCCCGCCTGTTCTTACTGCGGCGGAACCATGCTAATTGACTCCTACGGGAGGAAAATGGAAATCTGTCCCGACGGAAAAGAATCCAGCATCTCAGGCATCATTGATTTGGAAGAGCTGCGTGCATTCCGCCGCAAGTTTCCGGTACTGAACGATGCAGATTCCTTTCTTACTATATAATTTTAGGCTTTCACACATACCATCCATATATTATAATATCAAAAATGAGCAAAGTCTTTGACGAAACGATAGTTCAGCAAGTAGTGGACGAACTGCATGTAGCAGATCTGGAGAATGCTACCATTGGCGAAGTGCTTCTTGTAGCGCAGCGTCTTCAGGAGAAAACCGGCATTCCCTTTATACGCATGGATCAGGGTTCCCCCGGACTCCCGGCCAACAAAATAGGCATAGAGGCAGAGAAAAAGGCTCTCGAAGCCGGAGTAGGCTCACAATATCCGGCCGCAGCCGGTGTACCCGAGCTGAAGGAGCAGGCCTCGCGTTTTGCGAAAGCATTCATCAATGTGGACATAACGCCCCGCAGCTGTATTCCTACAGTAGGAAGTGTGGCCTCGTCCTACGGCGCATTCATTGCCTGCACGCAATGTACGCCAGGAAAGGACAAGGTACTGTTCATCGACCCCGGCTTCCCCATACAGAAGTCGCAGCTTCGTGTCATCGGTGCAAAATGGGAGCAGTTTGACATTTACGAATTCCGCGGCGAGAAGCTCCGCGCCAAGCTGGAGGAGTTTCTTTCCAAAGGAGACATCGCGGCCATTGTCTATTCCAATCCCAACAATCCGGCCTGGATTTGTTTGGAAGATTCGGAACTGCAAATCATCGGAGAACTGGCCACACGCTACGATGTAGTGGTGCTGGAAGATCTGGCCTATTTCCTGATGGATTTCCGCACAGACTTCCGCATGCCCTGGCAACCTCCCTACCCTCCTACGGTGGCACGTTACACGGACAACTATATCCTTATGCTGTCTTCCTCCAAAATATTCAGCTACGCCGGACAGCGCATGGCCGTAATGTGCGTGAGCGACAAGTTGTACGACCGCCACTTCCCGGCACTGGCCGAGCGTTATCAGGATTCGGGCATCTTCGGGCAGACGCTTGTGGCTTCCATCCTATATATGATAACCAGCGGCTGCACCGCCACCACCCAGTATGCCTACGCTGAAATGATGCGGGCCTCCGTGGACGGCGAGCTGGATTTCTGTGCCGACACGCAGGAATATGCACGCCGTGCCGAGAGAATGAAGGAAATCTTCTGCGCCAACGGTTTCCATGTAGTATATGACCGCGACGTAACACAGAAGGTGGGAGACGGCTTCTTCTTTACCATAGGCTATCCCGGGATGAGTGGCGGAACCCTTTTGCGCATGCTGTTGTATTACGGCATCTCAAGCATCTCGCTGGGCACGACAGGCAGCCTGCAGCAAGGAGTCAGGGCTTGCACCTCGCGCATGACGGACGATATGCTCCCCTTGCTGGAAGAGCGCGTAAAAGCGTTCCACGCCGACTGCCAATAACAAGCATACAGCAAAATGCGAAACAAATATCATCAAACTCTTTAATACCTAATTGTTCATGAACATCAGACACTTTTTAGCATCGGTGCTTCTATGCCTGGCCACAATGGCCTATGCCGATGAATTTATCCGAGTGAGTACAAAAAGTACTGACATCGTATTCCGCGTGTCAGGTAACGGACGCCTGTACCAGTCCTATATGGGACGCCACCTTGCCGACGAGGCAGACCTGAAGCATCTGCCCCATGGGACAGAGGCATATCTGACCCACGGCATGGAAGATTATTTCGAGCCCGCCATTGACGTACGCCATGCCGACGGCAACGCATCCACCCTGCTCACCTACGTAGATCACAAGCAGGAAACGGCCGCAGACGGAAGCCGCCACACCGTAATCCGCCTGCAGGACAAAGAGTACGGCACACAGGTCAGCCTGCACTTCTCGGCCTATGCCGATGAAGACGTCATCAAGACACATACAGAAATCGTAAACGGCGAGAAGAAACCCGTCATGCTGGAGAAATATGCCAGCAGCATGCTGCATCTGACCGGCGGCAAATACTGGCTCACCGAATTCAGCGGCAACTGGGCCGACGAAGGACACATGAGCACCGCTCCTCTTAACTTCGGCAAGAAGGTGCTGGACACCAAACTGGGAACCCGCGCCAATATGTTCACCCCGCCCATGTTCATCCTCTCTGTGGGCGAACAGGCCACCGAAGACCATGGTCAGGTAATGCTGGGACAGCTGGGATGGACAGGAAACTTCCGCTTCACCTTCGAGGTGGACGAGAACGACGACCTGCGTCTCATCAGCGGCATCAACCCCTACTTCTCTTCCTACGAACTGGGGGCAAAGGAAACATTCACCACGCCCGAGTTCTACTTCACAATGAGTTACGAAGGTCTGTCTCGCGCCAGCCGCAACCTGCACAACTGGGCACGCAAATACCAGCTCAAGGACGGGCAGAAGGGGCGCATGACCCTGCTGAACAACTGGGAGGCAACCTATTTCGACTTTAACGAGGAAAAACTGTGCAATCTGATGGGCGATGCCGTAAAACTGGGTGTAGACATGTTCCTCCTTGACGACGGATGGTTCGGCAACAAGTATCCCAGACACGGCGACACCCAAGGCCTGGGCGACTGGCAGGAAACCGCCAACAAACTGCCCGGCAAGGTAACCAAGCTGGTAGAAGAAGCCCAGAAGAAAGGCATCAAGTTTGGCATCTGGATTGAGCCTGAAATGGTAAATCCCAAGAGCGAACTATATGAAAAGCACAAGGACTGGGTTATCCATCTGCCCAACCGCGACGAATACTACTTCCGCAACCAAATGGTACTCGACCTGAGCAATCCCAAGGTACAGGACTTTGTGTTCGGCGTAGTGGACCGTCTGATGACAGATTATCCCGGTATAGCCTATTTCAAGTGGGACTGCAACAGCCCCATCACCAACATCTATTCCCACTATCTTAAGGACAAACAGACTCATCTGTATGTAGATTATGTACACGGGCTCTACAACGTATTGGAACGCATCAAGGCCAAATACCCCAACCTCCCCATGATGCTTTGCTCCGGTGGTAGCGGACGAATAGATTATAAGGCACTCTCCTACTTCACCGAGTTCTGGGCCAGTGACAACACCGATCCTCTGGAGCGTCTGTTCATCCAGTACGCCTACTCGTACTTCTATCCCGCCAAAGCCACCTGCGCCCATGTTACCACCTGGAATTCAGGCACCAGCGTTAAGTTCCGCACAGACGTAACCATGATGGGCAAGATGGGATTCGACATCAAGCTGAGCGACATGAGCCAGAACGACCTTGCCTATTGCCAGGAGGCCGTGAAGAATTACCGCCGTCTGAGCCCCGTTATTCTTGACGGCGACATGTTCCGTCTGTATTCTCCCTACAACGGTCCTCACGCCGTTACCCAGTTTGTGGGCACAAATCAGCAGAGCTCCGTGGTATTCGCCTTCAACACCTATCCCCGTTGGGGCGAGCGCAACAACCCCGTTCTGCTCAAAGGTCTGAAGCCTGACACACGCTATCGGGTACGCGAAATCAACATGATGCCCGGTGCCAAGAGCAATCTGGGCTGCAACGACCGTGTATACAGCGGACAATACCTGATGAACGTAGGTCTTAGCCTGCTCAGTACCCGCAAAATTACCAGTCACGTACTGGAAATTACCGCCGAATAACAGTATCCCTGCATACCGCATCATCCCCGTCACATGTTTTGTAGAAGGACAGGTGACGGGGATGATACTAATTGAGCAAGTATTTCCATACATCATCATTTTCTCTGCATCATTGCGGAGAGGAGGATGGAGTCTGAGGCGGCTGCTTATCCTTTTTCTGCGGTCTGCGGCCGCGTCTTTTCTTTGGTTTTGGGTTTGATTCTTTTTCTTTTGATTCTACCTTTTGTTCCTTTGGAACGGGAGAGGACGTTTGTGAAGAGTCGTTTTGTTTTGCTGCAACAGACGGTTGGGAAGGTTTCTTGTCTCCTTTCCTACGGCGGCTACCGCCTCTTGAACCTCTTTTCTTTGTTCTCTCGCCCTTGCGTTCCTGCTTCTCTGTCTTACCGTAAGCGGGTCCTTCGCCCAGCTCTGCAGGCATGGCTGCCTTTTCCACGTCCTTTTCAAGGAATCGCTCTATCTGTCTGAACTTGTACTGGTCCTTCTCATTTACCAATGTGATGGCACGCCCGTTACGTCCGGCACGCGCCGTACGTCCGATGCGGTGTACATAGTCTTCCTCGTCATGTGGCACATCATAATTGATTACCAGCTGGATATCGTCGATGTCAATGCCTCGGGCCACAATGTCCGTGGCCACAAGCACGTCTACCTTGCCGGCACGGAAGGCATACATGGCCTCGTCGCGTTCGCTTTGCGCCAAATCACTGTGCATGGCGCAGACGTTGAATCCCGCCCTAGAAAGAGAAACAGCCAAATCCTTTGTCTTGATCTTGCTGCCGGTAAATATAATAACACGTTCGGGGCGCTGCGTCTTGAAAAGGTGTTTTATGAGCGGCAGTTTCTGTGCTTCATAGCAGACATAAGCACTTTGCTGTATCTTGTCGGCCGGTTTGCTTACCGCCAGTTTCACCTCTACTGGATTGTTCAGGATGGTTCGTGCCAATTGCTGGATTTTCTGGGGCATGGTGGCACTGAACAGAATGGTCTGCCTGTCCTTGGGCAGATGTTTCTCTATCTGCAGAATATCATCACTGAAGCCCATGTCAAGCATACGGTCCGCCTCGTCCAGAATAAAGAAGGAGACCTTGCTCAAATCCACGTTGCCCAGACTGATGTGGCTGATCAGTCTGCCCGGAGTGGCAATGATGACATCCGCTCCCTGTTGCATTCCCTTCTTCTCCTGTTCATAACGGATTCCGTCGTTTCCGCCATACACGGCCACGCTACTGATTCCGTTGAGGTAATAGCTGAAACCCTGCATGGCCTGGTCTATCTGTTGCGCCAGTTCTCTTGTAGGGCTCATGATGATGCAGTTTATGGCATCTTTGGGGTACCCTCCATCCTGGAGCAGACTCAGTACCGGTAACAGGTAAGCGGCTGTTTTTCCAGTTCCTGTCTGGGCTATGCCCATTACGTCCCTTCCCTCCAGAATACAAGGGATGGTATGTTCCTGAATAGGAGTGGTCTCTATGAAGTTCATGTCATCCAGTGCATCCAGCACCAGATCGTTCAAATCCAAATCGTAAAAGTCCAACGTGCTTAAAATTTTATTGGTTTATTCCTCTTATCGTGGCGCCTTGAGATAAAGGTACCAGGCTATGAAAAAGTACAGGATATTGGGAATCCAGGCGGCCAGTGCAGGGTGCATTCCGGCATTTATGCTGAAGGTTCCTGACATACTCTGCAACAGAATGTAGCTGGCGCTCAAAGCCAGTCCGGCGCCCAGGGCCGTTCCCATTCCGCCCTTGCGTTTCTTGGCTGAGATTGCCATACCGATGGTGGCCAATATGAATGCGGCAAACGGCGACGCCCAGCGTTTGTGGTACTCTATCTCGAACACCTTGAGGTTACCGCTTCCTCTGATGCGCTGTTTCTCTATATAGTCCTTCAGTTCGCTGTTTGTCATGGTTTCCTGCAGGTTTCTGGTAAATAGGAAGTCCTGGGGTTCCATAACAATGACAGAGTCTATACGGTCTATGTGCGTAATTTTCTCGCGCAGTCCGCGCAGTTCGCGGACGGTTACGTTGCGCAACTGCCATTTGTAGCGCACGTCGCTCAGCGTATCATACGTAACGCTCTGGGCGGTCAGATGCGACACAAGTTTCTTGTTCTCGAACTTGTCAAGCGAAAAATGGTAACCCGACTTGCTGATACCGTCAAAATGTTCCATAAACGCAATTACGCCGGTATCCACCTGAAGCTGTACATTGTCCGCATAGGTGGGACTTTTCTTGGAACGTTTGTACTGGTTCTCAAAGGCCAGTCGTTTGGCGCTGCCTTTAGGGATTACCTCCGCACTCAGATAGAAGGTGAGCAAAGCGATGATTCCGGCACTGATCATATAGGGCCGCATAAGCCGTCTGAAGCTCATGCCCGAGCTGATCATTGCAATAATCTCGCTGTTGTCTGCAAGTTTGCAAGTAAAGAAAATCACGCTCAGAAACACGAAGAGCGCACTGAACAGATTGCTGTAATATGGGATGAAATTGAGATAATAGTCCATCAGAATGGCGCTCCACGGTGCACGGTTGCTGGTAAAGCGGTCCACATTCTCATTAAAGTCGAATACCACAGCAATGCTGATGATAAGGAGAATGGAAAACACGTATGTTCCCAGGAACTTGGCAATCAAGTATCGGTCTATGCGCTTTAGATACGGGATTCTCATGAGTCAGCGTTATAACTGGTGAACTGTTATTATAATCGTTGGGTTATCCGGGGCAGCATGCCGGCCTTCCATGAACTGAAATCTCCGGCAATGATATGCTTGCGCGCTTCCTTAACCAGCCACAGGTAGAAGGCCAGATTGTGTATACTGGCAATCTCAAGCGCCAACAGCTCCTGCGCCTTGAACAGATGGTGCAGGTAGGCACGGCTGTAGAAGGTGTCCACCTCGGCAGTTCCGTTGGGATCTATGGGTGTAAAATCGTCCGCCCACTTACGGTTTCGCATATTCATGATCCCTTCCGAGGTGAAAAGCATGGCATTGCGGCCGTTACGGGTAGGCATTACACAATCGAACATGTCTATTCCGCGTTCTATGCCTTCGAGTAAATTGGCCGGTGTGCCCACACCCATCAGGTATCGCGGCTTGTCCTTTGGCAAAATCTCATTCACCACCTCTATCATCTCATACATCACTTCTGCCGGTTCGCCCACGGCCAGTCCGCCGATGGCATTTCCGTCGGCATTCTTAGAGGCCACAAACTCAGCGCTTTGTCTGCGTAAATCCTTATAGGTACATCCCTGTACAATGGGAAAAAGACTTTGTGTGTAACCGTAAAGAGGTTCGGTCTCGTTAAATCGTTTGAAACAACGGTCCAACCAGCGGTGGGTCAGTCCCAGGCTCTTTTTCGCATAAGTATAGTCGCTTGTACCCGGCGGACATTCGTCAAGCGCCATAATGATGTCGGCGCCGATGCTCCTTTCTATATCCATGACACGTTCGGGAGTGAAGATATGCTTGCTACCGTCTATATGGCTCCGGAAAGTACATCCCTCCTCTGTAAGTTTTCTGATTCCGGTCAGAGAAAAGACCTGAAAACCGCCGCTGTCTGTAAGGATGGGGCCGTCCCAACCGTTGAACTTATGCAGGCCGCCGGCCTTCTCCAGTATTTCCGTTCCGGGACGGAGATAGAGATGATAGGTATTGCCCAGAATTATCTGCGCCCCCACTTCCTGGTGCAGGTCTCGTACCGTCAGTCCCTTCACACTGCCTACCGTACCCACCGGCATGAAGATGGGCGTTTCAACAGGGCCATGGGCAGTCTGTAACAGTCCTGCCCGCGCCTGGGTCTTGTCATCAGTCTTTAACAGTTCAAAGGTCATGCTTTTGTCTCCTCCTTCTCATCCGCAAAGGTAAACTCCACCGCATTCTCAACCTTTGTATTCATCAGAGCTATGTCCCACACGTCCATGATGGATTCCACATAGTCGAATGTAAGCCCTTTCAGATACAGTGCCGGAATTTCTTCTATGTCCTTTCTGTTGTCTTCGCAGAGAATGATTTCTGTTATGCCGGCCCGTTTGGCTGCCAGAATCTTCTCTTTGATTCCTCCCACAGGCAGCACCTTTCCTCTGAGTGTTATTTCTCCGGTCATGGCCAGATTGCTGCGTACCTTGCGCTGTGTCAGAGCAGATGCTATACTGGTGGCCATGGTAACGCCCGCGCTGGGACCGTCTTTGGGCACCGCACCCTCGGGCACGTGAATGTGCAGGTTGTAATTGTCGAACACACGCATATCAATCTGCAGTTTGTCCGCATGTGCCTTTATGTATTCCAGCGCCAGCATGGCACTCTCCTTCATTACATCTCCCAGGTTGCCGGTAAGCGTAAGCTTGCCCGACTTTCCGCGGCTGATGCTGGTCTCGATATACAGAATTTCACCACCCACGCTGGTCCAGGCCAGTCCGGTTACCACACCGGCATAATCATTGCCCTGGTACTTGTCGCGGTTGTAGAGAGGCTTGCCCAGCATCTTCTTTACCATCTCGGCAGTAACCGTCATCTGCGGCGCCTCTTCCGTGCGTGCCATTTCCAGCGTCATCTTGCGGAAAACCTTGTTTATCTGTTTTTCCAGATTGCGCACACCGCTTTCACGGGTATAATGTTCTATGATGTATTCGATGGCGGATTTGTTCAGTTTCAGTTCCTTGAAACCTCCCATTCCGTTCTTCTCCTTTTCCTTGGGCACCAGATGGCGCTTGGCTATTTCCACCTTCTCTTCCGTGATGTAACCACCCACCTCTATCAGTTCCATGCGGTCCAGGAGAGGGCGGGGAATAGTATTTATGTCGTTGGCTGTAGCAATAAACATTACACGGCTCAGGTCATAATCAATGTCCAGGAAGTTGTCATGGAATGCTGTATTCTGCTCCGGATCGAGCACTTCGAGCAACGCAGACGAGGGGTCACCGTTGTGTGTCGCCTGACTCACCTTATCAATCTCGTCCAGCACAAACACCGGATTGCTGCTGCCGGCCTTTATCAGATTCTTTATAATACGGCCGGGCATGGCTCCGATGTAAGTACGTCTGTGTCCCCTTATCTCGCTTTCATCGTGCATTCCGCCCAGACTCATACGCACATATTTCCGTTTCAGTGCCTTGGCTATACTCTTTCCAAGACTGGTCTTACCAACTCCCGGAGGCCCGTACAGACAGATAATGGGGCTCTTCTGGTCACCGCGCATCTGCAGTACAGCCAGGTGTTCCAAGATGCGTTCCTTCACCTTTTCCATTCCATAATGGTCCTGGTTAAGGATCTTCTCTGCCGCCTTCAGTTTCAGATGGTCTACCGTACAATAGTCCCAGGGCAACTGCAGCATGGTCTGCAGGTAGTTAAGCTGCACGTTGTAGTCGGGGCTTTGTATATTGATGCGCTGCAGTCTCATCAGTTCCTTGTTGAAGACCTCCAGCACCTTGTCGTTCCACATCTTCCCCTCTGCCTCTTTCTTCATCTTATTGATGTCATCCTGCTTTCCGCTCATTTCGTCTGCACCGCCCAGCTCAGCCTGCAGGTTCTTAATCTGCTGGTTCAGGAAATATTCCTTTTGCTGCTGGTCCAGCTCGGCCCGGGTCTTGTTTTCTATGGATTGCTTAATCTCCTGCAACTGGATTAGCGTATTGATAATCTTAAGCAACGCCACGGCACGGTGCTGTTCGCCGGGCGCCTCCAGCAACTGCTGTTTGGTGGCCAGGTCCAGAGGCAGGTTCATTGCAATGAAGTTCACACTTGCAGGGACAAGCGAGAGATTGCGGACAAAATTGTAGAATTCTTCCGGCGCAATCTCGCTGATCTTCAGAAAATGAAGGGCCCGGCTTTTTATCATTTTCAGCAAAGACAGGTATTCGCTGCTCTTTACATCTGCCGGCTCATCGTCAAAATCTTCGACATCCGCCATCAGAATCTTGCGTTCCCAATAAGCGTTCTTTATTCGGGCTCTGTTCAGGCACTGCACCAACACGTTCAGATTTCCGTCGGGCAGTTCCATACAGTGAACAATCTGTGCTACAACGCCCACTTGTTCCAAATCCTCAAATACAGGGGTGTCTATATCCGGAGCCTTTTGGGCTACCATCATAATGCGTTTGTTGTGCTTTTCAGCATCCTTAACCAGTTTGCGGGAAAACGCTCTGCCCACCAACACGGTCGTAATATTGCTCGGGAAAAAAATGCTGTCACGCAAAGGCAGCACTCCCATTGTGCCGTCCAAATGGGCGTGTATTATATTCTCATAGTCCTGGTCAGGAGTCATCGAGAAAGAAAACGACATGGTCTTTTTGGAATCTGTCATATAGAGAATCTTTTCAAAAAACGGCTGCAAAGTTACGAAAAAATAGCCACATAGACATTATATTATGTATAAAATATGTAAATTTGCACTATGTTCGCAAAAAGCGGACAATGACAACGGCATTTATGCAAGATGAAAAATTCCTTTACCTTTCGCCAATTTGTCATTGAGCATGACCGGTGCGCAATGAAAGTGGGTACTGATGGTGTACTTTTAGGGGCCTGGGCAGATTTGTCCGGCAGCAGTCTGATTCTGGACATTGGCTGCGGAAGCGGCCTTATTGCACTCATGGCAGCCCAACGCGCGCCCTATGCCAGCGTTTGGGGGATTGATGTTGATGCGCCTTCCGTCGGGCAAGCCCGGCAAAACGTGCTGAACAGCCCTTTTTCCGAACGGATTCAGATACTGGAATGTGATGCCAGAACCTATTCGCCCGGCGTTCTCTTCAACCATATCCTTTGCAATCCTCCCTTCTATACCGAACACACACTGCCGCCCGACGATGCCCGGATGAGGGCACGGCACACGGCCAGCCTCAGTCTGGAATGTCTGTTGGAGAATGCCGGCAGAATTTTGGCGGCGAAAGGGACTTTCAGCCTGATTCTCCCCTACCTTACCGCAGAGCGGTTCATCACCCATGCACTGGCTAAGGGATGGTATGCGGTACGCACTTGCCAAGTATATACCGTCGCGCACAAACCGCCCAAACGTATGCTTCTTACCTTATCGCGCACAATGCCGGAACGTGCTGGAAACGAAACACTTGTACTGCAGGACAAATCAGGCGGACGTTCTGCCGAATACACCTCGCTATGCGCCGACTTTTATCTTGACAGAACGTAAGGGGCAGCATCCCTCCCCCAACCTTTTCACCGGCTGTTCTTACGTTTCTGATACAACTGGTACGAGTTGTAGATGTTGTGCCATACACTGTAGAACCCGCCGGCAAGACTGGTGACCGGCGTAAGGAACGTGTAGCTCATCCAAATGGCAAAAATCGTGTTTTTCTGTCCTGCCGCCTGCCCGGCGCTTAACGGCTCGTCATACTTCTTCCCTAATGTACGGCCTATGGCAAACTGCGCTACGCATGCCAGCAGACTGATGCCTGCTATGCTGATTTCATAATACACGGGATACGGGCTGTGCATCAGACTTTTTGTAGTTATAGCCATAGCTATGGCAAGGGCCACCGCCCACAAATAGAATGCCACATCCTTGATTCGTGCAATTCGTTCCACCAGCTTAGGCCATATTCTCTGCATGAGCATGGCCAGGATAAACGGGCAGAACAGCAAGGGGAAAACCCGGCCCGCAATTTGCAGAAAGTTGTCAATAAAGTGAGCGTCGCCCTGTGGACGGATTACCGGTATCATCAAAGGCACAAGAAGAGCCGTACTAAGATTGCCCATAATGGTGAACATGGTTAGCGATCCCGTGTTCCCGCCCAATTTACCGGTTACGACAATGGCAGCAGTTGCCGTAGGACAGATAAAGCATAGCATGGCCGCTTCCAGCAATATGCGCCATTCGGCTTCAGGCATCAGGGCCAGCACGCTTCCCATTGCCAGAAACAGCCCCCCCTGAATGCACAACAGTTTCCACTGCCACGGCACAAACCTGAGTTCTGAAGGCTTTATCTTGCAGAATGAAATAAAAAGCATGCTGAAAATCAAAATGGGCTGAAGCGCATCCACCATTCCGGAAATAAAGGGGTGGTATGGCCTGATGGATTCCGCACTTGACAAACAAAAATATGACGCCACGCCTATTCCCATACTAATGGGCAGCGTCCAGTTACGCACAAACTCAATTATTTTCATCTCTGTCTTTCTTCTTGGCTTATATCAGCAAAGATAGCTGCAAAATTAGGCAAAAACTTTCACATTTCCGTATAAAAAGTTTCGCATATCGTGGTTTTTTGCTAATTTTGCAGCCAAGTTAGAACCAACTATGTCGCAGAATACTAATTCGGACACAACGATTTATAAAACATATCACCCTTCATTATTTTATGAATCTTTACATAAGATATTTTGACAAGGAAGTTGTCGTGCAGAAAATAGACGAAGCCGTTGCCTTCCTTAATGAAATTCCGGGATTTGAACCCGATGATTTTTTCGTGAACGATTTTGTTTCTTACGTTAACGGACCCATACAGTTCCCCAAGCGCTATAAGGTACGCAACCGTTCTTATTTTATCGTAATAAAGACCACAGCCAACACCCTGGAAGAGTTCAAGGCTAACGGGGCTAATGCGGCAGCGTTGTTGGCGGAACAGGCCGGAGCAGAAAAGGTGCAGCCCCGCACCATAAGCCCATACCAGTCGGAGAACGTTGGTTGGTACGAAGCAAGCATTACCTTTAACAGGGTACTGGCAAACCCAGTCACAGGAAAGTCACGTTACTTCAGCACCGATTTTGTTGCCCGCGTAAAGGCCATATCCGTACAGGATTGTTATGACCGTGTAGTAGACTATCTGCGAAACAGACCTGACATTGACAGCCGCAGCCAACTCCCCAGCATAAAAGGACGCAACTTCCGCACCAGATTCTTAGGGCTTCATCCGGAGAATTAGGATAATATTATAACCGAAAAATATTTACACTGAAAATATGCAAAATACAACACTTAAGTGTTTCTCCGGAAACAGTTAAGTGTTTTTCGGAAAAGACTTAAGTGAAACTCAAGAAACACTTAAGTCTTTTTTGCGTCAGTTTTATGTCGCGGTATTACTATATCGTATCTTATTGATTCTGCGCCGGTTGCTAATCTCCCTATTTTATTCCCCCTCCCCAAAATCGCCTTTTCTTGTTTTTTGACAAATGTGGACAATGACACACTGATGACACGGATACGACAGATGACCGCAGACTTTTTTTTTGACAGAAGAACATAAGCAATTTGGCCAAAGTCAGAAACAGGAAACGGCAACACATTCAACACCCATTACACAAAAAAATATGTTCTTTTGTTCTTCTATATAACAGCCCAAAGAGACGGTCATGCTGAACTCGTTTCAGCATCTCACTGCGAGCCTTCACTTACCCCC
>JAGBGU010000033.1 GCA_017935785.1 Bacteroidaceae bacterium
GCTGTCCGGTAAAATGACTATCTTTGCCCATGGTTATATTTATGTTAGTCCAAAACAAAGATAACCAAAAGGGCTGATACCTCGTGAGAAGTGTCAGCCCTAATTCTTTATTGACGACAATTTTTTACCGGACAGCAATAGAATTTTATAAATTTGCACAGAGGATGTAAAGACCTTTGATGATTACATGGAAGCGTTACAAGACTTGTATATTCTGGAAGACATGGCAGCATGGAATCCAAACATCCGTTCAAAAACAACAATCCGTTCAACGCCTACCCGACATTTTGTCGACACATCCATCGCTTGCAGAGCTTTGGGGGTGATGCCAGATGACCTGCTTCGGGATTTGGAGAGTTTCGGACTCTTCTTTGAAGATATGGCTGTTCGCGATTTGAGGATTTATGCAGAAACCCTTAAAGGAGAGGTAAGGCATTACAGAGATAACACCGGGCTGGAGTGTGATGCGGTCATTCATCTTGAAGACGGCAGATGGGGAGCTATTGAGATAAAGTTAGGAGGTGACGACCTTATTGAAGCCGGAGCAACCTCACTAAAAAATCTGAAATCCAAAATAGAAAAAAAGAGCGATGAGCAATCCCCCTCGTTTTTATTGGTGTTGACAGCTGTAGGAGGGTCATACCAAAGAGAAGACGGAGTTTACGTAGCCCCTATAAATATGCTTAAACCTTAAGAAACCTGCATCAGAGAAAATGAAAACAGAAGTGGAATCGGCAAAACCGGTTCCATTTTTTATACGCAAAAGCCTAAAAACAAGCCTTTGTATACTATTGTATAATTGCCCACCTCTATCTAATCTACTATATATCAAGCGTTTGTATTTTGTATAACTTTGTATAATACTTTTCTTGGTCACGAACTGTGTTAGCCATACCTTTGCAGCGGAAATAGTTCCAAAACAATTTTAAAAGTCACACATCATGACCAAGAAAACATTTTTATTCGTCTGCCTTCTTAGTTCATCTGCACCCGACATCCATGCGTATAATCATAGGATTCCCGTGAGTTTCTATTGAAGAAGGAGAGACACAGCCCTTACAAACAAAAAAAGACAAAAAAGAAGAAGGTAATGGAGAGTCAAACAGGAAAAATCTCATTCTCATCCCCGAAGTATCATTATTGTGAAAAGAACTCCAATATTCCCATTCTATAACCCTTTATTCACATGCAAAACAAAATTTATATTCTCCTCCTGCTGTGGATGTATTTTAGTTCCGCACATGCTCACATCCTTAGTAACGACCTTGCTTTTGGAGTTGCAGACTCTACAAACCGCAACAAGACTAAAACATTGGATTCCATCGTGGTTGTAGGGGACAACATCACACATTATGCAGACCGGGACGTGGTGCGTATCACCCGTGCCATGCGGAAAGGGGCACGCAACACCGCACAGATGTTGGGAAACATTCCGGGCATTGACTGTGACTATGCCACCAATGGGCTTACGTATCATGGCTCGCCCAACATTCTGATTTTGGTTGACAGCGTGGAAAAATCTTCGGACTACATCAAGGAACTGCACCATTTACGTTTCAACAAAGTGGACATCGTTCCCAATCCCACGGGAAAGTATGCCAACTATGACGTGCTGATAAACCTTCACACGAAAAAAGATTACGAAGGGTACGAAGGGAATGCATTCAATTATATGAGAGTACTGCCATCTGACGGCAACGGGAAGGGGAAGAATCTGACCAACGACAACACGTCCGCATCATTTACCTACACCAAGAACAAGTGGAATATTGTGGGACGTTATAATTTCAATTTCAGCCAACATGAGCTTTTCGATGTTGAGAAATCTGAAACATACCCTCTTAACAGGTTCACAGATGAGTTCCTTTCGCCAACAAAAAGCGAATTCTCCAGAAAGCACAATGCCTATACCGCAGCGGACTACCAGATAAACAAGGATCACTCCGTTTCGGTTTCATACAATTTTGCCACAAACGCATCCGACAATTACATAAATTCTGACATTCAGAGGACATGGTTAGACACACAAACGATAGATACGTTCAGCAAATCATACATCAACGCTCAAAACAGCGCACGGCATACCCTGGGGGCATATTACCGTGGCAGAAGTGGCGTATGGAACTACACCTATGACTTAAATTATATTGACGAGGAGTGGGACAACGACAAGAAACTGCACCAGAGCACAGGGTATTCTTCCGAATATTTCCATCGCAACCACATGGACTACATTTGGACAAAGGGGGAAGTGAACAGACGTTTCTTCAACAACAAGTTTTACGCAAGTGCCGGCCACAATCTGACCTGGAAAAACTATACGCAGGAAGACAGGGTAACAGAGTCCTTGTTGAGCAAGAACAAATACCTGCGCAACGAATTCTGGACCTGGCTGTCTTACCGCATAAAAGACGGAACAGACCTGAATTTCAGTGCCTCGGCTGAACAAGTACATACGGAAAGCGGGACATACAGGGACAACGACATGGTATATAAAATGACAGGCATGTTCTTCCACCGTTGGAACAAATGGTTCTGGATGCGCCTTAACCATTGGTGCAATGTCAGCCATCCTGGACTGAACCTTGTCAGTGAATACGGCTATTTTTCAGATTCGCTGACATGGAGAGAAGGCAATCCGGCATTGAAGACCAACGTGAATCAATCCAGCAGAATATGGTTGGACTTCGTCAACACGTTCAACATTCAGGCCGGAGTAGACTATTCCCCCAACCAATTCAGCACCATCGCTGATATTGGGGAAGGTGTGCTTCCGTCAGGGGGAAACGGGTATTTTGTAAAATACACTCCCCAAAACGCCAAATACGTGAACTACTGGGCTTCCGCCTATTTCTACAAGAAAATCAAAGCATTCACGCTGAGCGGATGGGTAAAATACGAAAAGAAAAAGGCCGAGTATGAACAATACAAGAACTGCAATGACGGATTTAGCGGGAATCTTTCAGGAAGATACTATAACGAGAAACAACATCTGACCGTATCATTGGCATATACTTTGGGCAACACATACAACGCTTACGTACAGGGAGTATCGACCCGTAAACTTGACTATTTCAATTTGACTGCAAGTAAGGACTTTTTCAAACAAAAGATGAGCGTCTCGTTACAATATGTCCCACCAATATTCTTTACGGGCATGAGAACTACGAATTCCGAAAATTCCGCAGCACTCACTTCCATCGAAAATCTAAACATCAAAAAGATCAATTCCAATTTCTTCATGTTAAGTCTTTCATACCGTTTCCATGGCGGAAAAAGTGTACGACAATACAACAGAAGTATGTCCGAGGAGAAGTAATCTATAAGTATTTGCCTTGACGAAGCGCGCTTTATTATTAATAATTTTAAAAACTATTGGTGTCCGATAAATTGTAGACGAACTTGCGACACACATACTAAGAAAGAATTGCTGGACCACAAAACATAGGCAAGCCGTCATTGTTTTCTCAAAATAAAATCAGTAACGTTCCTTATCGACGGACAGGACGAGCCTTTCCGGTTCTCCTTTGCCGTGAGGCATGCGGTGGACTGCCCTTCTTCATCATTGCCCTGATTTTCGTATTGCCTGTTTTTGTGGGGATGGGAATGGTGAATGGTGAATGATGAACGGTGAACGATGAACGGTGAACGGTGAATGAAAAGGCAATGTGGTGCGTTGGCAAAGACAATACGTTGCGTGAGCCATATGAAAGCATTGACTTTGTCCGGTTAATGCTTTGGCTTTTTTGAGGAGAAATACTGGCTTTTCAGAGCAGATATACTGCATGGGCCAAAATAGATATCTTCTACGGCCGTAGAAGATATCTTAAACGGGCAACGCAGTACTACTGCTGTGAAATATGAGATTTGACACAAGAACAAAAGGACATATTTTCTTCTTTTGTTGCTTTTGTTATATAGAAGTATCGAATTGGCGCGAGAGGTATAAAGCTCTATACCAGAATACAAGAAAGGGAATCCGTATCTCGGCTTTTTTCACTCTTTTTTATAAGAAAATAGGGAAAACATTTGGTGTGTTCGGCAAAAACATATACCTTTGCAGCGCAAAAAGCCCAGATGGCGGAATCGGTAGACGCGCTGGTCTCAAACACCAGTGGGGCAACCCGTGCCGGTTCGACCCCGGCTCTGGGTACAGAACAAGGTTAGTAATCAAATGGTTACTGACCTTGTTTCTTTTTAAGGGTGGTTCTAAAAATTATGGATTTAAGTTTTTAGCGATTCTGATGTTCTCAGTTTCGGCCGCTTTTCGTCTCTTTCTGTGTCATTTTGTCAAGTCTCATCAGTCACATAGCCCGCTATGCTCCTTCTTCAACTTACAAAAGCACACACGAAAAAAGAACGAAAATCAACTCGACATAATTTCTAGAACCACCCTTAAGGGGGAAAGGAAGCGGCAGGCAATGCAGTAAAATTGCAATCTTTACCGGGCATTTATTTTCCGGTCTGGTTATTTATATATATATTTGTACGGAATTTAGCCGGGGAATGAGCTGGCAGCAATCAAAAAGAAGACAATATGAACTTGAAAGGAACGTACACTGCCGACGAGCACCGTTATGACAATGCGGACAAGATGTTTGCGCGTTGCGGACGCAGCGGCGTACTGCTGCCCAAAATAAGTCTGGGCTTCTGGCACAACTTTGGCGGCACAGACCCTTATCAGCGGAGCAGGGCCATTACGCACTATGCCTTTGACCACGGCGTGACCCACTTTGACCTGGCCAACAACTACGGTCCTCCGTACGGTTCGGCGGAAGAGACCATGGGCCAACTGATGAAGGACGACTTCGGGCGCTATCGTGACGAACTTTTCATCTCGTCCAAAGCGGGATACGACATGTGGCCCGGCCCCTACGGCAACTGGGGTTCGCGCAAGTACCTGACGGCCAGCCTGGACCAGAGCCTGAAACGGATGAACCTGGAATATGTGGATCTGTTCTACAGCCACAGGTACGACCCGATAACTCCGCTTGAGGAGACCCTGCAGGCACTGGCAGACATTGTGCGTGCCGGAAAGGCGCTGTATGTGGGCATCTCACGCTGGCCGCTGGAGGCACTGAAGGTGGCACACGAATATCTGAAACAACGCGATGTGCCCCTGCTCATCTATCAGGGAAGACTCAACCTGATTGACCGTGTGCCCCAGGATGAGGGCATTCTGGACTTCTGCGCCAGTAACGGGATTGGGTTCATTTCCTTCTCGCCCCTTGCACAAGGCCTGCTCACGGACAAGTATCTGAAAGAGATTCCCTCCGACTCCCGCATGGCCCGAAACGGAAGCCTAAGACCGGAGATGCTGGACGCCAGCCTGCTCAACCGTCTGCAGCAGTACAACACCATGGCTGCCCGGCGAGGCGAAACGCTGGCCCGTATGGCACTGGAATGGATTCTGGCGCAGCGCGGCATCACCTCGGTTCTAGTGGGCGCAAGTTCTGTAGGCCAGCTTTCAGAAAATCTGAAATGTATAGACGCAAAGCCCTTTGAGGAGGATATTTAAGGGTGGTTCTAAAAATTCTGGATTTAGGTTTTTACCTTCTCTGGTGTTCTCCGTTTCGGCCGCTTTTCGTCTCTCTCGGTGTCATTATGTCAAGTCTCATCAGTCACATAGCCCGCTATGCTCCTTCTTCAACTTACAAAAGCACATCCGAAAATAGAACGAAAATCAACACGACATAATTTTTAGAACAACCCTTAATATAAAACACACATTATTTAATAATATAAAGACAAGGATGAAAAAGATTGTTTTCGCAGCACTGCTTGCCGCAATGTCGGGACTGCTTGCGGCCCGCACACACTCGGCTGAAACGCCCGCAACGAGTCTGGGCCAGGAATCGGAAAAAGGAGAGGCCTACTGGAACCGGATGGCAGACGGAATGGTCCAGTCGCTTATTGAGAAATTCTGGGGAGCCAGCTTCCCGGGTTATGAAAAACGCTACTACTTCAACTATGGCAGCAATATGTCCAACATGACCACCGAACATTACTGGCCGCAGGCCCACGCCATGGATGTGATTGTGGATGCATGGCTTCGCACCAAAGACAAGAAGTATCTGGACATGTACCCCCTTTGGTGGAAAGGCGCTCCCAAATTCAACTTTTCCGGACGCAGGGAAGACCCCTGGTGGAACGTTTTTGTGGACGACATGGAATGGATGGTGCTCACACAGATAAGAATGTACGAAAGCACCAACGAGAAGAAGTATCTGAAGAAGGCATTCCAGATGTACGACCAGTGGATATGGTCTACATGGGGCCCAGAAAACGAAGCGCCCTGGTACGGAGGAATCACCTGGAAGACCGACGTAGAGAAATCCAAGAACGCCTGTTCCAACGGTCCGGCTGCCATCATCGCCGCACGCCTTTACAATTTTCATGAAAAGGCAGGCATAAAGACTAAGAAACAGCGCGAAGAATACCTGGAAGAATCAAAGAAGATTTATGCCTGGCTGAAATCCGCGCTGTTTGACAAGGAAAGCGGCGCCGTGGCAGACAACATGGCCAGAAACGGAGCCATAAACCGCAAATGGATATTCACCTACAACCAGGGCACGTTCCTGGGGGCCGCACACGAGCTGTACAAGATTACCGGCGAGAAACAATACCTGACCGATGCCATAAAGGCGGCCAACTATGTCATTGACAAGATGTCCGGGAACCGGGGCGTACTGAGCAACGCCACCAGCGGAGACGGAGGACTTTTCCACGGTATCTTCTTCCGCTATTTTGTGAAGCTTGCCAACGACGATTCGGTGGATATGGCCACCCGAAAGAAGTTCCACGCATATCTGACCCATCTGGCAACGGTAATGGCCGAGAACGGCATCAACCACAACACCATGCTCTATGGCGGACGATGGTGGAAGGCGCCCGCTGACAACGAGAATGTAGGCCTCACCCCCCATGTTACCGGCTGCATGCTGATGGAGGCGATGTGTGTACTGAAGGATTTGTAAAGAAGAGGCAAGACGTACCCTGCATCAGGCGTTATACGCCCAGTAAAACCACTACGAATTGATATAAGTCAATAAAAACGGGGTAAAGCATCTAAAAAACACTAATATTTTGTGCAGAACCAAGAAAAGTTCTAACTTTGCATCGTGTTTTTCATGGTATTAGATTTTTAAGGTTAATGAAAAGGAGTGGTTGTCGTGAGACAGCCTTCTTTTTTTTCTGAAAGTCCGTATTCATTCACCCTTATTCTATGTCCAGGAACACAGTTACAGATAACATTATTACTAAACGAACAAAAAGAAGAGTTCTATGAAGACAATCGTAAAGAAAATCCTGCTGATCAGCGCTGTTGTACTGCCCGGATGTACAGCACAGAAAGAGACCACCCTTGAAGACATTGCCGGACAATGGAACATTGAAACCGCCTGCGGACAAAGTACTGCCGAGGGCGAGAACCAGGCCTTCATCAACTTTGGCGAAAACGGGGAAATGACGGGTAACACCAGCGTGAACAGCTTCTTCGGACAATATACGCTGAAAGACGGCAAGCTGGTATTGGAAAACATCGGTATGACACGGAAAATGGGTCCCAACATGGAAATTGAAACGGCCGTAACCGAAGCGCTGAACGCCATTGCCACAATTGAGGTAAAGGACAGCACTGCATCCGTCCTTAACGAAGAGGGTAAAGTTATCATGACCCTGAAAAAATAAAGACAATGGAAAAGGCAAAAGTATATTTTACCGACTTCCGCACAAAAGCCAACGGCGACGGTCTGCCCACCAAGCTGAAGAAACTCATCAAAAAGGCGGGGATTGCCGACCTTGATCTGGAAGGTAAGTTTGTGGCTATAAAAATGCATTTTGGCGAGCTGGGCAACATAAGCTATCTGCGCCCCAACTATGCCCGTGCCGTGGTGGATGTGGTTAAGGAACTGGGCGGAAAGCCATTTCTGACAGACTGCAACACCCTTTACCCCGGCAGCCGCAAGAACGCGCTTGAACACTTATACTGCGCCTGGGAAAACGGCTTCACTCCGCTTACTGTGGGCTGCCCCATCCTGATTGGCGACGGTCTGAAGGGTACGGACGATGTGGAAGTGCCGGTAGCCGGAGGCGAATACGTAGAAACGGCAAAAATAGGACGTGCCGTAATGGATGCCGACGTTTTCATCAGCCTGAACCACTTCAAGGGGCACGAAATGACCGGATTCGGCGGTGCCATCAAGAACATTGGCATGGGATGCGGCTCGCGTGCCGGAAAGTGCGAGCAGCACATCAGTGGAAAGACCGAGATAGCACAGGACCTGTGCCGCGGATGCAAGCATTGCCTTGCCCAATGCGCCAACAACGCCCTTGTATTTGATGAGGAAAGTAAGAAGATGTCGGTAAATACGGACAATTGCGTTGGCTGCGGCCGGTGTATTGCCGCCTGCAATTTCGATGCCATCTCTTCCACAGACTATCATGCTCCGCAATTGCTCAACTACAAGATGGCAGAGTATGCCAAGGCCGTCTTAGACGGCCGTCCGCACTTCCACATTTCACTGGTACTGGACATCTCGCCCAATTGTGACTGCCATCCCGAAAACGATGCGCCCATCCTGCCCAATATCGGCATGTTCGTGTCGAAAGACCCGTTGGCTCTTGACCAGGCTTGTGTGGATGCCTGTCTTGCCGCCACTCCCCTGCCCGGCAGCCAGCTTTACGACCGCATGCACCGTCCTGACTTCCACGACCACCACGACCATTTCAAGAACTCCACACCAGAGTCGGAATGGAAGTCGTGCCTGGAACACGCAGAGAAAATAGGTATAGGAAGCAGAGAATATGAGCTGATAAAATAAGCAAAAATCGGTCAATAGACTGTTACGCGCTAATGACCGATTCTGGCTGAATCACAAAATGACCGCAGATTTGGGAAAAACCAGTCTGCGGTCATTTGTTTATAGCGGCATGCCTCAGAAGAACATGCTTATGACCTGTATAAACAGAATCAGAAATACCATGGCAATGGGATAAACGGTAGCATAGGCCACGCCAGGTATATTACTCTTTGCCATGGAATCGGCGGCCACCAGACCGGGCGTACTGGTCATACCTCCGGTAATGGCGCCAAGCATGTCAAGCGGATTTATCTTCAGCAGATAACGCCCTACAAACAAGGCCACAAACATGGGGACAAGGGTTATGACCGCACCCACGCCAAACATCAGGAGTCCGCTCTCCTGGAACGTTTCCACCAGATTCCTTCCTGCCGACGTTCCCACTTCGGCAAGGAACAGCAAAAGTCCCAGTTGGCGGAGCAGATGGTTTGAGGCTCCGGACATGGTCCACAAAACCGGTCCGGTTTTACCCAAAGCCCCCAGGACAAGCGCCACAATGAGCACACCGCCCGTCAGTCCGGGAGAGAAGGAGAAACTGTCAGAGAAAGAGAGGTTAAACTTGCCGAAAAGCACACCCAGTACAATACCCATAGCTATGGGGAAGAAGTCTGTGTCGGACACCTTCTTGGCATCGTTGCCTAACAACTTGGACACCCCAATCAGGTCATCCTTTTCTCCGGCCACCATCAGCTTGTCACCGAATTTCAACACCAGAACAGGCGAAGGGGAAATATCAATTCCGCTTCGGCGGACGCGGGTAACCGTACAGCCATAGGCATACTGCAGATTCAGTTCGCCCAACATCTTGTTTACCGCCTTTTTATTGGTCAGCAACAACGATACAACCTCCTGCGTGTGGTGCAAAGGAAGTTCGCCTTCTTCTCGTTCTCCAATCAGCAGCTCCAATTTTGCCAGCGCCTCCTCGCTTCCGACTGCCTGGATAATGTCGCCCTTGTGCAAAACTGAAGAAGCCTGGGGTATCACAATTTCATCGCCATGCATCAAGCGCGAAACCACAGCGCCGGTCATAGAACGTATATTTATCTGCTTCAAGGATTTGCCAAAGGCCAATGTGTTGGTAACCTTGAAAATGCAAGTGGAAAGTTCGGGAAACTGTCCCCGATGCTCATTTTCCAGACGGTCGGCCTCCTTCTGCAAGTCCACGCGCCAGAACTTGGGCAACAACTTGACAAAAAGTATTACGCCGATTACTCCGAACGGATAGGCCACACCATAGGCGATTGAAGCCAAAGGAGAATTGGTACTGTCTATGGCTACGGCCAAACCCGGCGTACTGGTAAGCGCACCGGCAATCAGTCCCACGACACTGGAGGTTTCCATGCCAAACAGATACTTCAGTCCCACTGCACTTACACAGGCCGACCCCACTATCAGCAGGGCGATAACAATCAGCGCCTTGCCCTTGCTGCGGAACGAGTCAAAGAATCCGGGGCCGGCCTGAATACCTATTGTGAAGATAAACAGAACCAGACCGAAGTTTCCCAATTCCTTGGGTATAACCACACCAAAATGTCCGAAGAGCAATGCAATGAAAATAACGGCAGACACATCAAGAGAAAGCCCTTTTACCTTTATACGGCCGAGCATGAATCCCAAGGCCACAATCAAGAATAGCGAAAAATAGGAAGACTGCAATAAATCAAGTATCATAATAATGCTGATATGTTATATTAGGTTTCGGTTTAAGACGCCGGTATGCCGGGATTGTTATTGATTGGGGCTATAGGGGCGGTTAGGATCGCGGGGATTCCACAAATTGAGTATGGTATTGTCGGTCTGGACGGCAAATTTATAAATCTTTGAATCCACCGTACCCAAATCCACCGTACAGCCGCCATCGCTTACAGGAACGGTTGCCACTTCCTGCCAGTCATCCTTCTTTCCCTGGGCAAACTTGTTGTCTCGGGCCATGAATACACGGGCATTTCCCTTTCCCTGGTCTACTTTCCAACTCAGCATTACCTTGTTGTCATAATTATGCGACTGCAGGTCATAAATGTCGCGAGGGCCATAGAAACTGCTTCCGTCCGACTCGAAAGCCAGGTCGCGAGGCACTTCAAAGCCCATGAACTTGCAAATGGTGGGGTTTACGTCGGCATGCGAAAGATAAGGTTCGGCAAACTGGCCGTTCACTTCCTTCAGATTAGTAGACATCCAAATGGCGCGTGCACGGTCAGACTGACCGCCGTGTCCGTATCCCAATTCATCTCGTCCGTGGTCGGTCAGTACTATAACCAGCCACTCCTCGTTGTGTTCCTTCTCACGATACTTGACGGCTTCCCATACCTTTGCAATCAACGCATCCTCCTTATAGACATATTCGTCTGAGAAGGAACCGTCACCAAAAATGTGATAGGCATCATCGGGATACCACATATATACCCAGTTGAGATCCGGAGCCTCCGTACGGATACATTCTGCAGCTCTTTCACACACTACGGAGTCTATGTCGTAAATGTGCAGGTCGTACTCGCGCTTCGGGAAATTTTCCTTGTCAAGGTCATAGCCATCATAGACATAATCTATCTTCAAGTTGCCGGTTTCCGGCTTTCCCTCGCCCAAAAGCATGGTCCGGTTGTCGGTCCAGCTGGAATAAAGGGCCGTTGTGAAATTGGTCTTCTGTTCCTTGGCGATACGGAAAATGCTCCAGTAATTATAGTTGGGGCTTTGGTTCTCGTTGTTCTTCACATTGTGTTTGTTCACCCAAGTTCCGGTAAGGATATTGTTGTATCCCACCGCCGATATGGTGGGTGTTTCTGAATATTGCCCCACCTTTCCGCCACAATATCCACGGGAGTAATGTCCCACGGAAGCAATGTCAAAGATGGCGGACGGCTTCATTCGTTCTATATTGTCCACCGTAATGCCGTCAATAATCACAAAAACGGTTTTCCGTTTCTTCTCTTCAGACTGGCAGCTTACAAGCGCCAACCCGAATGTTCCCGCCAAAAGCAACAGGGTAAAAATCTTTCTCATCGTACAATTATTCTTTAAGGTTCCTTTTATTCTTACTCTTTCAGTTCATACATCTTCACCCAGTCTATCCACATTTCCACCGGATAGTCCTTGGGGTCTGCCTTACCCACCCATTGTCCTTCTATCTGCATGTCTACCAACAAATAGAAAGGGGTACCAAAGGGGTACTGGCCGGGCTTGTCCGTCTGGATGCGGGGATAAGAGAACGTGCGACGGTTGTTGATGGAAAACACCAGACTGTCCGGAAGTATCTCCACCGCATAGACATTATAGTCGTCCGGATCAATGGGGCCAGTTGAACCCTGGGGAGGATTTTTTCCTTCCTTCAGCACAAAAGTATAGTGGGAATGAACCGTCTGATAAGCTATTGAATCGCCGTTCAGGCGCTCCATTATATCTATTTCCCCTCCGTCCGGCCATCCCTTGTCATTGGGCAGCATCCAAATGGCAGGCCACGCGCCCTTAGCGGCATGAAGCTTCGCCCGCACCTCCACCTTGCCATAAGTTATAGTCTTCTTGTCCTTAGTATACACACCTCCGGTAAGATAAGGTACGGGGTCGTCCGGCACAAGACCGTCATTGACCACCCCTCTGAGCACAAGCCTTCCCTTCTCCACCTTGTAGAGCGAAGGGTGGTCAGACATTCTGCGATCCCAGTCGGATGTTCCCCGAGGAATTTTACTCCAAAATTTCTCATTAAAACTCTTGCCACGGAAGTTGTCCTTCCATACTAACTTATATTTTGGGGAGCCGGCAAGTACGGGCAACACCGCAAGCAATGCCAGGCTCAAAAGAATGCGTCTGTAGGGTCTCATCACTACTTTTTTACTATTTTTACGTACAAAGATAGTTTTTTTAGTCCATCCGTGCAACAATAGCAGTTGGAAAAACTCTCAAAAAGGTTTCCTTATTTATATTCCGGCTTCCAGTACAAAACGTAGCTGCCAACGATTATACGCATCGGCAGCATCGGCACGATGATTGTAAGAGGCATCGGCCTGAAGTTTCAAGTTGTGCCCAATCAGGTATTTCGTCACGGCCACAGTGGTCTGGTTGAAGTTCTTATACCCCACCATTGGCTGCACTTTTTTCTCTGGGAAAAGCGTGGAGTTGCGCAAGGCCACCTCCCAATTCTTCTTGAACAAGTAGCTTGTCTGCACATTAAGTCCCTTTCCGGTATAGACAAACACATCGTCGTGCCCGGCAAAGAGAGGCTTTTCGCAAATTCGCCCCATAAAGTCCGTATAAAAGGCAAAACCGCGGTATTTGAGGATAAAGTCCATGTAATACTGTTTCAGGTCGCACATCAGCCCTGAAGGAAGTTCCGCTCCGTTCTGTCCATGCACGCGAGTGGTACGGTCATTATAGGAGAAGGCTCCTGCCAGCAGAAACTTTACGCTCTCTTCGCGTTGGAAGTCGCCCTCTGCCACCTCGCCAAGCGACTTGAACCGGCCCAAAGGAAACAGTTCCAGGCGTCCGGTATAGGCAAAGCCCTTGCTCTTGTTCACGGCCCAGTTCCGGCCTTCCCCCAACGTAACGGAAGCCTTGGCGGCCAGGTTAAAGTCAGCAAACAAAGCCTTGTAGAACTCACCGAAGAATCCGAAGTCACGGTCGGGATTGAACTCGGAATTCACAATGCTTCGGTCTACAAACTGCAGGGCACTGGAGGAGTTGATGCGCGCACGGTTAGCCTTTATCTTGGTCTGGCCGAAACCGATGTTCCAAGTGTCTGAAGGACGATAGCAAACCATGGCATCGCGCACAAAATTGTTGTTGCCGTTGGGCAGCACCTTGGTATCATAGGGAGTGAAGCCCAATTGGATGGTATAAAGGAGCTTGGGCGAATACAAATAGCCGTCAAAACGCAGTCTGAGGCGTTTTACCTGAGCCTGGGTTTCCTGCAGGGAGAAGTCATCGTCAAACTGCATGGCCAACTGATTCTGCATCCGAAAGCGCATGGTCAGTTTGAACAACTTGTTCTTTGGGGTAAACGAAACGCCCTTACCCACCTCCACAAAAGGCATGTTTCGGACCTTTTCCATCAGCTCGTCCGAGTCGGACACAGAAAACAGGCTGGTTTTATTCTTTTCCTGCCCCATTACTACAAAGGGCACCATCACTACCAACCCAAAGGACAGCAGAAAATTCTTTACTGAAATGTTCATCATTCTTTGTTTATGCATTTTTCCAATAATACCGTAAAAGACACACACTCACCGCAGCCGAGATTGCTATATAAATATAGGAAGCCAACGGACCGCCCAGTGCCTGTTCATAGCTGAAGGTCTTTATATCCTCGCCCAACAGACGCATTTCCAGCACAGCCATACTGTTGTTAAAGACGTGCACCAGCGAGGTGAGCACCACACTTCCGGTCTTGTAGTAAATCATACCCAGAATCAGCCCGATGCAGAAAGCGAAGGGAACCTGCGCCGGATTGAAATGGATGATGCCGAAGCAGAGGGAACTTATCATAATTGCCATCCAGGGACCAACTCCGTTCCTGTGCATGTAGCCCTGAACGGCTTCGCGGAAGACAAGTTCTTCCACTATCGGCCCCACAACAGCCAGTGCAAGGATGCCCAGCACATTGTGCGACATACTCAGAAACTCATCACCCATCAAATCGGGCAAATTGGCCTTCTCGCCCAAAAGGTCCACTGCAAAAATACCTGTTACGGCAGCCAGAAAAGCCACCAGCCACATCCGCCAGTTGAACGAGCGAACCGAAAAGGCGGCGCACGGACGTATCATTTTCATGGCAACCAGCACCAGGCAACTGCACAGCCCCGTCAGCATAAGCGCCCAAGCCAGCATTTGCACATTAGTATTGTCTCCATTCAAAAAAGCATCTGGCATCAGCATATAAAGCACGGCGCTTCCTACTGCCTGAATCAGACAGAACAATAATACGGCCAGGGCTACTTTCAAATACACTTTCAACATAGTTCTCAATCGTTATTGTTTTACATTAGGTTATTCCTTTATTTTCTCACATTGAAGCAGGACATGGCGATCGCCGGAAAGCGTTGTGGCAAAGAGATACACATCGCCGCCGTCCTTCAGCTTCAGTCTTTTGCGCAATTGTTCCACCGTAGAGGGGAAATTACGCACCGTCAGATTGGCCTTGGTCACCTGAGCCTGCAAGGACTTCAGACTCTGCTTTGAAAAATCGTGACAGGCCTGCACACGAAACGCCCTTCCCGGAAAGTTTTCCACCAGTCGGGAAGCCGTAAAGAGATTGCTGTTCCGGTGCAGCTTTTCCACATCGAAACGGGCGCACAATGCATCCTGCACTCCGGCTTTCAGCACAGAGGCATTCGGTTCGTACAAATATTCCAGAGGCACATCGGCCACAACCGGCAAGACGGTTTCCGCCTCCTGCACGCAGAAAGCGACAGGCCTCCGACCCAAGTTCACACAATGAAAACTGACCGGGCCGAAACAATGCCCCCCAAGCAGAAGAAGCAGTTCGCGGCATTCGCCGTCCACGCTCACTACATGCACCTCGCACACATATTTCAAGGCCTTCAGCGCCACGCGAATGTCCAGCATGGGCGAGAGTTTTACCAAAAGGAAGCGGCAACGCTGAATCAGATCCGGGAGCATGGTTGTAACGCAGGGCGTACAGTCCTCCAGCTGTACGGTCTTTCGTCCGCAATCGTCCCGACGTGCCGGATCCATGAAAATAAGGTCGGCATAATCCATATTCTTTAAAAACGCTGTTCCGTCCGCACAATGAACCTCGGCATGCCCCAGGCCCAAAAGAGGCAGATTATGACGGGCTATTTCGCACAACCGCTGCTGTTGTTCCACATAGACGGACCGCCTGAACAGCAAGGCCAGGTAACTGAAATCCACGCCGAACCCGGATGTCAGATCCACCATCGAGAACCTTTCTTCAGAGGAAAGAATCCGCTCCACCAGTTCCTGTTTATACTTTGCCGTAGTTTCAGAAGAGCACTGCTCCATCGACAGACTTGGCGGAAAGACAAGCCCGTCCACCGCCGCCCAATGCGGCAGTTTGCGTACGGCCTTCTGCCTGCTCTTAATCTGCTCCAGACAATATTTCAGATCCACCCCTTCAGGGGCACGCCTCAGGGCCAATGCCGATGTGTCTTCGCACCGATGCAGACTGATATACTCTTCGTTAGTCATGGAATTGCCTTATAATGCGCCTTGGCTTCGGCGCGTGAAATGAAATTAAAATGCCACCACTCCGTCTTGAGCGGAACGAATCCGGCCTTGCGCATGACCCTTCGCAGAAGCAACCTGTTGGCACGGGCCTGAGGGCTGATTACGCCATCCGCCACCAACTTCTCCTCCTAGTCAATATGGGCATATTTCCCAAGGAAGTCTACCTTGGTTCCCATATCCAGCGTGTCACCGCTATGTATATTAAATAAGGAGACATCAACCGCCATACCATAGTTGTGCAGTCCGCCTCCGTTGCGCGGATTGCACACATAAATCTTCTTCTCCGTTCCCGCCACCGCATTCCACATCTGTTGCTGAATGTGCATGGGGCGTGCGGCATCAAACACAATAAGGCTAAGTTCCGGACACAGCGTACGAAGCTCCTTCTGGGCCAACAAAAGGGCCTTTGCAGCCTTGGGATGAAGATAAGCCTCGCGCAAGTCCTTATACAGCACCCTCCCCAGGAAGTTGTCGGGCCGGGCATACATCAGGCTGACCCTTAACGTAGAGTCAGCCTCGCCCACGTTCACAAATCCCAGCCTTTCCATTTTCTGGGCCGTGACGCTCTTCTGCGCACACATATTGCACACCCCAGCGAATCCGCAAAACAGAAACCATAAAGCCGCTACTCTTCTTCTCACTCCTTTGCTTTGTTCTTTTTGCAAAATTACAAAATAAGCCAGAATCCGCAAAACAAACCGGCAGGGAAAACAATAAGAAGGCTACTTCTATAGCCAACTCATAATGCGCCATAAAATGAAATTACCATTAAGCCCAAATCTGTCAATAGGCTGTTACGCGCTAATGACCGATTTGTGTTGAATGTAATGTTTTTTCCACACCCCACTTTTCCTGCTCCCCTATCCCCCGTTTTTTCCTCGCGAGGAAAAAGTTTTTCCCACGCCACAGCGTTATAAACCCATGGTATGGAAAAATTAAACGCATTATCTGCATGTAAAGATTTCAGAGAAGCTGGCCAACAGCTGATTATACCGTTTACTTTGCAGTTTGCATTTTTGCATAAAAAATAAAGACATGCACTGTTTCTTTTGCGTATCCGGGAATGAAAACTAAAAAGCCCGGCAACTTTGCCAGGCTTTTTAGTTTTCATTCCCGTTAATAAGTAAATTGGATTACTTTACGCGGTAACGCACTTCCTTAGTACGATACTTCTTAACGGTATACTTGTCCTTAACGTCCTTCAGACCGGTTGCAGTAATGATAGAAACGCGGTTCTTGTCATTCTCGGCAAAGGGCTGAACGGTGTCACCGAAGTATTCTGCCTTGATGATAGAGGGATCCACACCGGCATCAACCAAAGCCTTTACAGCCTTCTCAGAACGCTGCTGGCTATAACCCATGTTAATCTTGGGGTTACCGGTCTGCACGTCGGCATAAGACTTGATGGTAACCTTACACTCGCGGTGGTCCTTAAGGAAGGCACCGATATTAGCCAACTGGGCGTCGGGATCGTTGAAATCACTCTCACGAATCTTGTAGAACACGTTCCAAGTGATGGTTCCGTCCTCTACGCGAGGAGTATAGGCTACATCGTCATACCAAATGGTATCCACGCGAGTTGCCCACTCTTCTTTCACTTCCTTCTTCTTGTAGCCGAACTTCACAGCCAAACCTACCTGGGCGTTGAGCTGCCAGTCGTCCTTGCTGCTGGTCTTGCTGTTATAACGGTCACCCACGCTATTGGCATTAACTTCCACATTCAGACTCAGATTCTTCATCAAGTTGAAGTCAACCATAGCACCAACGCGGGCATTATGGCTCAGCTTGTCATCCTTATAAGCCAAAGGCATAAGAGCTTTGTTGGCATAAGCATCGTCATTGTCCCATGCATAGTTAAGACCGATACCTCCGATCAAATAAACATTCACGGGGTAATAATTCTTCTTACCAAAGAGGGTAGAGAGGTTCAGCATCAAGTCCAAGTCAGAAGTTGCATACTTGTAGTCATACTTGAAATCTTGGGTTGCATTCTTGAAACCGCCCTTGTTCTGCCATCCGTTAAAGTGCAGACGAGCACCCACAACAGGAGTAAAGAACGCACCGAAGCTTACACTTGCGGTGGGAGTGATCAACTTCATGTTGTCATAATTGGTAAACGTGGTCTGACCACCACCCTGGATACCTACGAACATGTGGGGATAGGGTTTGTAGTCCAATCCGTCATCCTCAGCAGTCTGCGCTGTGGCAGGCACTGATACGCCAAGAGCTACGGCAGCCATGGCGAGAACATTTTTGAATTGCATCATGTCTGTAAACAAATTTCAATTATTAATAATTTTGAACAAAAGTAAGAGATTTTATTTATCCAGCCAAAAGAATAGTTTGTTTTTTCGTTTTTTATCTTCATTTTTTTCAAAAAAGCACACTCCACTTTACAATCTCCGCCTTTTTTCAACGAAAAACCCCTCGGAATCACTTCCGAAGGGCTGCTTAATTATTTCTCTTCTTTTACTTAAATCTTAGGCAGTTTCCAAGGCTTGCGATACTCCTTGCACAGGTAAGAATCCGCCTCACGGTCATGGAAGGATTTTCCGTCCCAGGTAAGCTTTTTACCTGTCCGATAGGCTATATTACCCAATTGGGCAAACTTGGCAATATGGGCACCAATATGGATGTTTGCATTACACTTCTCCGGAGTGCGGGCCTTAATACATTCCAAATGATTCTTGACATGAAGGTTCAGGCCGCCTTCACCATAAGATCTGCGGAGTTCCACACGTTCCATGCGCGCCTTCCCGTTTACGCGTTCTGGAATTACTTCCCATCCGCCGCGGTCAACTACCAATGTGCCGTTTTCGCCTACAAAGCCCAGTCCGTGATTACGGCCATACGCTCCGTCATCGATTCCGATGGCGTGGTCCCACATCACCGTAAAGTCCTTGAATGTATAGACAGTCTGTAAAAGGTCGGGGGTTTCGCAGGCATCATCTGGATAACCGAACTTTCCGCCTGACGCCATAATGGATTGGGGGGCGGTTACATTCATGCCGTATAACGCATAGTCGAGCAAATGCACTCCCCAGTCAGTCATCAGTCCGCCGGCATAATCCCAGAACCAACGGAAAGTAAAGTGGAAACGGTTTGGATTGAACGGACGTTTGGGGGCCGGTCCCAGCCACATATCGTAATCTACACCTTCAGGTACAGGACAGTCGGGCTTGACGGGGATTGAGGGACACCATCCCTGATAAGAGAACACACGCACAGTACGCACCTTACCAATATGGCCTGCATGCAGATATGCCATGGCATCCTGCCAATGCGGATCGCTGCGCTGCCACTGGCCCACCTGTACTACTCGATTATATTTCTCTGCTGCACGGACCATAATGTTACACTCCTCAATACTGTTGCCCAAGGGCTTCTCGCAGTACACATCCTTGCCGGCTTCGCAGGCTGCCACCAATTGCAGACAATGCCAGTGGTCGGGAGTTCCTACAATGACTACGTCTACATCCTTATTGTCAATCAGATGACGCCAGTCCTTATATAGGCCCTGGGGCTTCTTGCCCTGCATTTTTTCAACATCTGCCGCACGTCTGTCCAGCACACCCTGGTCAATATCTGCCAAGGCTATACATTCCACTTCGGAGTTGCGAAGGAATGCTGTCAGATTGCTAAAACCCATGCCATTACATCCAATCAGGCCTACCCTTATCTTATCGTTGGCATCCACTTGTGTTCTACCAGCACGTACGAGCAATGGACTTAATGATGCGCCAGCGCCCAGAATAGCTGACCTTGCGATAAAATCCCGTCTTGTCATAAACTTAAAAAATGTTTTAGGTTAATATTGTGTTTTTGTGGGAAAGAACTGGAATTTCCCCGGAAAGGGATGTCCCAAAAAGGTTTCAAGGCCTACGGAAGTGACCTCCCGAAGGCCTTGAAACCTCAATTGTCAGATTAAATTATTTCTTCTTCAGTTCACGTACTTCCTTAGTACGATACTTCTTAACGGTATACTTGTCCTTAACGTCCTTCAGACCGGTTGCGGTGATGATAGAAACGCGATTCTTGTCATTCTCGGCAAAGGGCTGAATGGTGTCACCGAAGTATTCTGCCTTGATGATAGAGGGATCCACACCGGCATCAACCAAAGCCTTCACAGCCTTTTCTGAACGCTGCTGGCTATAGCCCATGTTAATCTTGGGGTTACCGGTCTGCACATCGGCATAAGACTTGATGGTTACCTTACACTCGCGGTGGTCAGCAAGGAAAGCGCCGATTGCACGGAGTTGGGCATCAGGATCGTTGAAGTCGCTCTCGCGAATCTTGTAGAATACGTTCCAAGTAAGAGTTCCGTCCTCTACACGAGGAGTATAGGCCACGTCGTCATACCAAATGGTATCTATGCGGGTTACCCATTCTTCCTCTACGGCTTTCTTCTTGTATCCGAACTTGAAGTTCACACCCACCTGTCCTGTAAACTGGAGATTGTCCGTAACAAACTTATGATTGTCACCGGGAATAATATGGTTGAGGTCAGCCTCAAGGTTCACACTCACGTTCTTGTGTACAGGAACGTCCAGTCCCAAACCAACGCGCGCATTGAAAGCCCAACGCTTGTCATTGGCAGCATATTCCATTCCACGCACTGCGGGAGTTCCGGTAGCCAAAGCCAAAGCCTCATCATTGTCCCAAGCATAATTGGCACCCAATCCCATGATATAAATCAGATTTACAGGATAACTATCCTTATTACCAAAAAGGGTACAGAGGTTCACCAATACATCAGCACTGGTGGTCAGATACTTATAGTCAAACTTGCCAGAATACGGTTTCTCCTTAATGCTGAGATACTTGGCGCTTCCTTTGTCCCAGATTCCGTTGAAATGCAAACGAGAGCCAACCACCTTGTTGAAATAACCACCGAAACTAAGACTGGCAGTGGGGGTGAACGTCTTCCAGTTGTTGAAACTGTTATTGAAGGTGTTCTGCACTCCTCCTTGAACTCCGACAAACATGTGAGGATACGGTTCATAATCCTTTTCCGCCTTTTGAGCAGAAGCAGGTGCGGCAATACCATAAATCAAACCGACAGCTGCAATTAACTTGTAAAATTTTCTCATAACGATACTTATTTGAGTTGTGTAGTAGGCAAAAGTAATATTCTTTACATTTATGACCAAAGTTTTTTGCTATTTTTTTTATTTTAACATTAAGAAATCAATTAATATGGTACTTTCAGGCATAATTTTCCTAATTATTTATTAACTTTGTACCAAAATATGCAGTTTACAGAAATATGTCAGAAATCATCATTTCCACAGTGAAGACAAGCAAAGAGTTGAAATCCTTTGTCCGCTTCAATTACGAACTATACAAAGGCTGTCCATATGCAGTCCCCGATTTGTTGGAAGACACAATGGACACCTTCAACCCCAAAAAGAATCCGGCCTTTAATTTTTGCGAAGCGGCCTGCTTCCTTGCCAAGCGGGACGGAAAGATTGTAGGGCGTATTGCCGCCATCATCAACAAGCGCGCCAATGACACCTGGAATACCCGTAACGTACGTTTTGGATGGATTGACTTCATTGACGACATAGAGGTAAGCCGGCTTTTGTTGGAAACGGTAGAACAATGGGGAAAAGAACGTGGCATGAACAAGGTGGTGGGACCGATGGGTTTCACTGACATGGACTTGGAAGGCATGCTTACAGAAGGCTTTGACCAACTGAGCACAATGAACAGCATCTACAACTATCCATACTATAACGACCATATGCAGAAATTGGGATATACCAAGGAAGTGGGATGGGTAGAACGCAAAGTCTTTGTCCCCAAATCAGGAACCGGACACGAAGCCAACAAGGAGAAGTACTTCAAGGTTGCGGAGATTGTAAAGAAAAGATACGGTTTCCGCATACATAAGTTCAAGAGCAAAAAGGAAATCAAGGAAGGCGGTTACATCCAAAAAGTGTTGCACGTTGTAAACAAGGCATACGCCAACCTTTATGGCTACAGCGAAATGGACGAACGGCAAATGATGGCCTATGCGGAACAATACCTGCCTTTCCTGGACAAACGCTATCTAAGCGTTGTGGAAACAGAAGAAGGAGAAGTTATAGGAATGGGCATCTGCATCACCAGTCTGAGCCGTGCCATCCAGAAGGCCAAAGCCAAACTGTTCCCCTTTGGTTGGATTCATCTGGCAAAGGCTCTTTGGTTCAATAAAAAACCGCAAATCCTGGATATGCTGTTGGTCGGTGTTTTGCCCGAATACCAAGACAAGGGAGCAAATGCCCTTATCTTTGCCGACCTTATCCCGGAAGGCTCCAAAGACGGTTACGAATGGGCAGAAACCCATCATCAGCTTGAAGACAACGACAAGAGTCAGACACAATGGAAAAATCTGGACTGCATCATTCACAAAAAGCGCTGTGCCTACCAGAAGCCGTTGTTGTAAAAACAAACTTGCATCACCTTAAACCATCATGACGGAAACAAACAGCCAAAACCTGCCGCAGACAGACTATCAGGAAGACAACATACGCCACTTGTCCGACATGGAACATGTGCGTACCCGCCCCGGTATGTATATCGGAAGACTGGGAGACGGTACCCAAGCCGAAGACGGTATTTATGTACTTTTGAAGGAAGTCATTGACAACAGCATCGATGAGTTCAAAATGAATGCCGGCAGACGCATAGAAGTGAACATCGATGAAAACCTGCGAGTATCTGTAAGAGATTACGGAAGAGGTATTCCTTTGGGCAAACTGGTGGAAGCTGTCAGCATGCTGAACACCGGAGCAAAATACGACAGTAACGCATTTAAGAAAAGTGTGGGCCTAAACGGCGTGGGCCTAAAAGCCGTGAATGCACTGAGCCTTCATTTTGAGGCTCACAGTTTCCGCGACGGACAAGTACGGAAAGCCTGTTTTGAAAAAGGTATCCTGCAATCGGACACAACAGAAAGTTCACAGGACGAGAACGGAACATACATCTTTTTCGAGCCGGACAACACCTTGTTCAAACATTACAGTTTCCGCAATGAGTTTGTGGAGACCATGTTGCGCAATTACACCTATCTGAATACGGGACTGACTATAATGTTCAACGGCAGGCGCATCCTTAGCCGGAACGGACTGAGCGACCTGCTTACAGACCGTATGACCGACAATCCGCTGTATGAGATTGTCCACATGCAGGGAGACGACATAGAAATTGCCTTCACACACAGTAATCAGAACGGAGAAGAATACTACTCGTTTGTAAACGGACAGCACACGACATTGGGAGGCACACATCAGGCTGCATTTAAAAAATACATTGCAGAGTCCATTAAGGATTTCAGTGGCAAAAACTTTGAATACGGCGACATAAGGAACGGTATCGTGGCTGCCATCAGCATTAACATACAGGAACCCATGTTCGAGAGCCAGACAAAGATTAAGTTGGGCTCGCTGTCCACCGCACCTGAAGGAGGTATCAGTATTGACAAATTCATTGGCGACTTTGTCAAGACACAAGTGGACAATTATCTGCACAAGAATCCGCTGGTGGCTGAAATCATCATAAAGAAAGTCAGCGATAACGAAAAGGAGCGCAAAGAAATGGCCGGTCTGGCAAAGGTGGCCCGCGAGCGGAACAAAAAAGCCAATCTGCACAACCGCAAATTGCGCGACTGCCGTGTACACCTCAATGATGCCAGAGGAAACCAGCAGGAGGAAAGCTGCATATTCATCACCGAGGGTGATTCGGCCAGCGGAAGCATCACCAAAAGCCGAAATGTAAACACCCAAGCCGTTTTCAGTCTAAGGGGAAAGCCCCTTAACTGTTTCGGGCTTACAAAAAAGGTTTGTTACGAAAACGAAGAGTTCAACCTCCTACAGGCTGCACTCAACATAGAGGATGGCATTGACGGTCTGCGCTATAACAAAGTCATTGTAGCGACGGATGCCGATGTGGACGGCATGCACATCCGCTTGCTCATGATAACCTTTTTCCTGCAGTTCTTCCCCGAACTCATCAAAAAGGGGCACGTATATATTCTGCAGACTCCACTTTTCCGTGTACGCGGAAGAAAATCTAAAATAGGCAAAGCCAAACTGAAGGTTCTACAAGAAGCAGTGGACGAAACTGACAAAAAACACAACCGGCAAATCAGTGCATCTGCAGACTTTATCACACAATACTGTTATTCAGAAACAGAACGGAAGCAGGCCATTGAGGACTTGGGTCCCGACCCGGAAATCACCCGTTTCAAAGGTCTTGGAGAAATCAGCCCGGACGAGTTCCGACATTTCATAGGCGATGACATCCGTCTGGAACAAGTAACCCTAAACAAGAGCGACCAAGTGGCAGAACTGCTTGAATACTACATGGGAAAGAACACCATGGACCGCCAAAGTTTCATCATTGACAATCTTATTGTCGAAGAAGACCGTACAGAAGAGGAATTGTCAGAAGAACAAGTTAATCCTGTAAAGGCATGAAAAAAGCGATATTCCCCGGCTCATTCGACCCCTTTACCATCGGGCATGCAGACATAGTGAAGCGCGGCCTGCAACTTTTTGACAATATCATAATTGCTGTAGGATATAACACACAAAAAAAATCATGGATTCCCACTGCGGAAAGAGTTAGTGCAATTAAGGAATTCTATAAGGATGAACCCAGAATCAGTGTGGAAGAATACAGCGGTCTTACCACCGACTTTGCAAAAGAAAAGGAAGCAGGTTTTATCTTGAGAAGCATACGCAGCGTAAAAGATTACGAATACGAGCTGAACATTGCCGACATCAACCGCCAACTGTCCGGAATAGAAACCGTCCTGCTACTGGCCAACCCGGAAATGGCAAGCATAAGCAGCAGCGTAGTCCGTGAACTGGCAGGATTCGGACATGACATACAGTCTTTTATCCCTCAAGGATTTAGATACAACAACATAGAGCAACAATGACAAAATAAATAAGTGACAACAATGATGAAAAGATTATTACCCAGCTTAATAGGAATAGGCATCGCCTGTACTGTATATGCAAGTGTGCAATTTTTCAACACACCGGCACCCAAGAAGACCAACCCCTTTGAAGAGGACATCCGAAAGCTTGTAATGGCCACCGTAATGATAAACAATTATTATGTGGACAGCGTTAACAGTAAAAAACAGATTGAAGATGCCATTAACGGTATGCTGTCTAAATTAGATCCCCATTCGGCATATTCCAATCCCGAGGAAACAAAAAAGATGAACGAGCCTCTTGCCGGAAGTTTTGAAGGCATCGGTGTACAATTCAATATGCTGGAAGACACCTTGCTGATTATACAGCCTGTTCCCAAAGGCCCGAGCGAAAAGGTTGGCATTTTAGCCGGAGACCGCATTGTAACCGTAAATGACACCTCTATAGCCGGAGTAAAAATGAGTCGCGAGGAGATTATGCGCCGTCTTCGCGGTCCTAAAGGAACTACCGCAAAGTTGGGAATCAAAAGACAGGGCATCAAAGATCTGTTGAAATTTAACGTCATACGCGATAAGATTCCTGTAAATTCTGTAGATGCCGCATACATGGTAACACCGACAATTGGTCTGATACGTTTCAACAATTTCGCACAAACCACTCACAAGGAAATTGTGGAAGCCATAAAGAAACTGCAGGCACAGGGCATGAAGGATCTGATTATAGACCTTCAGCAGAATGGCGGCGGCTATTTGCAGGCTGCAGCAGAAATTGCCAGCGAATTTCTCCCAAAAAACGATTTGATTGTATATACCCGTGGACGACGTGCGCCAAGTCAGGAGTTCAGGAGCACGGGCGGAGGCCTCTTTACCAACGGAAAAATTGCAGTGCTTGTGGATGAATACAGCGCATCCGCATCCGAAATTCTTGCCGGCGCCATCCAGGATCAGGATCGCGGAATTGTGGTGGGCCGACGCACATTCGGAAAAGGCCTTGTCCAGCGTCCCATAGACATGCCAGACGGAAGCATGATCCGCCTGACGGTTTCCCGTTACTATACACCCAGCGGACGATGCATTCAGAAACCTTACGAAAAAGGAGACAAACTGAGTTATGCCAAGGATGTAATAAACAGATACAATAAGGGAGAACTGACTCATGCAGACAGCATACATTTCCCAGATTCACTGAAATACCAGACCTTGCGTAAAAAACGTACAGTTTATGGAGGCGGCGGTATCATGCCTGACTATTTTGTACCACTGGACACTACAAAATACAGCAAATGCTACCGTGAACTCTCGGCAAAGAATTTCATCATCAATGCCAACCTGAAGTATATGGACAAGAACCGCGCCAAACTGGTGAAGCAATACCCCAACTTCTCTGCTTTCAACAAGAAGTTCACCGTACCACAATCTCTCGTTGACGAGATTCTTGCCCAAGGAGCCAAAGAAAAGATAAAACCGGCTGATGAAGCGGAGCGTACAAAAACTGTTCAGAATATCCAACGTATCCTAAAAGGACTTATCGCCCGCGACCTTTGGGACATGAGTGAATATTTTGCTGTAATATACGAGGACGATGAAATGGTATTGAAAGCCATAGAACTGCTCACCGCCAAATAATTTCAAGAGGATGATAAGTTACAACACAGACGGTGTAAAGATGCCCGGCATCAAGAAAAGGCTTAACAACAGCTGGATAAAAGCCGTAGCAGCCTGTTACGGGAAAAAAGTCGGTGATATCGCATATATCTTTGTCAATGACGAAAAGATTCTGGAAGTGAACAGACAGTTCCTTCAGCATGATTATTACACAGACATCATCACCTTTGACTATTGCGAAGAGAATACAATTAGTGGCGACCTCTTCATCAGCCTGGATACGGTAAAAACCAATGCACAGCTGGTAAAAGCCACCTATGAAGATGAACTCCGCCGTGTTATCATACATGGCATCCTGCATTTGTGCGGCATAGACGATAAGGGACCCGGCGAACGTGAAGTAATGGAAGCGGCAGAAAACAAAGCATTAGCGTTATGGGAGACGATTTTGATATAAGAAGGCAATCCAACCAGAAAGAAAAGGATTTTGAGAATGCCCTCCGTCCGCTTAGTTTTGACGACTTCTGCGGACAACAGAAAGTGGTGGACAATCTCAAGATTTTCGTGGAAGCGGCCAAATTCCGCGGCGAGCCTCTTGACCATACACTTTTGCACGGCCCTCCCGGATTGGGAAAGACCACCCTGAGTAACATCATAGCCAACGAACTGGGAGTGGGTTTCAAACTTACAAGCGGTCCTGTACTCGACAAGCCGGGCGACCTGGCCGGTATTCTCACCAGTCTGGAACCGAACGATGTACTCTTTATTGATGAAATCCATCGTCTGTCTCCCATTGTGGAAGAATATCTGTACAGCGCCATGGAAGACTACCGAATCGACATTATGATAGACAAAGGTCCCAGCGCAAGAAGCATACAGATTGACCTCAACCCGTTTACCCTGATCGGCGCCACCACCCGAAGCGGCCTGCTCACAGCCCCGCTCCGCGCCCGATTCGGCATCAACCTGCATTTGGAATATTACGATGCCTCCACTCTTCAGCGCATCATCACACGTTCTGCCGGCATTCTGGGTCTTCCCATCGACCCGAAAGCCGCAAAGGAAATTGCCGGACGAAGCAGAGGAACACCACGTATAGCCAATGCGTTGCTGCGCCGTGTAAGAGATTTTGCACAGGTTAAGGGGAACGGTATGATTGACCTGCCCATCTCGCAATATGCACTTGAAGCATTGAACATAGACCGTTTCGGTCTGGACGAGATAGACAACAAGATTCTGCTCACTATTATTGACAAGTTCAAGGGAGGACCGGTTGGCATCAATACCATAGCCACCGCCATTGGCGAAGACGGCGGAACCGTTGAAGAGGTTTACGAACCTTTCCTCATAAAAGAAGGCTTCATAAAGCGTACCCCACGCGGAAGGGAAGTAACCGAACTGGCCTATCGTCATCTGGGACGTCCCATGGGAAGCCGATATGGCAATCCTCTGCAAGGCGATTTGTTTGAATAGCGATACTATATACATTATTATATATAATTAAAGAAGTAAGAACGTTTTTATGGTACTCAACTATATCTGGATAAGTTTCTTTGCCATTGCCTTTCTCATTGCCCTGGTACAGTTGGCATTAGGCAATACAGACGTGTTTCCTGCCATAATGAACAGCACGTTCGAATCTGCCAAAACAGCATTCGAGATATCATTGGGACTTACCGGCGTCCTCAGTTTGTGGATGGGCATCATGAAAATAGGCGAACAGGGAGGTCTGGTAAACAAGCTTGCCAATTGGCTCAGTCCGCTAATGGTACGTCTCTTCCCTGAAATTCCGGCCGGACATCCTGTTTTTGGACACATCTTCATGAATTTCGGAGCCAATATGCTCGGTCTGGACAACGCAGCAACACCTTTAGGCCTGAAAGCCATGGAAGGATTGCAGCAACTGAACGACAAAAAGGATACGGCCACCAATGCCATGATCATGTTCCTGGTGCTGAACACCAGCGGACTCACCCTGATTCCGGTAAGTGTAATGGTCTATCGCGCACAACTAGGGGCTGCACAACCCACAGATGTGTTCATCCCCATACTGATTGCCACCACCATTGCCACGCTTGCCGGCATGATTATCACCAGCCTGTACCAGCGCATAAATCTGTTCAACCGTACTATCCTGGCCTTTGTCCTCGGCACCTGTCTGACTATCAGCGGTATCATCTGGCTGGGCACACAAGTAGACAGGGAAACCATGAACACATGGAGCACCGTAGCGGCCAACATCATCCTGTTCACTATCATTATGGCATTTATTCTTGCCGGCGCCAGAAAGAAAATCAACGTCTATGAGGCCTTCATTGAAGGAGCCAAGGGCGGATTTGAAACCGCAGTGCGCATCATTCCCTATCTGGTGGCCATACTTGTTTCCATTGGCGTATTCCGTGCCAGTGGGGCTATGGACTATATCATGAACGGAATCGGTCATATTGTGGAAATATGCGGTGGAAACGCAGACTATGTAAAGGCATTGCCAACAGCGCTGATGAAGCCGCTCAGCGGAAGTGGAGCACGCGGAATGATGGTAGATGCCATGCAAACCTACGGAGCCGATTCCTTCATCGGCAGACTGGCCTGCCTTTTCCAGGGAGCAACTGATACCACATTCTATATTCTGGCAGTTTATTTCGGCAGCGTGGGCGTGCGGCATACGCGTCATGCCGTAAGCGCAGGTCTGCTTACAGATCTTGTAGGGGTCATAGCCGCCATGTTCATGGCTTACATATTCTTCGGATAAGATGGCAAATTTAAAATCACTGGCCAAAGACACAGCCATATACGGTCTCAGCAGCATTGTCGGCAGGTTTCTCAATTATCTGCTGGTACCCTTGTACACACATTGCATCAGTGCGGCCGACGGTGGCTATGGTGTGGTGACACAACTATATGCCTACACAGCGCTGTTTATGGTAATCCTTACCTTCGGAATGGAAACCACATTTTTCCGTTTCATTAACAAGGAAGACTCACAGCCCCATACCGTATTCACCACGACAATGGCAACCGTCAGCACGCTTGCAGTTGTATTCCTTGCCCTGGTCTTGTCTTTCATCCATCCCCTAAGCAGTCTTTTAGGTCATGAACATAACCATAACTATATTATCATAATGGCTTTTGTGGTGGTGCTCGATGTCATCCAGTCCATTCCCTTCTGCTATCTTCGTTTCCAAGGCCGGGCCGTCAGGTTCGCTTCGCTGAAGTTATTGTTCATATTCCTGAATATAGGCCTGAACCTATACTACTTCCTTTATCTGGGCCATTCAGAAGTCATATACGTATTCCTGCTTAATCTTACCTGCACGGCACTCATAACCCTTTGTTTCATTCCTGACCTGTTGCGGATAAGATGGCAGTTCGATTTTTCGCTGCTTCGTAAAATGCTCTCCTATTCCTGGCCCATCCTGATTCTGGGTATCATGGGCATCCTTAACCAGACTGCCGACAAAATGATTTTCCCCTTCATTTACCCGGATAAGGAAGAAGCTATACGCCAGCTCGGCATATATGGGGCCTGCGTAAAGATTGCCATGATTATGGCCATGATTACCCAGGCGTTCCGTTTCGCCTACGAGCCGTTTGTCTTTGCGCAATGCAGGGAAAAGGACAAGGACAGAAACCACACTTATGCCCTCGGCATGAAATATTTCGTCATCTTTACCCTTCTGGCCTTTCTGTGCGTAGTCGGTTACATGCCCTTGCTGCGCCATCTGATTGGCATGGATTATTGGGAAGGGCTGCGCGTGGTGCCGATTGTCATGGCAGCCGAAATCATGATGGGAATCTACTTCAACCTGAGTTTCTGGTACAAGCTGATTGACAAGACCATTTATGGCGCATGGCTCTCTTTTGCCGGATGTGTTGTCCTGTGTCTGGTCAACGTGCTGTTCATTCCCCGCTTCAGCTACATGGCCTGCGCCTGGGGCGGTTTTGCCGGATACGGCACAGCCATGGTGCTGAGCTATATTGTCGGCCAGCGCATAAACCCCATACCCTATCCCTTACGCAGCATCGGAACCTATGTGGCCATTGCCGTCCTGTTCTATCTGGTCATGCAGTTGCAGCCCGACACATGGCCCGTAATACTGCGTCTGGGCATCAACACCCTCATCATCCTGGCATTTGTAGGACATATCGTATATCACGATTTTCCTTTGAGCAGCCTACCAGTAGTGGGAAAATATTTTCGAAAGTGAGTGTTCTATTCATTATAAACTTTACTTAAAATTTTACATTTCATGAAGACAGTAAAAGAAAACAACAAGGCAGCCTGTACTGAGCAGGCACAGCCGGGTGGAATGTCTCGCCGCCAATTCTTGGGAACTGCAGCCACTGGTATTGCAGGATTCATGATTCTTCCCAGTTTCACCGTAGACGGTGTACGCATTGCCCCCAGCGACCGCGTGGTATTGGGCTTTGTGGGTCTGGGCCAGCAGGGATGCAGCGACTTCCGCAGCTTCTCCTCATGCCCTGGTGTTCAGGTAGCAGCCTGCTGCGACGTGGACAGCATCAAGCGCGAACGTTTCCGCCGCTACGTTACCAAGTGGCAGAAGGAAAAGGGCGTACCCCAGCGCTGCGACATGTACGAAGAGTACGAGCGTCTGCTCGACCGCAAGGACATTGATGCCGTTGCCATCGCCACACCCGACCACTGGCACGCACTCGTAGCCATCCATTCATTGCAGGCCGGCAAGGATGTTTATCTGCAAAAGCCCCTTACCTACACCATCACCGAAGGCTTGGCGGTACAACGTGCCGTACGTGCCAACGGACGTATCCTTCAGGTAGGCAGCCAGCAGCGCAGTAGCGCCGAGTTCCAGCAGGCAATTGCACTGGTACGCAGCGGTGCCCTGGGCGACATCAAGGAAATCCACTGCCGCGTAGGCGATCCTCCAAAGCCTCTGGACCTTCCCGAAATGCCCGTTCCTCAGAACCTCAACTTCAACCTGTGGATGGGTCCGTTGAACGACCCCAAGATTCACTACCACCCCGACCTGTGTCCTCCCGTATCACTCGACCCCGACGTAAACGAAAAACTTTGGGGAGCATGGCGCTGGTATCAGGAAACCGGTAACGGATATCCCGCTGACTGGGGAGCTCACATGTACGATATTGCCCAGGCTGCCATCGGTATGGACGGACTCGGTCCCGTAGAATTCATTCCTAAGGGATACAAGGGAGCCGAATGGCTTACCATGAAGTATGCCAACGGTATCATCATGCAGGAACGCCCCTACCGCGACGACAACGCCGGCGCACAGGGAATCAAGTTCATTGGCGACAAGGAGTGGCTCCGCGTTGCCCGTGGCTTCATTGAGTGTTCAAACAAGAAACTGCTCGAGACCAAGCAGGAGAACATTGCTGCCGGACAGTATGAAGTAAGCTCTCCTCACATGCAGAACTTCATCGATGCCATCCGCAACCACAAAGACCCCATCGCTCCCGTGGAATACGGCTGCAGCACCAACACCCTTTGCTGTATCACCAACATCGCACGCGAACTGGGCCGTCCCGTACGTTGGAATCCTGCCACCCTCAATTTCGAAGGCGACAAGGAAGCTGCGGCACACCGCCTGTACTACTACGACTACCGTCGTCCCTACAAGCTCCCCTATCTGGAGAAGCGTTGCTGATAAACCCTATACAATGGAGCCGGGAAACCGCATTTACCCGGCTCCTTTTCTTTTTCCCTCACACAAAATAACAAAATACCACCATGACACGCCCTCTTTTCCTCTCATTCCTCATTCTCCTCTCCTCCGTACTTTCCGCACGCTCCGCCCATGTGTGGGTAGAAGCCGAGAGTTTCAGCCAAAAGGGCGGTTGGAACGTAGACCAGCAGTTCACCTTCGAGATGGGGTCGCCCTATCTTATTGCGCATGGTATGGGGGTTCCCGTGCCCGACGCTTCCACTACCGTCCGTTTCCCGCGCAAGGGTACGTACCATGCCTATGTACGCACCTACAACTGGACTTCCCCCTGGACCGGGAAGCCCGGACCGGGAAGATTCGCCGTCAGTGTGGGCGGAAAACGGTTGCCAAACGAACTTGGCAGCCAGGGAGACTGCTGGATGTGGCAGTATGCAGGCCAGGTAGAGGCGGAAGAGGAAGAAACCGTCGTATTGCACGACCTTACCGGATTTGACGGCCGTTGCGACGCACTTTGGTTCACTACCGACAAGGATGCCGTGCCGCCGGCGGATGCAGAGAAATTGGCTCTTTTCCGCGGGAAGCATGACAGAAAGACGGTACGGACGGTAAAGTACGACTTTGTGGTTGTCGGGGGCGGCATTGCCGGCATTTGCGCTTCGGTATCCGCTGCCCGCCTGGGCACCAAGGTGGCCCTCATCAACGACCGTCCCATCTGGGGTGGCTGCAACAGTTCGGAAACACGCGTCCATCTGGGCGGTCATATCGAGATGAAGCCCTATCCCAACCTGGGCAACATGATAAAGGAGTTCGGCCCCCTGCGGATGGGAAATGCACAGCCTGCCGAATTCTACGAGGACGAAAAGAAACGTGCCTTCCTGGAGGCGGAAAAGGAGAATCTCGACCTCTATCCCTCCTATCGGGTGTATAAGGTGGATTGCCGCAAGGGTATCATCCGCGCTGTCTATGCCAGACACATCGAAAGCGGCGAAGTGGTAAAGTTTGTATCCCCGCTTTATTCTGACTGCACCGGTGACGGAACCGTGGGCTATCTGGCCGGGGCCGACTTTGCCATGGGGCGCGAAGGGCGAAGCGAATACAACGAGCCGTCTGCGCCTGAAAATGGCGACAAGCTAACCATGGGAGCCTCCGTACAGTGGTATTCCGAGGAGGGGAAAGAACCCTGCCCCTTCCCATTGTTCGAATATGGCGTTGATTTCAACGATCAGAGCTGCCAAAGGGTGAAAATGGGCGAATGGACTTGGGAAACAGGCATGAACCGCGACCAGTGCAAGGAGTTCGAACGCATACGCGACTATGGCCTGATGGTGGTCTACTCCAACTGGAGCTACCTGAAAAACCGCCTATCAGACAACAAAGAATACCAAAGCCGCAAGTTGGGATGGGTGGCATACATTGCCGGAAAGCGAGAGTCGCGCCGTCTGCTGGGCGACCATGTACTTACGGAAAACGACCTGCAGAACGAGACCGTATATCCCGATGCATCCTTTACCACCACATGGAGCATAGACCTTCACTATCCCGACCCGCAAAACTCCAGACATTTCCCGGGCAACGAATTCAAATCCATCTGCACACATGGAAAAGCCAACCCCTACGCCGTACCCTATCGATGCCTCTATTCGCGCAACATCAGCAACCTCTTCATGGCAGGCCGCAACATCAGCGTAACGCACATCGGATTGGGCACTGTCCGCGTAATGCGCACCACCGGAATGATGGGCGAAGTGGTAGGTATGGCAGCCAGCCTCTGCGCCAGGCACAACACCCTTCCCCGGAACATATATGCCACACATTTGGAAGAGCTGAAGAGTCTGATGGAGAAAGGAGCCGGAAAACCCGGTCTGCCCAACAACCAGCTGTACAATCTGGGCGGAAACTGGCCCACATACAAGAAGAGCGGTGAGTGATGAGTTTTTTCGACAAAAGAACATAAGGACATAAGTTTTTATGAGACACATAGTTCACAGCCATCTTTGCAGACGGCGGATGTGTGGGATACGCTTGAGTACCACGGGTTCAAGAACCCGCGGCTATTCGCCCTTTCGGGCATCGCGTCCTTCAGACGCCCCCACCTTCAGAAATAAGGATAATCAAAAAGGCGTCTGGAAGACGAGAACATGAATAGCCGGGGGCTTTTAAGCCTCCGGTTTTATAATGTCCGTATATAAATGGCGTCTGAAAGACGCGAAGTTAAATAGCCGCGGACTTTTAAGTCCGTGGAAACCAAGACATACGCCTACAGAAAACCGTCTGTTTACTCTGGTCCTTGCAAGAAAAAAAGTTTGTTTTTTCTTAAAGATGTTGTTTTTTTTCTATTTGTTCTTTACCGTCCCGGCACCTTGGGTCCTGATGTATATAGTTTTTGTCGAA
>JAGBGU010000034.1 GCA_017935785.1 Bacteroidaceae bacterium
ACCGCCGACCCTCTGCTTGTAAGGCAGATGCTCTGAACCAGCTGAGCTAAACACCCTTTCGCCCTATCGGGACAACCTCTCGCCAGAGGCTCTTTTGCCGAATTGCGGTGCAAAGGTAGGGGCATTTTTCCAAACTACCAAGCACTGGGGCGATTTTTTTTGATATTTTTATTGATTTTTCTTGCGCAAACGTGCGTTTGGTACATTATTTATCCTATTATATATTTGCTTCCGGGTATCAGGGACACAATTTTGGTGGTAATGGCGCAGCATATGAAGGTGCATACCGTGATGGCGGGGATGGCCGTTATGGTGGGCAGGAGGGGCTTGAGGATGCTGACCCACATTCCGAGCCAGAAGATGTGCATCAGATAGATGCCAAAGCTGAGCTTGGAGAGTTGGGTGATGATGGCGGGGGCCTTGCCATTGATGCAGCTCATCATCAGGAAGCAGCCGGCGGTGAGGCACAGCACGGTGGGGGTGCAGAAGGCCCATCCCAGTTCAATGTGGGGCGTGGAGTGCAGTGTGCCGGGCGTGGCCTGCAGATAGAAGGAGAGAATGGTGCTTACGGCTCCTGCCGCCAGCATTACGGCTCCTACGGTGAGCTTGCGGGTACAGCTCCAGGTAAGGTGGGTGCGGATGTAGTGTGCCATTACCAGATAGCCCAGATAGCCGCTGAAGTACCACAGCATGTGGTATTCGTTCCAGAAACACTGGCCCCACACCTCACCGCAGAAGCGGTTGAGGAAGGGAATGCAGGTGCTCAGGGCGAAGAGCAGCAGGAAGAAGCGTTCCTCGGCAGCCGTGGCCTTGCGCAGCCAGGGAGACACAACGGGGATGAACAGATAGATGCTGATGAGGGGATACATGAACCAGAAGTGGCCGGCCAGGGTGGGGAAGTTGAGCAATATGCGGCTCAGGTCCTTTCCGGCGGTGTCCCAGCCAATCTGGCCCCATGCAATGGGTAGGGTGGAATAGAGTACAAAGAAGGTGAAGAACGGGGGCAGAATGCGCATGAAGCGGCGTTTGTAGAACTCCCAGGAAGTGGTCTTCTCGCTCATAGGAGCCAGCAGGAAGGCGGATACAATCATGAACAGGGGTACGGACATGCGGGAGAACCCGTCATAGACGGATACCCACAGGCGGTCTGCCTCGGTGGCAAGATAGGAGGTGGGCCCCACCATGTCTGTGGCGTCGGGCGCACCATAGTAGTTTTCACTTGCGTGAACCAGGATTACGAGAAAACAGGCAAATACGCGGACGTAATCCAAAAACGTGATTCTTTCTTTTTCCATTGTGTTAAATTTTGATTGAGAATAATTGATTTTGCCGGCAAAGATAATATAATAATGTGATTTATCTTAGAAATTGTTTGAATTTTATTTTGGAATGATTTGAGAACTATTTTTTCGAGCGGATTATCTTTCGTGTATTGCAGGGGATGGCGTGCTATTTCTCAAAAAACAGGAATGAAAAGATGTCAAAATAGACTCAAATAAACCGAAACACATTATAGCAAAGAAATATTTTCCATAAAATTTAAACAGTTTCTTAATTCCTGGGGGTGAAAAGTGTATAAATTAAAAAAAATGTTTAATTTTGCACAACTGAAAATAAAAATAACATTATTAGGAATATGGAACAGAAAATAGGAACATTGTGTGTACAGGCCGGATACAAGCCGGGTAAGGGCGAATCCCGTCAGATGCCCATTGTGCAGAGTACCACTTTTAAATATGACACCAGCCTGCAGATGGGCAAGCTGTTCGACCTGGAGGATACGGGCTATTTCTACACCCGTCTGCAGAATCCCACCAACGACCATGTAGCGGCGCGCATTGCCGCTCTGGAGGGCGGTGTGGCTGCCATGCTCACATCGAGCGGCCAGGCTGCCAACTTCTATGCCTGCTTTAACATTTGCGAGGCGGGCGACCACATGATCACCACCAACAGCATTTACGGCGGAACGTATAACCTCTTCGGCACCACTTTGCGCAAGCTGGGCATTGAGGTGACCTTTGTGGACCAGAACGCAAGCGAGGAGGAAATCTGCGCGGCCTTCCGCCCCAATACGAAACTGGTTTTCGGCGAGACGCTCTCCAACCCCGGCGTGCAGGTGCTCGACATTGAGAAGTTTGCCCGCATTGCCCATGCCCACGGTGTGCCCCTGATTGTCGACAACACCTTTGCCACTCCCATCAACTGCCGTCCCTTCGAATTCGGTGCGGACATTGTGACCCATTCCACCACCAAGTACATGGACGGCCATGGCGTTTGTGTGGGCGGTGTGATTGTGGACAGCGGAAACTTTGATTGGGCGGCCAATGCAGAGCGCTTCCCCGGTCTGACAACCCCTGATGAGAGCTACCACGGACTGGTATATACGGAACGCTTCGGCAAACTGGCCTATATCACCAAGGCCACCAGCCAGCTGATGCGCGACCTGGGCAGCATACAGTCGCCCCAGCATGCTTTCTATCTGGGACTGGGCCTGCAGACCCTTCATCTGCGTGTGCCCCGCCATTGCGAGAACGCACGCCGCATAGCGCAATACCTGCATGACGATCCCCGAGTGGCATGGATTAATTATCCCGATCTGGAAGACGACTCGCAGCACGCCCTGCAACAGAAGTATCTTCCCGACGGTTCTTGCGGCGTAATGGCGTTCGGGCTGAAGGGCGGCCGCGAGTTCAGCATCCGCTTCATGGACAGTCTGAAGCTTATCGGCATTGCCACTCATGTGGCCGACTGCCACAGCTGCGTGCTCCATCCCGCCAGCCATACCCACCGCCAGCTCACGGACGAGCAGTTGATTGAGGCCGGAATCAGTCCCGACCTTATCCGCCTCTCAGTGGGTATAGAGGATGCGGACGACCTGATTGAAGACATCCGTCAGGCCATTGAAATGGCAGAGAAGGGATGATATGTATAATTTCTTAAAAGATGAATCTATGATAAAAAAAAGTATTGCGCAGGGCGTTGTTGCCGGCGTGCTTTATGCGTTGGTTACGTGGTGTGGCAATGAATTTTTCTTTGACAAGGACGAATCTTTGCTGGTTGTCCTGCTGCAAGGTTTGTTTTTTGCGGTGGCCATGAGTGCCTTTTATTATTTGGCCGAGAGGAACAAGGTGAAAAAGAAAAAGCAATCATAAAGAAAGAGCGGCTCAAAGGCCGCTTTTCTTTTATAGGATATCCATTATCTCCCTTAGAGAATGCACTTCGTGGGTTACGGGGACGGGCGCATTGTCCGTTGGGGATGAGGCGTTGAAGTAAATGGCATCCAGCCCTACGCCCAGAGCGCCGCGGATGTCCGTCTCAAAGTTGTCCCCAATCATGACGGTTTTTTCCGGTATGGCGCCGCTTGCCAGGAAGGCATACCGGAAAAAGTCGGGATGAGGCTTGTTGGCACCGGCATCCTCGGAAAGAATAATGGAGCGGAACGTGTCCTGCATGCCGCAGGCCTTGAGCTTGCGGTACTGCACTTCGTGGAAGCCGTTGCTGCAAAGGTGCAGGCGGTAGCCCTTTTGGTTGAGGTATTCAACCAGTTCGTGCGCACCGTCTATTACTCCGGGTTTGGTGGCGCAGCGCTCCAGAAAATAATCGCTCATCTGCAGGCAGAAATCTTCGGTTGTCTGCATGGGGTTTCCGTCTGCGTCCCTGCCCTCGGAAAGCGGTCTGCGGAAGCGCTCAATTATAAGAAAGTCGCGGGTAATCTTTCCGTGGGCATACAGTTTCCACAAATCCAGATTGGTTTCCCAATAAGGTTTGTAGAAGTCTTCGGGGGTGGGGAAATAGCGCTCCAGACCAAAATGTGCAAAGAGCTCCCCAAGAGAAATCTGCGCGTTTCCGCGTGTGTTATATAATGTGTCATCAAAGTCGATGAAGATATCGGTGTATTTGTTCATTGTCCCAACCTGTTGTTTTGTAAAAGTATGGGCAAAGATAGGCATTTCTGTCCAATTATCTTTCCAATGGGTATATGTTTTTACTTGTTTTCTTGCGTGTCCCCCGTTTTTTCCGTAAATTCGTAGCCGTAATCTTAATTTATATTTCGCAGGAGTATAAAAAATAATATTATCATGAAATACAGACAGACCATCAGTTTTGGCCGTGCATGTATGCTGGCAGTTCTCCTTACCCTTAGTTCCTTTGTGTGGGCGCAGCAGGGGCTGGCTCCCAAGGTGCGGGTGCTTTCCATCGGCAACTCTTTCAGCAGAGATGCCTTCAGCTATGTTCCCTTTATCATTGAAGACCTGGTGCCCGGCGTTCAGGTGGACTGGGGTATCATGTACATTGGCGGTTGTACGCTGGAACGTCATTGGGAGAACTGGGTGGGGCAGAAACCGGCCTATCAGTTTGACCGCTTCCGCACAGGCGATACGCACTGGAGCCTGCAGCGCGACGTTACGCTGCAACAGGCCATGCAGGCCGGGGAGTGGGACATTATAATCCTGCAGCAGCAAAGTGCGCGTTCGCGCTATTACGACACATACCAGCCCTATCTGGACAACCTGTTGGCCGAACTGCTGAAGGCACGCCCCGGAGTTACGCCGGCCTGGCTGATGACCCAGGCCTACGGAACGGGCTATGACAGGCTGGGAGATATGCACACGGACGAGATGTGGGCCCGTATCAGTATGGCTTCACAGCAGGTGATGGAAAAGACACCCACCCGCCTGCTTATTCCGGCCGGTACGGCTATACAGAACGCACGCTATACGGCGCTTGACCGCTTTGGAAAGGCCGGCCATCTGGTTTATGACGGCTATCATCTGCACGAAGGGATTGCCCCGCTCATAGAGGGCTTGTGCGCGGCTCAGGTGGTGATGAAGCATTACGGAGTGGACGTGGACGTGGAAAAGAGCCGTCTGCGCATTACGCCCGAATGGCGGAAAGAACGCCGCACGCCAGAACCTCACGGCGAGCCGGAACCGGCAACCGAGGAGGATTACTCCCTGGCCTACCGTTCTGTAAAGTGGGCGTTGGCATCTCCCTGGAAACTTACTGTCATTGAAAAATAGTACGGAGAAGTGTTATGGCTTTGATTTCTGCAGAGAAAGACCCGATGGGGCAGGCAATAGCGGACTATTACCGCACAGGAGAGGCAAAGAGGCTGCGTGTAATTTCGTCCATGTTTGACGAGGACGAGATTCCCGTTTCCACTCTTTTCCGTGGCGCTGAACAGATGAATGCCATGGAACGCACTGCCCTGGATGCGGTGTACGGACGCATACTGGACGTAGGGGCAGGCAGCGGATGCCATTCGCTGGTATTGCAGGAGCGCGGCCATAGTGTTACGGCCATCGATGTGTCCCCGCTGTCGGTGGAAACCATGCGCAAGAGGGGAGTGGAGGACGCCCGTTTGGCGGACTTCTACGAGATGGAGTGTGACACACGCTATGACACTCTGCTCATGCTTATGAACGGATCGGGGATTATCGGTACGCTGCAGGGGATGGAGCGTTTCTTTGACAGGCTTGACCGGATACTGGCCCCAGGCGGACAAGTGCTGATGGATTCCAGTGACTTGCGCTATGTCTATGAGGATGAGGAAGGAGAAATGGACTGGAATCCGGAATGGGGATATTACGGCGAGGTGGATTACAGGATGCAGTACGGCAGGGTAAAGGGCGAGCCTTTTGACTGGCTGTATGTAGACCTGGAAACCCTGAAAAGGTATGCCGAAGAAAACGGTTACTGTCTGACTCTGCTTGCTCTGGGCGAGCATTATGACTATTTGGCACAATTGAAAAGAAAAGTTATTTGATATGCATCTTATAAATCGATTGTCTGTATGGCTCGTATGCCTCTGTTTGACAGGCGGCATACAGGCGAAAAACTTGCCGGGCCCTTCTGCAGGGAAATATACGGTGGTTTACACTCCGTCTGCCGAGACCGGCATTGCACAAAAGCCAGCCATGGAACTTGCACGGAAACTGACGGAAATGACCGGAAACAGGATTGCTGTGGCTGCCGATACACTTTCTTCCCTGCGAGGAAAAAGAATCTCCCTCCAATGGGAACAGACATTCTCTCCCTTTGCCTATAGGGTGGATGCCAATAGGAAATTCATTAGCATAAAGGCAGGCGGCGAGTGGGCCATGGAATATGCCGCCTCTTTGGTGGCGGACCGCATTGCCGGGAAGACAGGATTTGGCAATTATACTTTGGAAGGTACGGTGGAAGGGAAAATGCTCTTTCCGCGTAGAAGGGATGTAAACCTGCGCATTCTGGTGGACAATATCTGGGACTACAGCGCCGAGACTCTGCCCAAAGCTTGGGAACAGGCCGGAATAGACTGCAGGGACAAGCATCGCGCTCCGCAGTTTGCTCAAATGGTACGCGCCTATATGCCCGATGTTCTGGCGCTGCAAGAATACAACCGACATATGCACAATGAGTTTTATCCGCTTATCCAGGCCTACGGCTATGAGATAGCCTATGATTCGGGAGATGGCCCATGGAACAATACACCGCTTTTCTTCCTGAAAGACAGTGTGGAACTGAAAGAGGTGAAATACCATCTGTACACTCCTGAACAATGGTGCAATGCCGGAACAAAGTCGTTCGCCTGGGCGGTATTCCGCCAAAAGTCTACGGGTACGGTATTTGCTCTTATGAACACCCACCTGTGGTGGAAAAGTGACAAAGCGCAGCCCGGAAGCACTATGGCCCGTGCCGCACAGATCCGTCTGCTAATGGCGGACGCGGAGATTATCCGCCAAAAGTACGACTGTCCCATCTTTGTGGTTGGAGACATGAACAGTGAGGAGCCTTCCGTGCCCATACAGCAGTTTTTACAGGCTGGTTATCTTCCGTGCCACAGCATTGCCACGGTATATGCCAACAAGGACAATGGCCATCATGTCTGCAGTCCGTCGGAGGTGGGAAGAAGGGAAAGTAAACGTAAGAGCGTAAAGCGCGAAGTGGGAGCCATTGACCATTGTCTGCTGTACAATGCCAAGGAAGGTGACGAGGTGAAGGTTTTCGATTGTATACAGTCATACTTTACGGTGCTGCTCACAGACCATTACCCAAATCTTATAGATGCAGCCCTGAAAAGATAGGTAAGCCCATGAAAGAACGTTTGTTAAGTGCCGGCTTTGCGCCTGCTGTAGTTTCGGAGAAGGTGGAACAGGTTGACGCAATGGACTTTATAGTCCTTAACCTGGGGCATGCCTGTACGGTTAATCCGTGGGGACATCGAGACATATCCTCTCCTTTCATCCGTCTGTATTACATAAAACAGGGTAGGGCGGTCCTTCATTTGCCCGAGGGGGATATGGAAGCCACGGCCGGCCATATGTATCTTATCCCCAGCTATGTTCCGCATTCGTACGAGTGTGATCCTGGTTTCGACTTTTATTATCTTTTTGTCTTCCAGTGGCTCGAACGCGGAGTAAGTGTGTTCCAGACGTATGACTTCCCTTATCAGGTGCGGTCGAACGAGGCCACGCAGCTTTTGTTTGAGAACTATTGTAACCTTTATCCCCAGTTAAACCTGCCTAGCGAGGATGCCGCCAAGTTTGATGCGCATCCTTCCTACCGCGAGTATGTACAGGCCTATATGCAGATGGCCCATTATGAGCGTCTGCAACTGCATGGGCTGGTGGAGATACTTTTCTCCTATTTTGTCAAACAGGCAAAGTTGCGGGCGGTTATGAGCGATGTACGCATGGCCGGACTGATGAAGTATGTGCAGGAGCACATGGAAGATCCTCTTTCCACTGAGGAACTGGCGCGGCATGCTTGCGTAACCAAGTGCCACCTAATCAGGATGTTCCGTTCCTCTCTCGGCGTTACGCCGCTACGCTATATTACCCAGTGCAAGGTTCAACACGCCCAAACCCTTCTCTTGCGTACGGATTTAAGTGTAAAACAAGTGGGAGAAGCGGTAGGTTTTAAGGATATATCGTACTTTATCCGTCTTTTCCGCCGTCAGTTGGGATTTACTCCGCAGGAATACAGAGAAAAGTTGATAGGATAGGACAATTTTAGGAGCAGATAGGATAATATAGGCAAAAATGCCCAGATTTGGCTGATTTCATCAGGATATTATTTTCAATTAACATTTCTCTTCATATCTTTGCAAACAGATAGAAACGATAAAATCATTTTTTTAATGAACATGATAAAGGATTTTCAGAAGACCGCCATTGTCGTAGGTAAAAAAAAAGTGAGTTACTGCGAGATGTTGCAGCGCATCCATCTTTTTTCACAGCATACAACCGGTGATAAAGGAGATCGGGTGCTCATCTTGAGTGAGAACCGCGAAGGTTGGATTTATGCCTTTTTTTCCATTTGGGAACGCAATCAGATTGCCACTCCGGTGGATGCCGGATCTACGGCTCATGACGTAGCCTATATAATAAAGGACTGTAAGCCTGTCTGTGTGTGGACATCGCGTACGAAAATAGATGTTGTGCGCGAAGCTATGGAACTGGCCGGTATTACCATGGACGTGTTCCTTATGGATGACTTTGAGCAGGCTCCCGCACCCGAAGAGAAGGCGGTAATTGAAACCCGTCTTGAGGATACGGCACTGATTATCTATACCTCCGGAACAACCGGATCTCCCAAGGGCGTAATGCTCTCTTTCGGCAACATTGAAGCCAATATCCATGCCGTGAGCGAGGAGGTTTCCATCTTCAACGAAGAACGTTGTACGCTTGTGCTGTTGCCTCTGCATCATGTACTTCCCTTGGTGGGGTCGCTGGTGGCTCCCATTACCAAAGGCGGTGGTGTGGCTCTTTGTCCAACCATGTCAGGGCCGGACATTATGGAGACGCTGTGCCGTGGAAAGGTGGCCATTATGATTGGCGTGCCCCGTTTGTGGCAGACGCTTTATCTGGGTATCAAGAAGAAAATTGATGCCAATGCCATTACCCGCTTCCTGTTCTGGCTATGCGCTAAGGCGGACAGCCCGAAACTGTCTAAGACCATATTCAAGTCTGTGCACAAGAAAATGGGTGGCCATATAACCTATTGTGTGTGCGGCGGCGCTTCCCTTGACCGTGAGATAGGCGAGGGATTGCGTACGCTTGGTTTGGATGTGTTGGAAGGATACGGCATGACGGAGGCCGCTCCTATGATTTCCTTCACACGCCCTGGCGATATCATCCCTGGCTGTGCCGGACTTCCTCTCCCTTCTGTGGAGTGTAAGATTGTGAACGGAGAGATTTTGGCAAAGGGGCCAAATATCATGCAGGGCTATTATAACCGTCCCGAAGAAACGGCAGAGGTGCTGGACAAGGACGGATTCCTTCATACCGGCGATTTGGCCCGTTTCGACGAGAAGGGGCGTGTGTACATTACCGGGCGCAGCAAGGAAATCATTGTACTTTCCAATGGAAAGAACGTACAACCGGCCGAGATTGAATTCAAACTGGAACAGTTCCCCGTGCAGGTGAAGGAAGCTGCCGTAGTTCAGGACGGAGATTTGCTTCGTGCCATCATTGTGCCGCAGACGGAATGGGCTGGCGACAAGAGCGATGTCCAGATGGAAGAAGAGCTGAAACGCGAGGTGGTGGAACTATACAACCGCAGCGTGGCCAACTACAAGAAGGTGATGGGCGTGTTTGTCTATCGTGGCGAACTTCCCCGTACCCGCCTGGACAAACTACAGCGCTATAAGCTTAGGGAAATCATAGCGTCCGGCTCGCATCGCCGTCAGAATGTGCAGCAGGATGTGGAACCTACCTTCCAGGAATATCAGATGGTAAAGCACTATCTGGAACAGGAAAAGAAAGTGAAGATTAAGCCCAGCGATCATCTGGAAACAGACTTGGCTATGGATTCTCTGGACAAGGTAAGTCTGCAGGGTTTCATTGAATCTTCCTTCGGAATGACCGTCAAAGTGGAGCGCATGGCCGATTTCAGGAATGTGCAGGCTCTTTGTGAATACATCGCAGACCGCAAGACGCGTATGGATGTGGAAGAAACCGACTGGCACCAGCTGATTTATGGTTCTACCAATCATCTTCAGCTTCCTGTTCCGGCATTCACTTTCCCTGGTGTGTCCAAGTTGTTCAAGACCGGATTCCGTCTTTATAACCGTCTGTCTGTAAAGGGAACCCACAACATCCCCGTAAAGGGACCGTTCATCCTTGCGGCCAATCATGAAAGTTTTCTGGACGGTCCTCTGGCCTATGCAGGTTTCTCATGGGATATGATTAAGGAATGTTATTCCTATGCTACAGAGGAACATGTACGTTCCGGAATGATGAAATTCCTGGCAAGCCGTCACAATGTGATATTGATGGAGCGGGGTAATCTGAAGAACTCCATCCTGAAGCTGGCCGAGGTGCTCAAGCAGGGCCGCAACGTAGTGATTTTCCCAGAAGGAACGCGCACACGCAACGGCAAGATGAATCGTTTCAAGAAGATGTTTGCCATCCTGAGCAAGGAATTGCAGGTACCGGTGCTTCCGGTCTGCATCCGTGGAGCCTACGAGGCGCTTCCCCGTGGCACGCATCATGTACGTCCGCACAAGATTGAGGTGGAGTACCTGCCCCTCATCCAGCCCCGCGAAGATATGGACTACCAGCAGTTTGCCGATTTTGTAAAGGAAACTATCGAGCAGGCCAAGAAAAGATGAATCCCGTTGTTCGCTATGAAGAATAATGATTTTCTTCCTTTGGCGCGGGAAAGGGCAAATACATGGACACATCTGTTTGGTGCCGCATTTGCCCTTTCTTCCATTTGGCTCGTCTGGCCTTCGGCGCAGATGGGATGGCAGATGGCGCTGGGCGTGGCATTCTTTGTGTTGGGAATGTTCCTGATGTTCCTGTCCAGTACGTTATACCATTGGGCGCCCGAGGGTGCTGTAAAGCAGGCGTTGCGCAAGTGCGACCACATCAGCATATACGTCATGATAGCCTGCTCGTATTCTCCCATCTGCATTGGGGTGGTGGGCGGTTGGATAGGTTGGACGGCCTTTGCTGTGCAGTGGGTGCTGGTGCTTTCGGGAACTGTATACAAGCTCCTGGCCATGGGCAGATGGCCTCGCCTTTCGTTGGCGCTGTATTTGGCCATGGGCTGGAGCGTGCTGCTCATTATGGGACCTGTAGTTCGTGCGCTTACCCCTCTGTCCATATGTTTGTTAGTGGCCGAAGGATTGTTCTATACGGTAGGAACCTATTTCTTTGCCCATGACGAGCGGCCATTCTTCCATGCCATTTGGCATATATTCGTTCTTTTGGGTGCAATGGCCCACTGGGCTGTAGTGCTTACCATTGTATTGGGTCATAATTCCTGAACGCAGAACTCGCCGTTTCCCACTTGTGCTGATTCTTTTTTTCCGTTTTCAGCCGTAACGTGCAAAAAAAACGCTAATTTTGCATTGTATAACAACAGATACGGGCAAGATAAACAATGTAAGCCACAACGTAAACCATAATAGTAGATTTATGCATAACATATCGGAGAACAAGGATAAAACCAGAATACTGTTCGTCTGCCACGGAAACATTTGTCGTTCTCCAATGGCGGAGATGATAATGAAGAAGATGGTGGCCGACCGCGGACTGGCCCATTTATATCAAATAGATTCTGCAGCCACATCCATGGAAGAAATCGGCAACGACATCTACCCGCCGGCAAAGGCAGAACTCCGTCGGCAGGGAATTCCTTTTACCTCGCGAGGGGCGTGGCAGATGACAGAACAGGACTATCACCGCTACGACCGTATTTTTGTCATGGACACCAACAATCTGCGTTGGCTCAATATGCGGATGCCGGGCATTGTCCGCTACAAGAATGGCCGTTATTCCGATCCCGGTGGAAAAATCAGCCTTTTGATGACCCTGGCCGGAAGGAATGACGATGTGGCCGACCCTTGGTATACAGGCGACTTCAACCGCACTTATCGCGACATCTGCGAAGCTCTTTCCGCCCTGTTGGAAACGATATAGTATCCCAGGGAATCCTGTTTATCCAGTAATCTTAGAATTTCTAGCCCAGTCTAGCCCTTCTAGCTCTTCTAGTTTATCTATCCTCTTCCAGAAAATCCAGGAAACCTTTGGCGCATTGGTGGAAAAAGCGTATTTTTGCAAAGAGTAGAACCATTTAATCCCATAATTGACATACCATTATGAAAGAAGCATTGGTGAAGCGTTTTCTTAAATACGTTTCGTTTGATACACAGAGTGCCGAGGACGCGCAGGGATGTCCCAGCACGCAGAAACAGTTTGTTCTGGCCGAATACCTGGTGCAGGAACTTCGCGAACTGGGGCTGACAGAGGTGGAGATGGACAGCCACGGATATGTTTATGCCACATTGCCGGCCAATACAGACCGCACTGTCCCCACAGTGGGTTTTATAGCCCACATGGATACCAGCCCTGATTGCAGCGGTGCCAATGTAAAACCGCGCATTATTCCCAACTATGACGGATCCGATGTGGTGCTGGATGCGGAGTCGGGTGTGGTAACGCGCGTTGCCCAGTTCCCGGAACTGAAGGACCATATAGGCGAAGATCTGATTGTGACCGACGGGCACACTCTCCTGGGTGCCGATGACAAGGCTGGTATTGCAGAGATAGTTACGGCCATGACCTGGCTGATGGCGCACCCCGAGATAGAACACGGCAAGATTCGTGTGGCGTTCAATCCCGACGAGGAAATAGGGGCAGGCGCACATCTCTTTGATGTGGAAAAGTTCGGTTGTGAATGGGCCTATACCATGGACGGCGGTGAAGTGGGCGAGCTGGAATACGAGAATTTCAATGCCGCCAGTGCAAAGATTCGCATCAAGGGACGCAATGTGCATCCCGGATATGCCAAGGACAAGATGATCAATGCTTGTCTCATAGCCAACGAATTCATGAGTCTGATGCCGGGCAACGAGGTGCCGGGCAAGACTGACGGATACGAAGGATTCTTCCATTTGTGCAGCTTCCAGGGGACAGTGGAGGAGGCAACGCTTTCTTATATTATCCGCGACCACAACCAGGGCATGTTCCAGTTGCGCAAGCAGGTGGTGTTGGATACGGCAGAGCGTCTGAATGCTCAGTACGGCGAGGGAACTGTTACTCCTGAAGTGAAAGACCAGTATTATAATATGAAGTGTATGTTGGAGGACAAGATGCACATCATCCGCATTGCGGAACAGGCCATTACCGAGGCTTGTGGCGTATGCCATGTGGTGCCCATCCGAGGAGGTACGGACGGAGCGCAACTCTCCTTTAAAGGCCTTCCGTGTCCCAATATCTTTGCCGGTGGCCTGAACTTCCACGGCCTGCACGAGTTCATTACGGTGCAGAACATGGAAAAGGCCATGCACACGGTGGTAAACATCTGCCGTCTTGTGGCTGCCCGGTAAGAACATTCTTAAATATTGTCCTTATATAAACGGAAACGGTTTCCATTGGCAGTACGCTTTTGGAAACCGTTTTTTGGGGTGATATTTTTGTGGCTATTCCACTATCCGATGCGTTTTTTGTTTATAAAAGTCTATACCAATGTATGGTTTTCCTGACGCGCTGAGAATTGTTGGACCAAAAGCGGGGCGAAGGGGGTGGGGAAGGAACGCGCACCGGTGGGGCATCCTTTTACGCAGGCACAGCATTTGATGCAGGCTTGCGCATCAGTTTCAGTAGGATCACAGGTTGGGATGGCCGAAGTGGGACATATGAGCGAACAGGTGGCGCAGTTGTTGCAAAGGTTGGTATCCACAAGGGGGACGGAAGGCATTTGTATGCCCTGTTTCATCCAGCCCATTACAGTTTGTTTGAACTGCATTATGGCTTCCTGCGGATGTGTGGGGAGCGCAACATCCTTTACGTCTATTTCTGCGGGAGAGGAACTGGCGGAGAGTTTCTTGCCTATCTCGGAACCAAAACGGTTGGCGCAGAGGAGATCGGAAGAATCGGGGCGGCCGGCGGCAATGGGAGTCTCCGGGGTGGAATAGGAGTGCTCTCCAATGAATGCGCCAGCTGCAATCACACGGAATCCTTGTCCGGATACAAAAGTGTGAAGCTCTTCCAATGCCTGTTCGTAATGTCTGTTTCCATAGACAGCCACTAAGACGGCAGGCGTGTTGTTGCCTTGGAGAGATTTCATGCGTTGCAGGGCTGTGGGAGCCACATGGCCGCCATAGACAGGAACTGTGATTACAACAAGTTGGCGGGTATGAAATGTAAGTGTGGCTTCACAGTCTTGTGTAAGGTCATCGATGGCTATTGTCTCTATGCCTGTCCCTTGGGCTATTGCTATGCCGATTTTGCGTGAGGTACCTGTAGGGGAGAATGTAATCAGATGTATGTCTGCTATAGCGCTTGTCTTCATGTTTGTGTGAATCTGTTATATATAATATATAATGTATAGAAAGGCTATTCCATCCCTTCGTTATCTTCGTCCATGTCGAAATCGAAGTCTCCAAAGAAAAAGGGAGTCTCTTGCGTAAACTCGTCCAGACTGCGGCGGTCTTTCTTGGTGGGGCGTCCGGTTCCTTTGGCGCGGTTGACAAACCCGCTGATTTTGCTCATCTCCAGCAGCTCGTACTGTTGTGGCGGTGTTACGTCTTCCAGAATTTCCGGAATGAGACGTGCCCCCACTCGGCGTTCTATGGCCTGAAGAACTTTGAAGGAATAGGTTATGGGAGGTTTGCGTACTTCGATAACATCGCCAACCTTAATGATGCGTGAGGGCTTGAGCTGTGCTCCGCGCAAGGTTATCTGCCCCTTCTTACAGGCGGCGGCAGCTATGGTGCGTGTCTTGAAAATTCGGGCGGCCCATAGCCATTTGTCTATGCGGGCTTCGGTGTTCTTACTTTCCATTGTAGTTGCACATTGCAAATTGAATTCCGCTCAGGGCGAATGCCTTGATGGCATCGCAGACGATAGGCGTCTTTACTTCTATTATTTTTCGGTCCTCTGCACTGAATTCGCCTAACACATAATCCACTTGTCCGCCTCGTGGAAAGTCATTCCCTATGCCGAATCTCAGTCGGTTGTATCCTTCTGTGCACAGCATTTGGGCTATATGCTTGAGCCCGTTGTGCCCTGCGTCGCTTCCATTCTGTTTCATGCGGATGGTGCCCACGGGCAGACTCAGGTCGTCTACAATGACCAGCAGATTGGACAAGGGAATCTTTTCCTGCTGCATCCAGTAACGTACGGCGTTTCCGCTCAGATTCATATATGTACTGGGCTTGAGCAGTACCAACTGGGCGTTCTTGGCACGGCAGTGTGCCACAAAGCCGTAACGTTTGTCTTCGAATGTGGCTTTGCAGGCCTGTGCCAGTGCGTCTACGATATGAAAACCGATGTTGTGCCGTGTGCCTTCATATTCCGGCCCGATGTTGCCCAGGCCTACAATGAGGTATTTCATGTTGTTGCAGGGTTCTTGTTGAGGTTTGAAAAAAGAGAGGATGTATGAAAACAAACTCATGATATTTTGGTACAAAAGAACGGACCGCAGCCCAGCCTTCATTTTTTGTTTGAAGTGTGGAACGCTGCGGTCCGTAATGTTTCTTATACTCCTTTAATGGAAGGGGCTGGTAGATTACTTAGCCTTGGCAGCAGCACTCAGAGCGCTACGTGTCATCTTAACCTGGCATACAACAACGCTGGGGCTGGTAACCAGTTCCAGACCTTCGAAGCTGAGCTCTGAAACCTTGATGGTCTTGCCCAGTCCCAAGTGGGTAACGTCGATGTTGAGCTTTTCGGGGATGGCTGAGTAAACGGCACGTACCTTCAGCTTGCGCACGCTGGCTGCCAGCTTACCACCGGCCTTAACACCTTCTGCCAGACCATTCAGCTTGATGGGAACTTCCATGATGATGGGCTTGGTTTCTGTGATTTCGTAGAAGTCTACGTGCAGAAGCTGGTCTGTAACGGGGTGGAACTGCAGCTCCTTCATGATAGCCTTGCATTCCTGTCCGTCAATGTTCAGGTTTACGCTGTAGATGTCGGGAGTGTAAACCAGTTTGCGCAACTCGTCCTGAGTTACGGTAAAGCTCTTGGCTAAGGGCAGACCGTTTTCGCCCTTGGCTTCTCCATACAGGTTACAGGGAACAGCACCGGTCTTGCGGATGTTACGAGCGGCCTTCTTGCCAGTTTCGGTTCTGGCTGTACCATTTACGTTGATACTTTTCATTTTTGTTTTGTGTTACTCTAAATTAAGTGAATAAATATGCTTAATTCGCCATCACACGGCTCAAAAGCGCGGCAAAGTTACGGTTTTTTTCTGGTTTGGCGCACTTTTTCTCTTATTTTTATGGCTTTTATGCCTTTTTTTGAGGTGGAAGGGATCAGAATTCTATGTCAATTTGGATTTCTGAAGGGAATTCCTTGCGTGGGGCGCACTCGCCCTGCTGTTCTTCTATGTATTGGGTAGCTTCCTGCAGGCTGGAGGTAAATTTCCTGAAATCTTCGGGAAAGAGGAAGATTTTGTGCTTCTCATAATTTACGGTGGGGTATTCGTCATCTCCGCTTTTCTGCCTTTTGCTTTCGGTTATGCACAAATACAGTTCGTCCGCACGGTTCTTTTTTACATCAATATAATAGATGCGCTTGCCGGCCTTTACGGTACGGGAGAAGATTATCTCACGTTCGTGCTCGTGGGTGTTATTCTTGTCTGTTTTCATGTGGAAAATCGTTAAATTCATCCCAAAAGTGCAGATATTTTCTTAATCTTCCAAAAAAACGGATTAAAATTGTGTAAAATTGAGCTATTTTGAGTAATTTTGCCTGCTCATTCAACTATTCGTTATGATAAACAGAGAATTAATTCGTTCAAAAGTGGTTCAAATCTGTTATTCATTCGCCCAGAATGAAGGCCGCGACCCAAAGGTGGCTGAACAGGAATTGTCGCTGAGTTTCTCAAAGGCTTATGAGATGTACATGTTGTTGCTGTCATTGATTACAGAAATCGGACGTGTGGCAGAGCGTATGTACGACGTGCGTGTGAAGCGTGCAGAGCGGTTGGGTGAAGATACAAATCTGAATTCAAAATTCGTACAGAACAGGTTCATAAAACAATTGGAGTGTAATAACGCTCTTGTGTCATATCGTGAAACGCTGAACGACGATTTCTTCAATGCGGAGTATGAGCGTGAACTTTGGAATAAGATAGAGAACAGCGATTATTTCAATGCCTATCTGACGAGCGGAAAATCCTCATACGAGGAGGATCGTGAAATTTACCGTGCCATTTACCGCAACGAGATATGCAATAACGAGAATCTTGACGGTATGTTTGAGGATTTGGGACTTTACTGGAACGATGACAAGACCATAGTGGATACCTTTATTCTGAAGACTATCAACAAGTTTACAGAGGACAGTACGCAGGAACAGCCGCTTATGCCCGAGTTCCGTTACCCGGAAGATCGCGAGTATGCTACCGAGCTGTTGCGTAATGCGCTTGCCAATGCTTCTTATTATGACACGCTGATTGCCGAATATACGCATAACTGGGAGTTGGAGCGTGTGGCGCTGATGGACCGTATCATTATCCGTGTCGCATTGGCGGAGATTGTCTCGTTTCCCGACATCCCCGTCAGTGTCAGCATAAACGAATATGTGGAACTGACCAAGGTGTTCAGCACCCCCAAGAGCTGGCGTTATGTAAACGGTACGCTCGACAGCATTGTAAAGTTACTTACGACGCAGAAAAAGATTGTAAAGAACGTAAAGTAGAGAGTATTTTAGAATTATCATTTAAACCTATACATTTTTTATATTATGATTACATTTATGCAAGCTGCCCAGGGTGGCGGAATGTCAATGTTGCTGATGATGGCTGCGATATTTGCCATCATGTGGTTCTTTATGATACGTCCCCAGCAGAAGAAACAAAAGGAAATCCAGCGTTTCCGCGATGCCATAACCACAGGAACCAGTGTTGTTACCGCAGGTGGAATCTATGGTGTTGTGCGTAGAATTGACGAAACCGAGAATATCCTGCATATTGAAGTGGCAAACGGTGTGAATATCCGTGTAGACCGCAATTCGGTTTATGCCAATGCCCAGGCTCCCGTAGCCAAATAAATAAGGTGCGGGAATGAATAGAATCCTGCAGATACAACTGGTAAGAATCAGAAACTTCCTGTACAGCCAAAGGTTCAGGAGGTTTCTGGTTTTTTTGTTTTTCCTCTTTGTGTCCGCAAGTTTCTGGGTGTTGCAGACCCTGAACGAAACATTGGAGATGAGTGTCTCTCTGCCTGTAAAACTGGCAAACGTACCCGGGACAGCGGTGCTGACCCAGACTCCGCCGGAAAATGTGAAAGTGAAACTGAGCGACAAAGGCACTGTACTTGTCCAATATTTGTATAGGAAGAAACTTTTGCCGCTTGTTGTGGATTTTGCCCAGTATGACAAGGGAGCGGTGAGCGACAGGGTGGTGGTACCTCACTCTGATGTGGCTCGCCTGTTGCAGCCACAACTTATAGAAAGTAGCCGCATACAGGAGATTAATCCTGATACGATAGAATATTATTATAACAGAGGATTGCCAACCCGTCTGCCCGTTAAGGTAGCGGGTAGAGTCAAGACTGCGGCACAGAATTACCTTGAAGGCCTGCATTGTTATCCGGATACGGTGGAACTGTATGCTCCGTCCGGCGTCATAGATACGATGAAGTATGCCTATACCACCGAAGTAGTATGGGAAGGGCTAACGGAAACGGTTACGGATGAAGTGGGGCTTATGCCTATAAAGGGTGTGAAGTACATGACATCCAAGGTGGAGGTAAAGGCACAGGTGGATTATTATGTGGAGAAAACTGTTGAGGTTCCCATTGTGAGTATGAATTTCCCGGCAGACAAGGTGCTGCGCACATTTCCCTCAAAGGCAAAGGTTACGTTCCGTGTGGGTGCCGCCTACTCTGACCGCAGGTGGGAAGATGACTTTGTGCTGATGGTCACATATGAAGACCTGCAGGAAAATGCCGGGAATAAATACCATCTAAAGTTGAAAAAACAGCCCAAAGGCATATCGCATGTGCGGATTTCGCCGGCCGACGTAGATTATCTGATTGAACATGTTGCCAGCAAAAATGAGGAATAGCATAAGGATTGGTATCACAGGGGGGATAGGAAGCGGAAAGAGCTATGTGTCCCGCCGGCTGGAGGAAAGGTTTGGTGTGCCTGTCTATGATTGTGACAGCAGGGCAAAGGCGCTGATGCAGCGTAGCGAAACCATTCGTGACGGACTGGTGCAGATGGTGGGCGATAATGTCTATGATAATGCGGGAATGCTCAACCGTACCTTGCTGGCCGGTTATATTTTCGGCAATCCGCAGCACTTGGCGGCCGTGAACGCATTGGTGCACCCTTGTGTGAAGCAGGATTTCCTATTATGGGCCAAGGACAGAAAGGAACGCATGGTGGCGGTGGAAAGTGCAATCCTCTTCTCGAGCGGTATGGACAGTCTGGTAGATGTTGTTATCCGTGTTACGGCACCCGACGCCATTCGCGTAGAAAGAGTAGTGGCCCGTGACGGATGCACACCGCAACAGGTGGCAGCACGGATGCAGAGCCAGCAGGAAGAGAAGGGCGCAGTACGTTTTGAACTGGTGAACGACGGCTGCCGGTCTGTAGACGCACAACTTGCGGAAATATTGGACAAGATGAAAGAAAACTATTGATACATATAATAAATATAGACCAAAGAAAATTATGTTAGAAAAGATTTTAGCTATATCAGGCAAGCCTGGTTTGTACAAACTGGTATCCCGTACCGGCCGTGGCCTGATAGTGGAGACATTGGACGAGAAAAAGAAGAGAATGCCTGTCTTTGGCATGGACAAGGTTATTTCACTGGCAGACATTGCTATGTACACAGACGATGAGGAGGTTCCCTTGCGTCAGGTATTGGTCAATGTAAAGGCAAAGGAAAATGGCGGAAAGACTAGTGTAGACTACAAAAAGGCAAGCAAGGAGGAACTGGCAGACTTTATGGGCAGTGTGCTGCCCAATTTTGACCGTGACCGCGTATATCCTTCAGACATCAAGAAGCTGATACAGTGGTACAACCTTCTTATTGATAACGGAGTGGTTGATTTTGAGGAAGCACAGCCCCAGGAGGAGGAAGCCACATCCCCGACAGAGTAATCCGGCATAGCAAACAAAATGACGGAGGATAGACCCAAGGGTAAGGCGCTATGCCGTTTCTACGGGATGTCCTCCGTTGTTTTTTCATTACGTTAAACCTAAATCGGTCGATAGACTGTTGCGCGCTATTTAAGCCGTCTTTTGGTGGTATGTTTCTTTGCTTCTCGGTTACAGTGGAACCCTATTGCGCCCTCAAAGCGGCAAAACATCTGTTCAAGAATAAAGGCTGTTATCATCATAACGTTAATGACCGGTTTATGTTAGAAATCTGAATGCAGATTGTTATGAAAAACATTTTCAGGCGTCCTCTGATGCTTTCCTTTTTGTGCCTTTCCTGTTGCGGAATGAACGCACAGCGTGCTCTGGAATATAAAGTTTCCAGGGAAACCCGTCCCAACCGTATCCGTTGTGTGGGGGTCGAACTGGATGCCCATTTCCATGCCAATCATGTTCCGCGCAGCGAAGGGGCGAAGATAGAGGACTGGGCAAACGTGATAGTTCCCCGTATCAGGGATATGCAGGTGCAGAGCCTGCGTGTAATGGTGCTGCCCCAATGGTATGAACCGCAGAACGACAATGACAATCCGGCAGTGGCGGAAAAATCAGGCTTTTGTTTTGACTCCCCTCAGATGCAGAGCCTTTATCCCATTCTGGATTTGGCTCAGGAGATGGATCTTCCCGTAACCATTGTTCCTTGGGGTGCTGCGCCAGAGAGTTTCATGTCGTCCCGAAAGGGCTGGATTGTACAGCCGGAGAATTACGAGGAGTATGCCGAGAACATCTCCGCCCTGCTCTGCCATCTGATAAGGGAGCGCAAGTATGACTGCATTGATGAAGTTACGCCCGGAAACGAACCTGACGGGTGGGGCATAAGCCCTGACGAGTATGTGGCTATCTGTAAGGCCTTGCATGCAAGACTCAAGCAGGACCGCATACTTAAGCGCGTCAGACTTAATCTGATAGACAATACAGACCGCGGCGGACGGTTCGACTTTATTGAAGAATGTATGCCGCAGCTGAAAGGCATTGCCGATGTGGTGAACAGCCACACCTATATATTCGGGTATGACACTCCTACGGAAAAGATTATGCAATGGGAAGAGCAAAATTGCCGCATAGCAGCCCGTATAGGACTCAGGCATTGTGTGGGCGAATTCGGCAGTGACCAGACAGTAGGCGCATCGCGTCAGAAGGATATAGACCAGTATAGGAGAGGGGTGCTCATGGTGCGTACAGCCATATCCCTGCTGGCCGCCGGCGCATACAATATCAGTTATTGGCAGTTGTTTGACCAGTATTATAGCCGGTACGACAACTATGCACAAATGCAGCAGTTGGGAATGTGGAAGAGCGTGAAGGCCGATTATGCCACAGAAGCCTATTTTGACAGGATTGCCGGCGATTACGAGGCGCGCCCCCAATTCTATGCCTATTCTTTGCTTACCCGTTTTGTGCGTCCGGGAGCAAAGGTCTATAGGATGGCAGCCGATGCGGATATGGGGCTGACAAATGCCTTGTGCGTACGCAACAGGGACAAGTCGTGGGTCTATGTTGTGGCAAACCAGGAAAATATTCCTCTTAGCGTAACGCTCCGCAACGAACAGCATCCCTTGCGCGGTTCTTACGAGCAGTATGTATATCAGGAAGGACGGCTGCCCGCCGATGGAAGCCAGCTAAAACCTTTGGATGGTGTCAGGGAGGCAGCCGGGAGTCTCAGTGTAGATATCCCGGCCAATACCGTTATGCTGTTCCGTTTCAGCCGGTAAGTTTCTTGTCCGATAGCTGTAAACTTGTTTTTTCACAACAATAGAAAAGTTTTTTTGCAGTTATAGAATCTTTGTTCCAAGTGCTGAAATACATGTTTCAGCACTTGGAATACATATTTCAGCTGCTGAAATATATGTTCCAGCCGCTGAAACAAAAATTTTACAAGGAAGAAAAAACTTTTATAGCACTGTCCTGCAACAACTTAAGTACTATGTTTTAGTATTGTTGCTGCAATGTGCTTTTACTGGCCTTATGAAACGTGCTTTTCGCTACCTTTTTAGGGATATTGCGTAAGCTTGGTAGAAAAGAAGAGGATGCATCCTTAAGAAGGGTGCATCCTCATTCACTTTAAAAAATTATGCTATGTTGGCTTACAACTCCCATCCAAGGGCGCTGGCACCGAGAACGGCAGCTGCTGCACCATCGAGTTCGGAAAGAAGAAGCTTGGCCTTTCCCTTGTAGTTGAAGAGCACATTCTCATCGTATGCCTTACGAACGGGATTCATGAGCAGGTCGCCAGCCTTGGTAGGACCACCGAAGAAGATGAATGCCTCGGGGCTGCAGAAATTGGCAAAGTCTGCACAAGTACGTCCCAACAGTTCACCAGTGTAGTCCATGATTTCTTTTGCCAGCTGGTCGCCCTGTGCCGCTGCAATGGCGATGTCCTTGCTTTCAAGCTGGTCGCTGGGGATGTCGCGCAATGTAGAGGGGGTGTTGCGGATGGCCATCCATTCGCGTGCTGTGCGTGCCATACCAGTGGCGCTGCAGTATGCTTCGATACAACCCTTGCGTCCGCATCCGCATTCGCGTGCGTGTTCGCTGCGGTCTATTACAACGTGTCCCAGTTCGCCGGCAAATCCGTCGCATCCGTAAACCAATTGACCGTTCACAACGATACCGCTGCCAAGTCCGGTTCCGAGGGTAATCATGATGAAGTTCTTCATGCCCTTTGCCACGCCATAGGCCATTTCGCCGATTGCGGCGGCGTTGGCGTCGTTAGTAAGTGCTACGGGAATACCCAGCTTGTCACTGAACATCTGTGCCAGGGGTACGATTCCGGGCCATTCCAGGTTTGGGGCGTTTTCAATACTTCCGTTATAGTAGTTGCCGTTGGGGGCTCCGATTCCCATTGCGTGAATCTTTTCGATTCCGCCCACTTGCTCGATGACGGGCTTCAGCGCTTCGCAGCAGTCGGCTACATACTGGTCGGCTGTGCCGTGTCCGCGAGTCTTTACAGATACGCTTGCCACTACGTTAGCCTTCTTGTCTACAATACCGAAAACGGAGTTGGTTCCACCCAAGTCCAGACCTATTACATAAGGTTTCTTTTCCATGATATAATTAAATTATGAATTAGTAGTTATTTCGCGCCAAAAAAGTTTTGACCCCTACAAAGGTAAATAATTCATTTTACAAAACATCATTTTTAGGACAAAAAAATATGAAAAGTCGAAAAAAATTACGAATTTTGCAACAATTATGTGGATAGACCCAATAAAAACCATAGAACTGATTATAAAAGGGCTGATTGTGGGCATCATAGCCAGTGCTCCGATGGGACCCGTAGGTGTGCTTACCATTCGTCGGACTTTGAACAAAGGGCGCTGGTACGGTATGGCCACCGGCTTGGGTGCCGCCGTGAGTGATATGATATATGCAGTGCTCACCGTGTTGGGCATGAGTGTGGTGATGGATTTCATAGAAAAACCCGCAACCATGCTATATCTGAAGCTGGGCGGAAGCTTTATGCTCTTTCTTTTTGGTTGGTATACCTTCCAGTCCAAACCCTCCATAGCACCGCCTGGAAAGAGCCGCGGCAGCCTTTTCCAAAATGCCTTAACCGGCTTTTTGGTTACACTGAGCAACCCGCTCATAATATTCCTTTTCCTGGCCTTGTTTGCACGTTTCAGCTTTATACAGAACGGACACCCCGTAGAACAGACCGTTGGAGTGACAAGTATTCTGATGGGCGCCCTTGTATGGTGGTTCTCGCTGACGCAGGCCATAAACAAGGTTCGAAACCATTTTCACATGGAAACAATCGGACGCATAAACCGCTATATTGGCGTCATTGTCATGGCTGCCTCTTTGGCCGGGCTGGTGTTTTCGTTCTATTATTAAGAAACCAAAAATGTATATAGCCAGAAAACTCAGAAAGAGCCACGTTACAGCCTATGTGCTGTATATGTTTCAGGTGGAGGACGTGATAAGAGCCTATGATATGGATCTTGAGCGTCTGAGCAAGGAATACCTGCCCCGGTTTTCCTTTACTCCCCAACAGACGGATGAAGCGTCAGAATGGTACGGCAGTCTTATTGACATGATGCGCGAGGAAGGAAAGCAGGAGAAAGGCCACTTGCAGGTGGTGCGTAACACGATTCTGTTGCTTGCAGACAGACATGAGGAACTGATGCGCGATCCCAAGCAGGCCTTTTACAATGCAGCCTATTTCAAAGCGCTTCCCTGTATTGTGGAATTACGGGCAAGGGGCGCAGCAAAGGAATTGCACGAGATTGAGAATGCCCTGGAAGCTGTGTATGGGACCACTTTGCTGAAAATGAAGGGACAGACGGTATCCGAAGCCACCCAAAGCGGCATCAAGCCCATCGTGCATTTGCTGGAACTGCTTTCGGCGGCGTTTCACGAGGACGACAACTTATAATTATAGAATACTGATATAACAGATATGAACCAAGAAATAGAAAGAAGAAGGACATTTGCCATTATTTCGCACCCCGACGCAGGAAAGACCACTCTGACAGAGAAACTGCTGCTTTTCGGCGGGCAAATCCAGGTGGCAGGTGCGGTAAAGAGCAACAAAATAAAAAAGACAGCTACGAGCGACTGGATGGAAATTGAGAAGCAGCGCGGAATCAGCGTGACCACCAGTGTGATGGAGTTTGACTACCAGGGCTATAAAGTGAACATTCTGGACACCCCTGGCCATCAGGACTTTGCAGAGGATACGTTTCGTACGCTTACCGCTGTGGACAGCGCCATTATTGTGGTGGACAGCGCCAAGGGTGTGGAGACACAGACACGAAAACTGATGACCGTGTGCCGTATGCGAAAGACTCCGGTCATCATCTACATAAATAAGATGGACCGTGAGGGACGTGACCCCTTCGACCTGCTGGACGAACTGGAGGAAGAACTGCAGATAAAGGTGCGTCCCCTGAGCTGGCCCATCAACCAGGGTATGCGCTTTAAGGGTGTGTACAATATTTTTGAAAACAACCTCAATCTGTTCACTCCTGACAAACAGAAAGTGACGGAAAAGGTGAGCGTTGATATTGACAGCGAAGAACTGGATGCCAAAGTGGGTGAGGCTGATGCGGCCAAATTGCGTGAGGACCTTGAACTTGTGGATGGCGTATATCCCGAGTTTGACAAGGAAAGCTATCTGAACGCACAGGTGGCTCCTGTATTCTTTGGTTCCGCCCTGAACAACTTCGGCGTGCAGGAAATGCTGGACTGTTTTGTGCAGATAGCCCCTTGTCCCCGACCAGTTTTGGCGGAGGAACGCACTGTCAGTCCGGAAGAACCCAAGTTTTCCGGTTTTATCTTCAAGATTACAGCCAATATCGACCCCAACCACCGTTCCTGCATAGCTTTCTGTAAGGTGTGCTCGGGACGTTTTGTGCGCAATGCGCCTTATCTTCATGTACGCAACGGCAAGACTGTGCGTTTCTCCAGCCCTACCCAGTTCATGGCACAGCGCAAGGAAACTATCGATGAAGCATGGCCTGGCGATATTGTGGGCTTGCCGGACAACGGTATTTTCAAGATTGGAGATACGCTCACCGAAGGCGAATTGCTTCATTATCGGGGACTGCCTTCTTTCTCTCCCGAAATGTTCAAGTATATCGAGAATGCCGACCCAATGAAGACCAAACAGTTGGAGAAGGGAATAAACCAACTGATGGACGAGGGTGTGGCACAGCTTTTCGTGAATCAGTTTAACGGACGCAAGATTATCGGCACGGTTGGACAGTTGCAGTTTGAAGTAATCCAGTATCGTCTGGAGAACGAATATAATGCGCGTTGCCGTTGGGAACCTATCAGCCTGTACAAAGCATGTTGGGTGGAGTGCGAGCCTGGTTACGAGTCCGAACTGGAGATGTTCAAGAAACGCAAGTATCAGTACATGGCCAAAGACAAGGAAGGGCGTGATGTGTTTCTGGCTGATTCCGGCTATGTACTGACAATGGCACAGCAGGATTTTGAACATATACGTTTCCATTTTACAAGTGAATTCTAAATGACACAAAAAGATATAGCTGAGGATATCCAGGCTGCTGTAGATACATTGCGCTGTGGCGGATTGATACTTTATCCCACAGACACCATTTGGGGCATTGGATGCGATGCTACCAACGAAGAAGCCGTCAAACGTATTTTTGCGCTTAAACAACGCGCTGATTCTAAAGCACTAATATGTTTGGTGGACAATGCAAACAGGTTGCCGCGATACATAAGGAATATACCGGATGTGGCATGGGACATGATGGAGTATGCGGAAAAACCGTTGACGCTGATACTGGACAATGCTGTAAATTTGCCCGCATGTCTTATGGCAGAGGACGGCAGTATAGGAATGCGGGTTACCCGTGAAAACATCAGTAACAAGCTGTGCTTTAAATTCCAAAAGCCCGTTGTGAGCACAAGTGCCAATATCAGTGGAGAGCCTTCTCCTCAATGCTTTAGCGAAATATCCCCTGAAATCATCGCTGGCGTAGATTATGTAATGAAGTGCCGGCAGAACGACACTTCCAAACGGGCGCCAAGCCGGATTATAAAGTTAAGGGCGGATGGCGAAGTTAAAATAATCCGATGATAGAACAATATAACACTGATACCATACACCCCACACCGAAAGATTTATGACAGGACGTAACTTATGGGCTTTCATCATCAAATGGCGCAGACGTCATTTGTCAGACAACCAGTTTATGCTGCTTATCAGTTTGCTGGTCGGAGTATTTACAGCTTTGGCGGGCCTGCTCTTGAAATGGCTCATAGAGTTCATAGAGCATTGGCTTACCCATGAGTTCAATATTGCCGGAGCCAACTGGCCCTATCTGGTATATCCTGTTGTGGGAATCCTGCTTACAATGCTTTTTATCCGGTATGTGGTGAGAGACGACATCAGCCATGGTGTTACAAAAATACTCTTTGCCATTGCACGTAAGCAGAGTAAAATACGCCTTCATAACACATGGAGTAGCGTAGCCGCCAGTGCCATAACAATAGGGTTTGGCGGCAGCGTAGGTGCGGAGGCTCCTATAGTCCTGACCGGAAGTGCTATCGGAAGCAATCTTGGGCGGGCGTTTTATTTGTCAGGCAAGCAAATGATGCTTTTGGTGGGGTGTGGCGCAGCAGGAGCGGTGGCCGGCATCTTCAAGGCTCCCATTGCAGGACTTGTTTTTGTACTGGAAGTGTTGATGATAGACCTTACCATGAGCAGCCTGTTGCCTTTGCTGGTAAGTTGTGTTACTGCAGCAGGCATCACTTTTGCGGTTTCTGGCATCAGTCCGGTTTTCGAGTTCCATCTTCTTGATACTTTCCAGGTAACACGTATACCTGCCTACATCATGCTGGGATGTATGTGTGGTATGGTGGCGCTCTATTTTACCCGAACCATGAACTGGTTTGAAGGTGTGTTCCGTCGTTTGGGCAATCCTTATGTACGTCTTGCGCTTGGCGGAATAACATTGAGCCTGCTAATTTACCTTTTTCCTCCCTTGTATGGTGAAGGGTATGACCTTATAACATTATTGCTCAACGGAAACGGTACGGCCGATTGGGATACGGCACTCAACAGCTCGCTTTTCTACGGCCACTCGCATCTGTTGCTTCTCTATCTGAGTCTTATTATTCTTTTTAAGGTGTTCGCTTCTACAGCCACAAATGGTGGTGGGGGATGTGGTGGAATCTTTGCTCCCAGCCTGTTTTTGGGATGTATTTCCGGTTTTGTTTTCAGCCGTATCTGGAATATATACGGTATATTCTCCATAACCGTTCCCGAACGCAACTTTGCCATGCTTGGCATGTGCGGATTAATGAGTGGAGTAATGCATGCTCCGCTTACCGGCATATTCCTTATAGCTGAACTTACCGGCGGATACCAGCTTTTTATGCCCTTGATGATAGTGTCCGTCTGTGCCTATCTTACTATCAAGGTTTTTGAACCGCATAGTATCTACGCCATGCGCCTTGCCCAACGTGGCGAGTTGCTAACCCATCATTCTGACCGGTCTATCCTTACGCTCATGAGCATGAATAGTGTGATACAGCATTATAATAAGGTACTTTATCCGGAGATGACCCTAATGGATATTGCCAATCATGTCAGTACCAGCAAATATTTTGTATTTCCGGTAGTGGATAAGCAGATGAAGCTGATTGGAGTGGTTTATCTGGATGATATACGGCATTTGATTTTCCGCACGGAATTGTATAGAGACTTCCGCGTGGCAGAACTGATGAAGCCGCCAGTGGCCCGACTGAGTATGCAGGACCCGATGGACGTAGTGCTGAAGGTGTTTGACCGGACACGCATGTGGAATCTTCCTGTTGTAGATTCTGCAGGAACATTCGTCGGCTTCATACGTAAGAGCAGTGTCCTGGCGGTCTACAGGCAGATGATGGCTGATTACTCTACAGACTGACTTGTTGGCGGTTCATCTCTGATGCCTGCCAGTATATTCTGATAAATCCGGCAAGCAACACAACGTATATCAGAATAACGCTTGGCAAGGATGGATGAAGAGTGTCCCACATAGAAGAGGGGAAGAGGTTTATCCAGGTTTCCAATATCCACAAATCGGCACGGACACACAGGGCAGTGAATGATGCGAGAACAGGTAAGGGGAAAATCAATGTGCACAAACCTCCATATATAAGAGCAGTGGTAACCGGTATCAGGAACAGGCTGGCAAAAGGCCCCAATAATGGTAATGAATGAAAGTAATAGGTTGATAAGGGAAGAGTGCCGATTTGGGCGGACAATGACAGCAGCAACATTCTGGCTGGCCAACGCAGAGCAAAAGGCCATGAGCGGAAGCAACCGTGCAGAGGCATATATGCCAGTGCAATGAAAAGCACTGCCATACACGACAACTGGAAACCGATGTCTGTCAGTAGAAGTGGATTGACAAATAAGATGATACAGGCAGAAAAGCTAAGAGTGTGAAGAAGGGGCAGGGAACGGAACAACAGGGTACCCATACATACCATGGAAAGCATGGCGGCAGCTCTTATCAATGATGCGGGCATTCCCGCTAATAAGGTATATGTCCATAATCCGCAAACCAACAATGGAAGAGCAATCCAGCGGAAAGGAGAGAACCTGACCCAACGAACGCAGATGATGCATAGCAGTCCATAGATGATGCCCAAGTGCATTCCGCTTAATGCCAATAGGTGGCTGGCTCCAACCTGGCGGAATTTGTCCTTTGTTTCGGAACTGAGTTCGCTACGTTTGCCCAAGACTAATGCAGCCGTCAGATGCATTTCGTCTCCCTGCAATCCGGCATCTTTGAAACGTGCAGCCAGAGTGTCTGAAATTTTGGCGGCTTTTTTTTCGAGAATGGAGAGTTCTTGTTCTTCCCCTGTATCCAGTAAACTTGCGGACATCCTTTGTGCACCAATCAGCAGACACAAAAGTAGAATGGATAGTTCGGCCCATAAAGGTTTGTTCTTACGTGACATCCACCAAGCAAAAGCCCCTACCGCAATGGCAGGGGCGAGATAGAATTCAGAAGGGAAATAATAACCGGTAGTTAACCCGATGCAAAAAACGGGTAATACCACTACAAAAGGATGTTGTAAGGCTGTCATAATGAAGCAAAACGGGCACAGGCTTCTTCCGGGTCGGGCGCATTGAACACACTGCTGCCAGCTACAAGTACATCCGCTCCGGCCTGCATAAGCATTGATGCGTTCTCCAGCGTAACCCCGCCGTCCACTTCAATGAGCGCTTTGCTGTCTTTTGCCGTAATCAGTTCGCGGAGCTGTCTGATTTTTTCCACGGTATGCGGAATAAATTTCTGTCCGCCAAATCCGGGGTTGACAGACATGAGCAGAACCAAGTCGGCATCGCGGATAATGTCAGAAAGAAGGCTGACAGGGGTTGCGGGGTTAAGTACCACGCCGGCTTTCATTCCGGCATCGCGAATCTGACCCAGTACGCGATGAAGATGAGGGCAGGCTTCGTAGTGAACACTCATTACGTGAGCGCCAAGTGCCGCAACTTCACGGACGAACTTCTCTGGCTGCACAATCATCAGATGCACGTCAAGAGGCTTTGTACAAAGTTCAGCCACATATTTCAATACGGGAAAACCAAACGATATGTTCGGCACAAAAACTCCGTCCATTATATCTAAATGCAACCAGTCAGCCTTGCTGCGGTTGAACCATTCCATTTCTTGGGAAAGATGGGCAAAGTCTGCCGAAAGTAGAGAAGGGGCAATCATGAAAGTTTGATCTTTTTAAGTGGTTTTGACTGTGGTTTGCAGGAACGTGCAAACTGACGGATATAAGCCAGGACGTCAGCACTTGGAGTCAGATTAAAATAGGGTAGGGGTAATGTTTGTGTCATAGGCAAATATATTTTTGATGAAAACCAACTGTTATTAAAACGGCCGTATGATACAATTTATTGTATGGAAAGACGAAAAAAATCCCTCAGGAGGAAATGTAAATTACCTCCCGAGGAAAAACAATAGCGGGTGTTGCGCCTCTCCTTAACCGGCCAGGCTGATCTGGTGGCACTGAATCATTTTACGCAGATTTATCAGCGCATAACGCATGCGACCCAATGCAGTGTTTATGCTAATGCCTTTTTTCTCAGCTATTTCACGGAAGGACAAATCTTTATAGAATCGCATATATATGATTTCCTGTTGGTTTTCCGGCAAATAGGAAAGCATTTGTCTTAACGTTTCCATGTTTTGTTGTTCAATGAGCTGGGATTCCTGGCATTTTTCGCTATATCTCAAATTGTTAAGAACATGAGAGGAGAAAGCGTCATGTGAAGAGCATAAGTCAGTTGTACATGAACGGGTGTGGTCTATGGCCAGATTGTGTGCGATACGGATAAGCCATGCGCCGAATTTTCCGGTAGTCTGATAGCGGTGTTCGCGCAGGGCTATAATAGCGCGTGTGAAAGTTTCCTGAAAGATGTCATCCGCATCTTCTCTTTTGTGAATAAGAAAAAGAATATAGGAATACACATACTCTTGATATCTTGCCAAGAGAACATCAAATGCACTGTCATTACCATTTTCATACAACGCCACCAACTCATGGTCGGTCATCGTATTAAGTTTATTCATTACGCTTTAACTTTAATTTGTTTGTTTTGTGTAATGTTTAATCTATAGGCAATTCCGTTTATTTTGATGATACAATTTGATTTTAATGCGACAAAATTAAGATATTTCTTCCATTAATGCAAAAAAACAAGTCATTTTAGTTGATATATGTCACTTTTTTAGTATCAGGCCTTGTTTATTTAAAACATCTTTGGAAATATTAACATATTTTATCACTTTTGCGCTTAGATTAATTGTTTCTTGGGTATTGACATTATAAAATATAAAAACGGATATGAAACATTCACATTATTTTCGGTTATTGGGACTATGCCTTTTATGTGGAGGCATGCAGATCTCTTGCGTAGACAATGACTATGATTTGGACGAAACGGATTATACGTTGGGTGTTGAAACCAACATTACGTTGCCCACTTGTAGTACAGGTGAGATATTCTGGACGGCATGAAAATCAGTGCGGCCGTGTTGGACTTGGGCTTTATCAAGTGGAAGAATGTATCCATGGCCTATAACAAGGGTGATGAATTTGTTTTTGACGGCTTTGAGAACATTCAGGTAGAGGACGGACCGGGAACTTCGTTTGACGATCAGATAGATGAGCTGGAAGACAAACTGTCCGACCTTATCAGTCTGCAGGACGGAGGTGTTACATCCAAATCCCGCAGTCTGGGCGCTACGCTGAATGTGGGTGTGGAATATGCGCTTCCTGTTTATGACAAACTCAGTTTCGGTTTGTTGAGCACAACCCGTTTCCAGGGAGTATATACCTGGAACGAAGAGCGAATCAGTGCCAACATAAGTCCTGTCAAGTGGTTCGAATTGGGCGCTAATGTGGGTGTGGGAACAATGGGTGCCAGTTTCGGATGGATGATAAACCTGCATCCCCGCGGTTTCAATTTGTTCATGGGGATGGACCGGATGTTGGGTAAGATCTCCAAGCAGGGAATACCTCTCAGAAGCAATGCCGACTTTAACATAGGTATCAACTTCCCATTGGGAAAATCAAAAATATAAAGATAATTTATCATACATGGGGAAATAGTTGCCCCTATTGTTAAAATTACAGCCTCGGATACATGCTATTCCGAGGCTTTTTTGTAACTTTGCATGCAACAACAAATCACACAATCAAGCAAATTATGGCTATTACTTTCTTTAAAACGCCTCAGCAAAGCATTATCGCCACATTGAGCGATCATGTGCTGACGGGCGAGGAAAACGAAAAATTGTGCTGGCTCTATGGAGAAGCCACTGTAGTTAACCAAACCACCATGGAGGGCTTTTTCATCGGTCCCCGTAAAGAAATGATAACGCCCTGGAGTACAAATGCCGTGGAGATTACGCAAAACATGGCATTGAAGGGCATTGGACGGATTGAGGAATATTTCCCCGTAAAGGATGCCGATGCGGAGTACGACCCCATGCTGCAACGTCTTTATAAAGGGCTGGACCAGGATATTTTCACCAATGACATTACTCCCGATTCCATCAAGAGCATTGAGGATTTGGAGGAATATAACGAGCAGGAGGGCCTTGCGCTAAGTCCAGAGGAAATTGCCTATCTCCATAACGTGGAACAGCAGTTGAACCGCAAACTTACCGACAGCGAAGTGTTCGGTTTTGCGCAGATTAACAGCGAGCACTGCCGGCATAAGATTTTCGGAGGCACATTTATCATTGACGGCGAAGAGAAGGAAAGCAGCCTGTTCCAGATGATAAAGAAGACTACCCAGGAAAATCCGCATAAGATAATCTCTGCCTATAAGGACAATGTGGCGTTCGCCGAAGGTCCCACCATTGAGCAGTTTGCTCCGGCAGACCATAGCACAAGTGACTATTTTATCATTCGCGATATAGAAAGCGTTATCAGCATTAAGGCCGAGACGCACAACTTTCCCACGACAGTAGAGCCCTTCAACGGAGCCAGTACAGGTACCGGTGGTGAAATCCGCGACCGTATGGGAGGCGGCGTAGGTTCTTGGCCTATAGCAGGAACAGCCGTTTACATGACCAGCTATCCTCGCACGGAGGAGGGCCGCGAATGGGAACAGATTCTGCCCGTCCGCAAATGGCTGTACCAGACTCCGGAGCAGATTCTGATTAAGGCCAGCAATGGCGCTTCCGACTTCGGAAACAAGTTCGGCCAGCCCCTGATTTGCGGTTCTGTCCTGACATTTGAACATAAAGAAGAAGGCTGTGCACAGGAATATGCCTATGACAAGGTAATTATGTTGGCCGGCGGTGTGGGCTACGGCACCAAGCGGGACTGCCTGAAGGGTACTCCCCAGAAGGGCAACAAGATTGTAATGGTAGGCGGTGACAACTATCGTATCGGTCTGGGAGGCGGAAGCGTATCCAGTGTGGAAACCGGACGTTACAGTTGCGGCATTGAGCTGAATGCCGTACAGCGTGCCAACCCTGAAATGCAGAAGCGCGCCAACAATCTTATCCGTGCCTTGTGCGAGGAAGAGGTGAACCCGGTAGTCAGCATCCACGACCACGGAAGTGCAGGTCATGTTAATTGTCTTAGCGAATTGGTGGAAGAATGCGGAGGCCTCATTGAAATGGACAAACTTCCCATCGGAGATTCAACCCTTTCAGCCAAGGAAATTATAGCCAATGAGAGCCAGGAGCGAATGGGCTTGCTCATTGACGAGAAACATATTGACCATGTGCGTGAAATTGCCGAACGCGAAAGAGCGCCGCTGTATGTCGTAGGAGAAACCACGGGCGATGCCCACTTTGCCTTCCAGCAGGCCGACGGCGTTCGTCCCTTTGACCTGGAAGTAAGCCAGATGTTCGGCCATAGCCCCAAAACCATAATGCGCGACAATACGGTTGAACGTCATTATGCCGATGTGGAATACGACCAGACCAACTTGAGCGAGAAGGTGGCGCGCGTGCTGCAACTGGAAGCTGTCGCCTGCAAGGACTGGCTTACCAACAAGGTAGACCGCTCCGTTACCGGTAAGGTGGCACGCCAACAGTGTCAGGGAGAACTGCAGTTGCCGTTGAGCGACTGTGGCGTGGTAGCATTGGACTATCGTGGAGAGAAGGGTATTGCCACAGCATTGGGCCATGCGCCCCAGGCGGCACTGGCCAATCCCGCTGCCGGTTCTGTGCTCAGCGTGGCCGAATCTCTGACAAATATTGTTTGGGCTCCTCTGGAAGACGGATTGGACAGCGTAAGCCTTTCCGCCAACTGGATGTGGCCTTGCCGTGCCCAGGAAGGCGAGGATGCCCGTCTGTTTCAGGCCGTAGAGGCATTAAGCAATTTCTGTTGCGAGTTGAAGATTAATGTGCCCACTGGAAAGGACTCTTTGAGTATGACACAGAAATATCCCAACGGCGAAAAGGTTATTTCTCCGGGAACTGTGATTGTGACCAGCGGCGGACAGGTAAGCGACATCAAGAAGGTCGTTTCTCCTGTTATCCAGAATACTCCCTCTACACTTTATCATATTGATTTCAGTTTTGACGAGCTTCGTTTGGGCGGATCTGCTTTCGCACAGAGCCTGAACCGTATTGGCGACGATGTCCCCACCGTAAAGGACAGCGACTATTTCCGTACAGCATTCAATGCCGTACAGGATCTTATCAAGAAAGACCTTCTTCTGGCCGGCCATGACATAAGCGCGGGAGGTTTGGTCACCGCTTTGCTGGAAATGACCTTTGCCAATACAGAAGGCGGTTTGGACATCAACCTTGACGGTGTAAAGTGTGACGATATTGTGAAAATCCTTTTTGCCGAGAATCCCGGTGTTGTCATCCAGGTGGCAGACAAGAAGTGCGGCGAAGTAAAGAAATTCCTTGAAGATGCAGGTGTAAGTTTCATCAAGTTAGGCAAGCCCTGCGAGGAACGTCACATCCTGATAGAAAAGGACGGCTCGGAATATCAGTTGGGTATTGATTATCTGCGCGATGTATGGTACAGCACCAGCTATCTGCTGGACAAGCAGCAGAGTTTCCACGGAAAGGCCAAAGAACGCTTTGAAAATTATAAGCAGCAGCCACTGGAATGGAATATGCTTCCCGGTTTTACCGGTAAACTTGGACAGTACGGTTTGAATCCGGACCGTCGCGAAAAGAGCGGTGTGCGTGCAGCCATTATCCGCGAGAAAGGAACCAACGGCGAACGCGAAATGGCCTATATGCTGTATTTGGCCGGCTTTGATGTGAAGGACGTAATGATGACCGACCTGATTACAGGACGCGAGACGTTGGACGACATTAACTTTATCGTATTCTGTGGCGGATTCTCCAACAGCGACGTATTAGGAAGCGCCAAGGGCTGGGCCGGAGCTTTCCTTTACAACGAAAAGGCCAAGGAAGCGCTTGACCGCTTCTATGCCCGTCCCGACACTCTTTCACTGGGTGTGTGCAACGGATGCCAGCTGATGGTGGAACTCGGTCTTGTGGGTAAGGTGGCAGAAAACAATTGCGGAAAGGCCAAGATGCTGCACAACGACTCGCACAAGTTCGAGTCCAACTTTGTGGGCGTAACCGTACAGACCAACCGCAGCGTATTGATGGGAAGTCTGAGCGGAAGCCGACTGGGAATCTGGGTAGCCCACGGCGAGGGCAAGTTCCAGTTGCCCGGAAGCGAGGACGACTATAACGTAGTGCTGAAGTATTCTTACGAAGGCTATCCCGCCAACCCCAACGGCAGTGATTTCTGTACCGCCGGTATCTGCACCGCCGATGGCCGCCATTTGGCCATGATGCCTCACCTTGAGCGTGCATTCTTCCCCTGGCAGTGCGGTTTCTATCCTGCGGAACGCAGATGCGAAGATCAGATTACTCCCTGGATCGAAGCCTTTGTCAATGCATACAATTGGATTCAAGAGAAAACAAAATGACAATATCCGTTGATTGACCGGATCAAATAAAAGGAGTCGGGATGCCTTGTATCCCGGCTCCATATTATAATATATAATGTGGGAATTATTTAAAACATTCTTCCATATCGGGTTGTTTACATTCGGGGGCGGCTATGCAATGATACCTCTGATTGAGTCCAAGGTGGTGGACGAGAAGAGATGGATTGACCGTGAGATGCTGCTCGACCTTATAGCAATCGCACAAAGCTGTCCGGGCATTTTTGCGGTGAATATAGGCATCTTTATCGGCTACAAACTGCGAAGGACACCTGGTGCGCTGGTTTGTGCGTTAGGCACATCACTGCCTTCGTTTATCATCATTCTGGTCATCGCTCTTTTCTTCCGGCATTTCAGGGAGAATGAATTTGTAGACCGCTTCTTCCGCGGTCTTCGTCCTGCTGTTGTGGCGCTGATTGCGGCTCCTGTATTCAAAATGGGCAAAAGGGCCAATATTACATTCCAGTCTGTATGGATTCCGGTTGTGGCGGCTCTCTTAATCTGGCAGTTCGGTGTAAGCCCCGTTTATGTGATTCTCATTGCCGGTCTTTCCGGCTATGCCTATGGACAATATATAAAGAACTGATTTATGATACTTTTATATCTCAAGATATTCTGGACATTCTTTAAGATCGGTCTTTTTGGCTTTGGTGGCGGATATGCCATGATATCCATGATACAAGCCGAGGTGGTCAGCAATCACGGTTGGATGACAAACGGCGAGTTTACAGACATTGTCGCCATCAGTCAGAGCACACCCGGTCCCATTGGAATCAACAGTGCCACATATGTGGGCTATACCAGTGTGGTCAATGCTGGGTATTCTTCGCTTTGGGGAACGTTGGGGAGTCTGATTGCCACCTTTGCGGTGGTGTTGCCCAGTCTGATACTTATGCTTGCCATCAGCCGTTTTTTCATGAAATATAAGAATCATCCGGCAGTGGAGCATACGTTCATGGGACTGCGCCCAGCCGTAGTGGGCTTGCTTGCTGCTGCTGCTTTGTTGTTGATGAATGCAGAGAATTTCAGTGCACCTGGTGAAAATCCTTGGCAGTTCTTTATCAGTGTAGGGTTGTTCCTTTTTGCTTTCATAGGGCAGATGGTATACAAAATGAATCCTGTGCTGCTGTTGGTGCTTTGCGGAATTTCCGGTTTGTTGTTGTTTTAGAATATGATCAGATGGCAGGTTTGATTAAATTGTTGGTACTGGTTCCCGTGTTGGGGCTGGCTTCTTTGGGTGCTACGGCACAGATTTCACGAAAGGTGGAAAGTTTCCCCATAAATAGTGTAAGATTGACAAAAAGTCCTTTCAAGCACGCTGAGGAAATGGATATGCAGTATCTGTTGGGGCTCAACCCCGACCGTCTGTTGGCTCCCTATCTGAAGGAAGCAGGGCTGTCACCCAAAGCTGAAAACTATACCAACTGGGAGAATACCGGACTCGACGGCCATATAGGCGGCCATTATGTGTCGGCACTTTCGTACATGTACGCCTCTACTGGCAACGAGGAGATCAAACGCCGTCTGGATTATATGATAAGCGAGTTAAAACGCTGCCAGGGCAAGGACGGCTATCTGAGCGGTGTGCCCGATGGCCGTCAGATCTGGAAGGAAATCAGCGAGGGTAATATCCGTGCATCCGGTTTCGGACTGAACGACCGATGGGTGCCCCTGTACAATATCCACAAAATTTATGCCGGTTTGCGCGATGCCTATCTCCATGCCGGGAACAAGGATGCGAAGGAAATGCTCGTAAGGCTGGCCGATTGGATGATTCGCCTCGTGGAAAACCTGAACGAGAGTCAGATGCAGGATATGCTGCGGAGCGAACACGGAGGACTGAACGAGGTGTTTGCCGATGTGGCGGTTATAACGGGTGATGAACGCTATCTGAGGCTGGCGCACAAATTTTCGCACCGGTTGGTGCTGGAACCTCTGTTAAAGCGTGAGGACCGACTGACGGGTATGCATGCCAATACGCAGATTCCGAAGGTAATCGGATATAAGCGTATGGCTGACCTGGAGGGCAATGCAGACTGGAGTGAGGCTGCCCGTTATTTCTGGGAAACGGTGGTTGAACGCAGAAGCATCAGTATCGGAGGCAACAGCGTGCGCGAACACTTCCACCCCGACACGGATTTCAGCAGTATGCTTACCAGCGAACAAGGTCCGGAGACATGCAACACCTATAATATGCTGCGCCTTACCAAGATGCTCTATGAGACAAGTGCCGATGCCGGTTACATGGACTTCTATGAACGGGCGCTCTACAACCATATTCTTTCTACCATCAACCCCGTACAGGGCGGCTTTGTCTATTTCACTCCCATGCGTTCGGGACACTACCGCGTGTATTCCCAGCCGCAGACCAGCTTCTGGTGTTGCGTGGGGTCGGGAATGGAGAATCACGCCCGCTATGGCGAGATGATCTATGGCCACAAGGATGACAAGCTTTACGTAAACCTTTTCATCCCATCTGTTCTGAAATGGGAGGGCACTCTTATCGAACAACAGACCCGGTTCCCCGAGGAGGAAGGGACAACCCTTGTCATTACCCCCAGGAAGAACGGTCAGCGCTTAGCGTTAAGCGTGCGCATACCCGAATGGCTGAAGCGGGACGACATGAGGTTCACCGTAAACGGCAATCCCGAGCAGGTAGTGGTGGAGGACGGATATGCCACCATCAACCGAGCCTGGCAGAAGGGCGACAAGGTTCACGTCAGCCTGCCGATGCAACTGCATGTGATGGGCCTGCCGGACGGCTCGGCCAACTACTCCATCATGTATGGTCCCATTGTGCTTGGCGCATCGCTTGGAAAACAGGCACAGGACGGCATGTATGCCGATGACAGCCGAGGCGGACACATTGCCAACGGCCCCCGCCTGCCGCTTCAGAATATGCCCGTCATAGTAGGTGGGAAGGACGAAATAGTCCCACGTGTCAGTAAGGTTGCCGGCCAGCCGCTAACCTTCAAGTTGGGCGGAGTGTATCCGTCCAGTTACGAAGGCATTACTCTGCGCCCCTTCTACAGCCTGCACGAGTGCCGTTATATGGTATACTGGCCGCTTTTGAGCAAGGAGGAACTGACTGCCCGGCAGGAAAAACTGGCCCGCGAGGAACAGGAACGCCAGACATTGGATGCAATGACGACGGACAAGGTGGTCTGTGGGGAGCAGCAACCCGAGAGCGACCACTTTGTGCAGATGGAGCACAGCTATGCCGGCGATGATGAAGGCACACATTGGCGCGAGGCTCGCGGATGGTTCAGTTACCAGATGAAGACACGTGGACAGCGTCCGGCCAAAGTGCGTGTCCGTTTCCGCCCTGATGGTAGCCGCAATGCCCTTGTCAGTCTGAACGAGGTGGAAATAGGAGTGTTAGATAACCAGCCAGGCATAGCCGAGTTTGAAATTCCCGTGAGTCTGCGCACTTCAGATGTGCTGACAATAAAGGTGGCAAAGGGTGAGAAAAACATCACTCCACGCATTTACGAAGTACGGCTAATTAAGTGAAAACTACTTCGTTTTCCTCCTACTTGATTGTTCCTATTGCAGGCTGCAGCCTTCAAGGCGTGTGCCGCGCAGGAAGTCTGTTATTGCCATGCGCTTTTTGCCGGCAAGCTGTATCTCTTCCAATGCCAGCCATTCATCGGGAAGGGCAACGTGGATGTATGTCTTGCCGTCGGTCTGTATGGTGCCGGGCGCTGTGCCTGCACTGCTCTTGCCGGTCAGTGCGGTGCGGTAGACTTTCAGTGCGGCGGGTTTTCCCTGAGCATTGACAAGATTGGTCCAGGCGGCAGGGTAGGGGCTTAGGCCGCGTACCAGGTTGTGGGCACTTAGTGCGGTATGTTCGTTCCATAGAATCTGGCAAGTCTCGCGGAAAATCTTGGGGGCATGGCGCAGGGGAACATCGGTGAGGAACTGTTCCTGGGGAATGGCTCTGGCCGTGCCGGCGATGATTTCCTCAACGGTGCGTACTACAAGGTCGGAACCCACTTCCATCATACGGTCGTGGACGGTGCCGGCATTGTCCTCGGGCAGAATGGGGATACGCTCCTGAAGGATGATGCGGCCGGTGTCAATATCGTGGTCCAGGAAGAAAGTGGTCACACCGGTTTCCTTGTCGCCGTTGATGACAGCCCAGTTGATAGGAGCTGCACCGCGGTATTGCGGCAGCAGGGCGGCATGGAGGTTGAAAGTACCCATCGGAGGCATGGCCCATACTACTTCGGGCAGCATGCGGAAGGCCACTACTATCTGCAGGTCGGCATTGAGCGCCTTGAGCTGTTGCAGGAAATCTTCGTCGCGCAGACGTTCCGGCTGAAGCACGGGAATGTCCCGGCTTACGGCAAACTGTTTAACGGGGCTGGACTGCAGTACGTCGTGGTGGCGGCCGATGGCCTTGTCGGGCATGGTTACTACGCCCACAACATTATAACCCTGAGCCAGAAGGCGTTCAAGGGGGGCTACCGCAAAGTCGGGTGTGCCCATATATACGATTCTCAGATTCTTTTCCATGTCTGTTCTTCTGTTCTTTGTGTGCAAAGTTACGACAAAAAGCTGAGATATTTTGTGGAATAATTCTGTGGTATTGTATTTTTGTGTAATTTTGTGTGAACTTTTCAAGCAAAGGCCTGATTCGGCCGTGTTGTGTAAAACGATATACATTATGAGGATAGAAAAGACAATACTTTGTGGTACAATGTTGGGTCTGGCCCTGTTGAATGCGTTGCCGGGAATGGCGCAGCGGGGCTACTACAAGGATATTTTCATGGATGGTGGCATCAGCGTGAGTTCGCGTACCACCTTGCCTTCTGCCACGGCACTGAATCTGACTATGGATTATCTTACCTGTTCGCCGCACAAACTGAACGGGAAAAGTGCCTACAATGCAGCGGATTCCTTATTCCAACTGGAACTGCTGGGCGGAAATGCCATGGACGAGAACGGCATACTGCTTTATCCTGACGGCCAGCCACGCTTCAGGATGATTTTCATGAACGGAGGCGGTGCGGCCAGGCATGGGGTTTCCCTGGGAGATGCCGGACGCGAGAATATCCGTACGTTCATCCGGAACGGAGGCAGCTATGTGGGTTCGTGCGCCGGCGCTTTTCTGACCAGCAAGGGGGCATTGGGTAAAGACGGAAACATATATCACACTGATTGCTATCTGGGCATTTGGCCCGGGCATACGCTCAGCACGGCCTTGTCTGATTCGCGCACGAACCTGATTCTTGATTCCAAATCGCCCCTGTTGGAATACTATGATTTTGGCGGAGACTGCCGTGTGGACAGCGTGTATCATAATAACGGCTGCTATGCTTTGCCGGACTCGGCTTGGCCAAAGCAGACTGAGGTGTTGTTGCGCTATGACACCCAAGGCCGTGAGCTGAAACGCGAGATAGACGGACAGGCCGCAGTGTGGGCCTATAAGGCCAATGAGTATGCCGGCAGAGTGATAGCCTGCGGCTCTCATCCCGAGGGTAATTCTTCGGGTGAGAAACTGGACCTGATGTGTGCCATGGTGCGTTACGCCCTGGACGGCAACGGCACCCCCAGACTGAAAGGCGAGCTGAAGAACGGTGAACCGAGGGAAATGACCTGCCGCACCAGCGACAAGAATCCCGACTTTACCCGGATAGGGGACAGACAGTATCACTATTTTATGGTGCAGGTGCCAAAAGGAACCAAGGAACTGATTCTAAGTCTGCAACCTTTGTTGGGATATTCAGACTATTCCGTGTATCTCTGTGCCGGATACGAACCCTTCCCGAAGATGGAGGATGCAGGGTTCCGTAATCTGAGTTCGACCTTTGCCAAGGAAATCCGTATCCCGAACCCGAAAGCGGGCAAACTGTATGTCTCAGTCTTCTGCAATACAACGGTGGATACCGTGGCATCTCCTTACGGCCATCAGTATTCGGGGCGTGTGGATGTGCTGAATGGCGTGCCTTATATTGTCAAGGCCGAGTTTTAAGACATAATATATAATAATGTATATATACATATATGGAAAAGATACTGAGTGAGGATGCTTTGCTCCAATTCCGCCGGTTGACGGCCGAGGCGCAGCACATCGTAATCTGTACGCATGTAAACCCCGACGGAGATGCCATTGGCTCTTCCCTCGCGATGAAAAAATATCTGGCTCGGGAGGGAAAAAATGTGGAGGTGGTTGTGCCCACTTCTTTTCCCGACTTCCTCAAATGGATGCCCGGCGCTTCCGAAGTGAAAGTCTATGCCAAGCATGAGGAGGAAATGTCGGCGGTGATAAAGGAGGCCGACCTGTTTCTTGTTGCCGACTATAACGCTCCGTCGCGTCTGATGGGTATGGAAGCGGCGGTGATAGCCAATCCTGCTCCTAAAATAATGATAGACCATCACACGGATCCTGCTGACTTCTGCCAAGTGGTGGTGTCGCGACCGGATATGTGTGCTACGGCCGAGGTGTGGTGCCATCTGCTGGATCAGACGGGCGAACTGGACGCTATAAGCCACGATGAAGCTGTTTGCATCTACACCGCCATGATGTGTGATACCGGAGCCTTTACCTATGCCTCCAGCCGTCCGGCAGTGTATGAATGTATCGGAAAGCTTCTGGCGTGCGGAATAGACAAGGACAAGATTTACCGTAACGTGTTTTGGACGGCCTCGCCTGCCCGAATGAAGCTGATGGGCTATATGCTCTATGTGAAGATGGATGTCTTGACACAAATGCATGCCAGCATCATGACGCTTACCAACAGCGAACGTCGTCTCTTTGGCATAAAGAACGGAGATACGGAAGGCTTCGTGAATATGCCTTTGCAGATTATGGGCATGCGGCTGAGCGTTTTCCTGGCTCAGGATACGGAGCATCCGGATGTGATAAAGGTAAGCCTGCGCAGTGTGGATGATTTCCCTTGTAACGAAATGGCCGCCCGTTTCTTTAATGGCGGAGGACACAAGAATGCCAGCGGAGGCCGACTGCAATGCAGTATGGACGAGGCTGTGGAAACGGTGAAAAAGGCCATCCGCGCCTTTGAATCCTTGTTGAAATGAACCGCTTGAAGATGAAACTGGCTTAAAAAATGTGTTTTTTGGGGCAGGAGGGCTTGCAATCCGCTTTTTATTGCTACCTTTGTGCCCACAAATCAGATAAAAAGATGAAGATAAAGAAATACTTGTGTATGTGTTTGGCATTCTGTGCAGTTGCCGCTGCATTGTGCTCCTGTGACGATGATGAGACTTATGCCGACCAGAAGGAGAAGGAACGCAAGGCCATTGCCGGTTTCCTGAACCGCAACCTGATCTTGTTGGACGCCCAGGGCGATACACTCCTCAATATGGGAAAGATAAAGGTGATTTCTGAACAACAGTTCATTAACCAGGATTCCACCACGAATCTGGATGAAAACGAGTATGTGCTCTTTACCAACAACGGAGTCTACATGCAGATTGTGCGAAAAGGTCCCGGAGAACCTATCAGAAGCGGAGAAACCAAGCGTGTGATATGCCGTTATTTTGAGTATAACATATTGGGCGACAGCCTGCAGACCAGTAATCAGACTCCCTATTGGGCCACTAATCCGGAGGTGCTGGACGTAAGCAATAACAGCGGTACCATCAATGCCAGTTTCAACACTACGCTGAACGGTGGCGGAGCCATGTATATGATTTACAAGAACGTGAGTGTGCCCAACGGATGGCTTGTTCCGCTGAACTATATAAACCTGGGACGTCAGAAATCAGAAGATGAGGGTATCGCCAAGGTGCGTATCATTGTTCCGCATTCCGAGGGACAGACAGATGCCACCAACAATGTGTACCCTTGTTTCTATGAGATTTCTTATCAGGAAATGAGAGAATAAGCGTGGCGGGGATTTACATTCATGTGCCCTTCTGCCAATCGCGTTGTGCGTATTGCGACTTCTATTCCACCACTTTGAGTGAGGAATGGAAGTCGCAATATTTGTCTGCTTTGCAACGCGAAATGCAAGCCAGGCGGTATGAGGTGGGTGACACGGAGATTGACACTTTATATTTGGGCGGAGGTACGCCCAGCCAGTTGCCTCCAACCCTTTTGGAACGTTTGTTTGGCATGGTAACCGGACTTTTCAGCTTGAAGGAAAATGCCGAGGTAACGGTGGAGGCCAATCCGGACGATGTGACGCCTCAGTGGCTGGAAAGCCTGCATCGCACTCCGACTAACAGAATCAGTATGGGCGTGCAGACGTTTGATGACAACCTGCTTGCCCTGCTGCGCCGCAGACATACGGCCATACAGGCATTTGAAGCGGTGGAGGCCTGCAAAACAGCCGGATATGAAAACCTGAGTCTTGACCTGATATACGGACTGCCCGGCCAAAGCATTGGTATGTGGCGCAAAGATTTGGCCCAGATTGCAAAGATGGATGTGCCCCATTTAAGCGCCTACGCCCTTCAGTATGAACCAGGCACGGAATTGTATAGGATGCGCCAGAATGGAAACGTGGAAGAGGCTGATGAGGAACTGTCCCTGGAAATGTATCAGGAACTTTGCAGTGCCGCATCTGCCATGGGTATGGAACATTATGAAATCTCCAATTTCTCCCGTCCCGGCAAACGTTCGCGCCACAATAGCGGCTATTGGTCGCAGGAACCATATTGGGGATTCGGGCCGGGAGCGCATTCTTATGACGGTGCAAGATGCCGTCGTTGGAACAATGCGCAACTAAAAGCATACATAGAAGCCGAGGGCGATGTGCCTCATGGCAGTGAAACCCTTTCAGATGAAGAATGCTATGACGAATTGGTGATGACCCGGCTCCGTACCATTGACGGGCTTCCGCTAAGTCTGTTGTCTCAGGAAAACCGCATTTATTGTCTTCGCATGGCCGAACGTCATCTGAATTCGGGCAAAATGACACTTAAAGACGATGTTTTGCGTATAGAAGAAAGCGGAATATTCGTTTCTGATGACATATTGAGCGACTTAATGCGCTAAAAAAACCACACTTTCCCATTTTATGTTGCATAACATATAATTTTATTAGGGATAATCCAGAAATACTTGCTAATTTTATGCCCGAAAATTCAGAAATAACCCTACAATAATACCGAAAGTAAAATGAAAGTTTACAAAACGAACGAAATTAAGAACATTGCCTTGCTTGGCAATGATGGCTCGGGTAAAACTACCCTTACAGAGTCACTTTTGTATGAAGCTGGAATCATCAAGCGCCGCGGACGCATTACACAACATAATACGGTAAGTGACTATTTCCCCGTAGAGCACGAATACGGATATTCTGTGTTCTCTACAGTATACCATGTAGAGTGGAACGGCAAGAAACTGAATATTATTGACTGTCCCGGAAGCGATGACTTTGTGGGTGCTGCACTGACTGCCTTGAATGTGACCGATACGGCCATCCTTTTGCTTAAGGGCGCGAATGGCGTTGAAGTGGGAACCCAAAACCATTTCCGCTATACAGAGAAATTGGGCAAGCCCGTTATCTTCCTGGTAAACCAGCTCGATGATGAGAACTGCGACTATGATCAGATTCTGGAGCAGTTGACAACCATTTACGGTTCTAAGGTTGTGCCCATTCAGTATCCTTTGAGTACAGGTCCCAATTTCAATGCAGTAATTGACGTTCTGCTCATGAAGAAATATTCATGGGGGCCCGAAGGCGGTGCGCCTACTATTGAGGATATCCCTGCTGAAGAAATGGACAAGGCATCAGAAATGCACAAGGCATTGGTGGAAGCTGCTGCAGAGCATGATGAAACCCTGATGGAGAAGTTCTTTGAATCTGAAGCGCTTACCGAGGATGAAATGCGCGAAGGCATACGCAAGGGTTTGGCATCAAGAGGAATGTTCCCCGTATTCTGTGTTTGTGCCGGAAAGGACATGGGTGTGCGCCGTCTGATGGAATTCCTGGGCAATGTGGTTCCCTTTGTGGATGAAATGCCTAAGGTATTCAATACTCGTGGTGAGGAAGTGGCTCCCGATCCCAACGGACCTACAAGTCTCTTCTTCTTCAAGACTGCCATGGAACCTCATATTGGAGAAGTGCAGTATTTCAAGGTGATGAGCGGTACCATTCATGAAGGTGCAGACTTGGCCAATGCAGACCGTGGTAGCAAGGAACGTATGGCCCAGTTGTTCTGCTGTGCCGGTGCCAACCGAATCAAGGTTGAGGAACTGGTTGCCGGAGATATTGGCTGTACCGTGAAACTGAAGGATGTGAAGACAGGAAACACTCTTAACGGAAAGGATTGTGAAAACCGTTTCAACTTCATTAAATATCCCAATGCAAAATACAGCCGTGCCATCCGTGCCGTAAACGAGCAGGAAACAGAAAAGATGATGAATGCCCTGCAGAAGATGCGTGAGGAGGATCCTACATGGCAGATTGAACAGAGCAAGGAACTGAAGCAGATAATCGTTCATGGACAGGGCGAGTTCCATTTGCGTACCTTGAAATGGCGCATGGAGAATAATGACAAGATTCAAATTGTATTTGACGAACCTAAGATTCCCTATCGCGAGACCATCACCAAGTCTGCCCGTGCAGATTACCGTCATAAGAAACAGTCTGGTGGTGCCGGACAGTTTGGAGAAGTGCATCTGATTGTTGAACCTTATTATGAGGGTATGCCAGATCCCGATGTATATCGTTTCGGCGGTCAGGAATACCGCATAAATACCAAGAGCAAGGAAGAGATTGAACTTGAATGGGGTGGTAAGCTGGTATTTATAAACAGCGTAGTTGGTGGTGCCATTGACTCTCGCTTCATGCCTGCTATCTTGAAGGGTATCATGCAGCGTATGGAACAAGGACCCCTTACCGGATGTTATGCCCGTGATGTACGCGTTATCGTTTACGATGGTAAGATGCACCCGGTTGACAGCAACGAACTTTCGTTCATGCTTGCAGGCCGTCAGGCATTTGCACAGGCCTTTAAGGAAGCCGGGCCAAAGATTCTGGAACCCATTTACGATGTGGAAGTATTTGTTCCCAGTGATAAGATGGGCGACGTGATGAGTGACTTGCAGGGTCGTCGTGCTATGATTGTAGGCATGACCAGTGAAAGCGGATATGAGAAGCTTACCGCCAAGGCTCCCCTTAAGGAAATGTCAAGCTACAGTACGGCGCTGAGCAGTCTTACCGGTGGACGTGCCAGCTTCATCATGAAGTTTGCAAGCTATGAGCTGGTTCCTGGCGATGTACAGCAAAAGTTAATTGCTGCCTATGCAAGTGCGGCAGAAGATTGATAAAATCGCAACCATATTTTGTAAAAATATTAAATATGTTAAAAACGGCGCAGTTTTATGCGCCGTTTTTTTGTTGGCTTATGTAGGATTAATTAACTTTGTTTGTATGAAACGGAGTTGGATTTGGATTATATGCACGATAATGGGTACGTCATTTCTCGTACTCTTGTATTTACAGATGCGTTATGCTGATATAATGGTCAAGATGCGCCGCGACCAGTTTGATGAAACAGTTTACCGTAGCCTTGACCAGGCTTCCCGGGAGTTGGAACGTACGGAAACGTTTACGTATCTTCAGGCGGTTATTGCAGAGCGTGACAAGCCTATTGCCCATGACTTTCTTAAGCAGGATAGCTCGGAGGTGCAGATAGGGGCTGTTGCTGACAGCGCTTTGGCGGCTACCGGCTATTTGCCCACTGTGGTTAACAGACTGCCTAATACGCGGGGACTTTCTGTACCGGGCACTAAGCGTAACAATTTGTGGAGACACGCTTCGGAAAACTTCCAGAAACATGTAAGGAAGGCCTATGTTTATGAGCGTGAATTGTTGGACGAGGTGGTGTTGCGTGTGCTGTACAGCGCTTCTGAAAAACAGTTTCATGAGCGTCTTGATGTGTTGATGCTTGACCATACGATGAAAGTGGCATTAGAAAGAAACGGAATTACGCTTCCGTTCCATTTTGTGGTGTACGCTTCCAATGGAAAGGAAGTGTTCCGCTGTCCGGATTATGATTCAAAAGGAAACAACCATGTCTTTAGCCAGACGCTGTTCCGCAATGACCCTACAGGAAAGATGGGTTATGTGCAGGTTCATTTCCCGGATATGAACACATATATATATGGTATAGTGAAGATGGTTTCGCCGGCAATGGTGTTTACCATGGTGCTTTTCCTTACGTTCATTGTAACGGTTTATCTGGTGGTGCGGCAGAAGAAGATAACACAAATGAAAAATGATTTCATCAATAATATGACGCATGAGTTCAAAACGCCATTGTCCGTAATATCCATTGCAGCACAAATGCTTGCAGACCATACGATAACGAAAAGTAATGAGACATACGAGAGATTGGGGAATACAATCAATAATGAAACAAAACGATTGCGTTTCCAGGTTGAAAAGGTATTGCAGATGAGTCTTTTTGACCGCAATAACATTGCAATGAAAATGAAAGAGCTGGATGCCAACGAAGTTATTACGAACGTTGTGCAGGCGCTTTCTCTGAAAGTAACGCAAAAGGGCGGACAGGTGGATACACGTTTGGAGGCCGTCAATCCTTTTGTGAATGCTGATGAAATGCATTTCACGAACATTATCTTTAATCTGATGGATAATGCCGTGAAGTATAGACGTGATGATGTGCCTCTGCATCTGGTTGTGTCCACGTGGAATAAGGGAGACTGCTTCTGTATCTGCGTTGAAGACAACGGAATTGGTATAGGCAGAGAAGATATCAAGCGTATCTTTGACCGTTTTTACAGGGTGCATACAGGAAATACGCACAATGTGAAAGGGTTTGGTCTGGGCTTGGCCTATGTAAAGAAAATGGTGGATTTGCACCAGGGTACCATCCGTGTCCAAAGTGAGTTGGGGCAGGGAACAAAGTTTGTGATAACATTACCTAATAATAAAGATTAAAAAGAAAGGAACATTATGGAAACAAAGATGCACATTTTGCTATGCGAGGACGAAGAGAGTCTGGGCATGCTCGTGAGAGAATATCTTCAAGCGAAGGGATATGATGCCGAATTGTTCTTAGACGGCGAATCCGGTCTGCAGGCATTCCAGTCGGGCAAGTACGATATGTGTCTGCTGGATGTGATGATGCCAAAGATGGACGGATTTGCGCTGGCAAAGGAAATAAGGGCGATCAATTCAGAAGTGCCCATCATTTTCCTGACGGCCAAGAATCTGAAAGATGACATTCTGGAAGGTTTCAAACTTGGTGCGGACGATTACCTTACCAAACCTTTCTCAATGGACGAACTGGTTTACCGCATGGAAGCCATTCTGCGCAGAGTAAAGGGGAAGGGGCAGGCCAAAGTAGCACGCTATATAATGGGCAAGCTTGTGTTTGACACGCAACGCCAGACGCTTACAATCGGCGACAAGCAGACCAAACTGACCACAAAGGAAAGCGAACTGTTGTCGTTGCTGTGTGCCAATGCCAATCAGGTGTTGCAGCGAGACATGGCGCTTAAGGCCATTTGGGTTGTGGACAACTATTTCAATGCGCGCAGCATGGATGTCTACATTACCAAGCTGCGCAAACATTTGCGTGAGGACCCGACAATCGAGATCAATAACGTGCACGGAAAGGGTTATCGACTGATTGTGCCTAACATGATTGAGGAGGTTTAAAAGTCCTTACCGTCGAACTGGGCACCGTCACTCACGGCTCCTGTGTGGTCTTTCTTGCCTGAAGCGTTGAAGTTCCAGCTTAGGGACAGTAGAATGTTAGGGTATTTGGGACGCACTTTTGTATCGGAGACGAGAGTGGCGGTGCGTCTTATATTGTGATAGCGTGCCGTGTGCAAAACGTCATGGGCTACAAGGGATACGGACACCTTGCCATGCAGAAGTTGTTGGCGTGCTGCAAGGTCGAAGTAGCAATATGCGCTTTCGCGTCCCTGGCTGTGACGTTTCGGGCCTACTACATGGCCGTCGAACTGGAGTTTTGTTGTGGGCGAGGTATCGAATTGGTTGAGCCATCCCACCATAAAGCTCATTCCGTCTGCGCTTGTGCAACCTTCACTATGGCTGGTGAAGCGGTAGTTGTGGATGTCGCCGTTGAATGTGCTTTTCCACCATTTTGCGGGGTTGAGCAGCAGTGAGAGCTCTATTCCGCGGTCAATCTGGTCACCGGCATTGATGATAGAGTCCAGCGTTACACCCGGTTCATAGGCCTTTCGCATAACATCTATAACGTCTGTGCGCCATCTGTAATAACCGGTCACGTTCAGACTGTTTCCGCCTTGGAACGATTTGCGGTAGCTCAGTTCCAGGGCATGTATGTATTCCGGATTGATGTCCGGATTTCCAATTTTCTTGGTGTAATAGTCTTCATAGGTAATATAAGGTTCAAGTTGCCATATTCCCGGTCTGTTTGTGCGTCGGGCATATCCTGCGGTAACTGTTCCCCAGTTCTGTACGTATCCCAAGTGTGCGCTTGGATAGAGTTCCATGCGCTTAATGTGGCGGTCGGCATCCTTGACACTGATTTCCAACTGGTCGATTACACGGTCGGCACGCACTCCGGCATCCATAATGAAATTTCCGAATTGGTCGTTCATCATGGCATAGGCGGAATGAACCTGTCTGCGGTAGTCAAATGGGGCATAGAGGTCGTCTTGCCACTGGAATTCCTGTGCAGGGCGCTCCCAGTATTTGATATTGTAGTTGCCAATCTCGCTGTATGTGGTGTATTGGTAGCCGGCTTCCAGCTTGCCGGTGGTGCTGTATTGTTTTATGTAGGTAAGGCTGCCGTCGCAATCCCAGTGGTGTTCCCTTTCATATCCTCTTGTGCCTTCATAGCGGTTCCCGGCCAGGTCGAACATGTTGCTTTCCGTATATTCCAGCGAACGCCAATCGTAGCGGTTACGGCTTTGTAATGACAGCTTGTCTCCTTTTTCATTGATGTTCCATGTGTAGTCTGCTGACAACTGTACCAGATTCTTCAGGAGCAGATAACGGTCATGGCTGCTGTATGTGCCGTCGTTTATCAGACTGCCGGCCTGGGTTCTCAGCTCGTGGTATTTCATGTCTCCGCCCCGTCGTCTGCGCGTTTGTCCCGACTGTAGGTCTACGTTAAGCAGATGGTTTTTGTTCGGCATGAATTTCCAACCCACAGTTCCTATAAGCGAGCGGTTTCTGGTGTATCGTGTACCGTCAGACTCCGAGGTGGTTTCATAGTCGTCCACAATGGTTGTCTTGCTTTGGTTGAAATCGCTTTTCCCTTTGATGTCCGAGGCCACCATACTGGCCCATATAGTGTGGCTTTTGCGTTGATAATCCACTCTGCCGTCTGCGCTCCATGTGCCCAGCGTGCTTCCCGAGGCATTTGCCATTCCGCTCAGTCCTTTGCCTTGCCCTTGTTTGGTAATGATGTGTATGATGCCCACGTCTCCGTCGGTCTTGTACCGGGCTGATGGTGTGGTCAGAATCTCCAGGTCTTCAATCGTTCCTGCAGGAATCTGTTCCAGCGCCTGCGCTCCTTCAAGCGGACTCGGCTTGCCGTCTATGTAGACCAAAAAATGACTGCTTCCGCGCAGGGAAACGTTACCGTCTGCATCAACGGCCACGGAAGGGATGGTCTTCAGAACATCCAGAGCCGTACCTCCGCTTGCGGCCAGATTGCTGCTTGCTGCTATGCGGCGGCGGTCCAGTCTGTACATTACTTGTCTTTTTTGTCCGGTAACGGACACTTTGTTCATCCACGAAGTCTTGATGCTGTCGTTCTGCGGGGCGTCAGTGGTGGTAAGGAAGGCGGAAAGGAGTAGGGCGAGGAGCATTTGATGTTGCTTGTTTGGGGGTGTTAAAAAGAAACAATCTCAGACTCGTATATAGTATCGGGTCTGAGATTGTTTTTAGCCAAATGTGCTTTTGTAGTTGGCTTTTCCTTTACTTTGTCCTTTTGGTGATTTGGATGTGGGCAATCAGGCCAATGACGATGAGCAAGAATGCACCGGCATTGTAACCGTTATAGTCTACCAAATCCACGAAATAGCTGATGGTCAGCATCAATGCACCCAAGACAATAAGGATGATTCCTAAATACTTTTTCATTATATTTGTGATTTTATTATTATTCTTTAACAATATTCGGTACAAAATAACATATTTTTTATGAGATGGCGAAATCTTTTTCTGAAAAAATGATGATAGACTCATGTTTTTCTGTTTTTAAGGGATATGCTATAAATTAGTCCGGGCTGATTGTATGGTTTATTGCGGGACTATTTCAAACTGGTTTCTGGAATCGCCATAAACTATGTTTGGAGATTCGTAAGCGCACAAATTAGTGAGCACATTCCGCCAGTTTTTGTTTCCCTCGGGACGAAAAAATATTTTCCTCGCGAGGGAAAAATATTGGTCGGTTCCGTCGGGTCACCGTTTGCTGCAGATTGGCGTCAAGGTAAAGCCCTTAAGAATCAGAATAGTGGCAAAACCGGTTCTGGGAGAAAAAAAGTATAAAAACATTGTGGGAATGAGGAAAAAGTAGTACCTTTGCACCGCATTTTGCACAAAACCTAATTTATTAATCAATTTAACGTATTATGAATCAATACGAAACCGTTTTCATTTTGACTCCCGTTTTGTCTGATGATCAGATGAAGGAAGCGGTAAACAAAATCAAAGGTGTTCTCACCAAGTATGGTGCAGAGATTATCAATGAGGAAAATTGGGGCCTGAAGAAGCTGGCTTATTCTATCGAGAAGAAGAATACCGGTTTCTACGGACTGATTGAGTTCAAGGCTGCTCCCGAAGTACTCAAGAAACTTGAGGTTGCTTACCGTCGTGACGAGCGAGTACTGCGCTTCTTGACCGTAAAGATGGAGAAGTATGCAGCAGAGTATGCAGAAAAGAGAAGAAACAACAAAACTAACAAGGAGGAGGCTTAATCATGGCACAGCAATCATCTGAAATTCGTTATCTGACTGCTCCCGCAATCGATACCAAAAAGAAAAAGTATTGCCGTTTCAAGAAGAGCGGTATCAAGTACATCGATTACAAGGATCCCGAATTCTTGAAGAAGTTTTTGAACGAACAGGGAAAGATTCTTCCTCGTCGTATCACCGGAACATCACTGAAGTATCAGCGTCGTGTGGCACAGGCTGTTAAGCGTGCACGCCACTTGGCTTTGCTGCCCTTCGTAACTGATTTGATGAAGTAAAAACTTAAGGAGGACATAGATTTATGGAAATTATACTGAAAGAAGACATTATTGGCTTGGGTTACAAGAATGACATTGTAAACGTAAAGTCTGGTTATGGCCGTAACTATCTGATTCCTTACGGAAAGGCTGTTATCGCATCTGAGAGCGCAAAGAAGGAACTGGCAGAAGTGCTTAAGCAGAAGGCTGTCAAGCTGGCTAAGATCAAGGCTGATGCCGAGGCTCTGGCTGAGAAGCTGAACGCTGTTGCACTGACCATCGCTACCAAGGTAAGCAACTCTGGCAACATCTACGGAAGCGTAAACAGCTTGCAGATTGCAGAAGAGCTCCAGAAGCTTGGTTTCGATATCGACCGCAAGCTCATCCAGGTAAAGGATGTTAAGACTGTTGGCGAATATGTGGCCACTGTTAAGGTTCACAAGGAAGTGTCTGCACAGGTTGCCTTCACCGTAGTAGAGGAAGGTGCTCCCGTAGTAGAAGAAACTCCTGCTGAAGAGGCTGCTGAAGCTTAATTAACAGCAAGACTGATAAAATAAACAGATGCGTTCCTGAAATATGGGACGCATCTTTCGTTTATAGCCGCTTATCCTCGGGTATCGGGTAAAAACAAAGAGACGGGCCGCAGGACCCGTCTCTTACTATTCTTTGCTTATCAGTCGTAAATTACTCGGCACAGGGAGCGCCAGCCTTCTCGCAGCATGCAGAATCCTTTGCGCAGCAAGAATCTTCTACGGCTTCTTCGATAATTTCAGCCTCAATGGTGGTGTCTACGGTTTAGGTGTTCTCGGCAGTCTTGTTACCGCAAGATGCAAATGATACAGCAACTACTGTAGCAAAAACAAAAGCTAACTTCTTCATTTTCTTAATCTTTTTAAAATTTAAACAATCTATTTCCTTTAAAAACGCTGCAAAGGTACACACTTTTTCCTGAATACAGCCCATATTTCGCTTCTTTTTTCTAAATCTTGTGCATGTCTATCAGGCATTATCAGGCACCAATAGATTCTGTCAATAAAATAAGGGTCGCATCGCCATGAATGCGAATACAACCCTTATTTCATAATGTTCCGATTATGTTAATCGGGAGTGCCTTCTCCACCAATATCCACATGGTCAGAATCGGGTGAATCGGCAAAGCCTTTTTCAATCTGACATGCTACCACACTAAGTTCCGGGCTTTCATACACATTTTCCATAAACTTTTTCATTTTTTTTCTATAATCATTATTTATTTATTTATTAATACTAATACATTCTTTTTTCCCCGTTCACAATATAGGTCTGTCCCTTCTTGGGGCTGGTTACGCGGCGTCCACCCAGGTCATAGAAGGCATCGGCCTTGTACTGCTTCTGCATCAGGCGCTCTTCAACAGAAGTAGCGGTCTCTTCACCCTGTACATGGATGCCGATGCGCGCCAAGGCGACTTCGGACAGCTTTACGGGAGAGCCTTCGCGGCTGCTCACACGCAGATACAGACGGAAGGGATTCAGAGAAGAACCTGATGCAAGGTTCTTCCATGAACCGTTGGAAAGGGCATAGCAGCCGGCAAGTTGTTCGCTTGTCTTCTTTTCGTAGATACCCGTAATTTCGAACTTGGTATAGACCGACGAGCAGTCGAGCGTCCTGCTCTCCGCCTTGTAGAGCGTCGTGTTCTCCACCGTGATGCTCATCTGCTTGGCAGCCGCAGTCCTGGCCTTTATCAGATACGGATGGTTGGCATGGAGGATTCCCTCTTTCAGCTTGATCACCTCCATGGACATGCGGTCTATCTCTCCGTTGTCATCCTCGTCATACGAGTGGATGGCGTTGATATAGGCCACCTCATACTTCTCTGTCAGTTGGCAAACCGGAATCTCAAAGGGAAGGAACAGCGCGTTCCATTCCGTGTTGTTGAGGGTGCGGGTGTAGGTAAGCAGGTCCACCTGCTCATCGCTGTTTTTCTCAAAGGATTCCATTTCGCCGTCTGCAATTGTTACTCTGGTGAGAATTGCTTCAATTGAGGGGATTTTGTTCCAAGGAGAAGTCTGTTTATAAGTATCCACAGCCGAAGCTGGCACTTGTAGAACGCAGTTTTTTCCGATATTATTGAATATGTCTGAACCACAGGAGGGAGGTATAGGATTATGGCAGACGATAGAAGTCAGGTGCGAACAACCAAGGAAAGCCATGTCACCGATACTCGTAACTCCTTCGGGAAGCGATATTGAAGTCAAGCTAGAACAACCACATAAAGCATGAATTCCGATGCTTGTGACACCCTCTGGGATGGATATTGAAGTCAGACTAGAACAACCCCAGAAAGCACCATCACTGATGCTCGTGACACCCTCTGGAATGGATATTGAAGTCAGGCTAGAACAATTAGTGAATGCTTTATCGCCGATACTCGTTACACCTTCTGGAATGGATATTGAAGTAAGGCTGGAACAGTGATAGAAAGCCATATTGCCGATACTCGTTACACCTTCTGGAATGGATATTGAAGTAAGGCTGGAACATCCCGAGAAAGCACTATTGCCGATACTCGTAACACCCTCTGGAATGGATATTGAAGTCAGACCGGAACAACCATCGA
>JAGBGU010000035.1 GCA_017935785.1 Bacteroidaceae bacterium
TCGTGATTTGTCATTATTGTCATTGAGGTGGCTATAGTGGCGGGGTCCCACCTCTTCCCATTCCGAACAGAGCAGTTAAGCCCGCCCGCGCCGATGGTACTGCACACCCGTGGGAGAGTAGGTAGCCGCCGTTTTTTCGAGGGAGCGTTCCGTATACGGAGAGTGTACGGAGCGCTTTTTGTGTATACGTGTCCTCCTCACTAAAGTAGGGCAACAGGAAAGGTTTGGTTATGACTTCTGAAATCTTTTGCAAGTAACTTATGGAATTTACATTCTCTGTTTGTAGATTGCTGGTTGGATAAAATAAGTCCGCATCTTGTTTCAGGTGCGGACATAGTTATTGGTGATTTAATTTTAGCAGTGATGCTACTTCTTTTCTAATTCCTGGAGATTCTGCATCTTTTTGTATTCAAGGAATTCGTAAATGCCGCAAAGGTGTTCGCGTACGCGTTGGTTGCCGAATTCGTACACCTTGCTGACGAGGCCGTCTAGGAAGTCGCGATCATGACTTACGACGATGAGTGTGCCGTCGAAGTCTATGAGTGCCTGCTTTAGAATGTCTTTTGTTTTCATGTCAAGGTGATTGGTTGGTTCGTCAAGAATAAGCAGATTTACAGGCTCAAGCAAGAGTTTCAGTATAGCCAGACGTGTGCGTTCGCCACCAGAAAGTACCTTTACTTTCTTTGTGCTTTCTTCTCCGCCAAACATGAATGCGCCAAGAAGGTCTCTTATCTTCAGCCTGACTTCTCCTTTGGCTACATCATCTATGGTTTGGAATACGGTAAGTTCTTCATCGAGTAGTGATGCCTGGTTCTGGGCAAAGTACCCAATTTGTACATTATGGCCTAACGTGAGTTCGCCCTCGTGTTCCAACTGGTTCATTATACATTTGACCATAGTGGATTTCCCTTCGCCGTTTCTTCCGACAAAAGCCACCTTCTGACCGCGTTCTATCATGAATGAGGCGTTGCTGAAGATTGTTTTTTCACCAAAGGACTTTCCTACTGAATCTGCTTGTACAGGATATGTACCGCTGCGTGGAGAAGGCGGGAACTTTAGTCTTAAGCGTGATGTGTCTTCTTCGTCCACTTCCACTAATTCCAGTTTTTCCAGCATTTTTACGCGGCTCTTTACCTGGAGCGTCTTGGCGTACGTGCCTTTGAAACGTTCAATGAAGTCGCGCGTTTCCTGAATCATCTTCTGTTGCTCTTCATATTGTTTTTGCTGTTGCTCGCGACGTTCCTTCCTGAGTTCAAGATAGTGGCTGTAAGTGGCCTTATAGTCGTATATGCGTCCCATTGTGACTTCAATGGTACGGTTGGTTATCATGTCCACGAACTTGCGGTCGTGACTGATCACAACCACTGCTTTTGATGAAGTTTTGATAAAATCTTCCAACCATTGTATGCTGTCGATGTCAAGGTGGTTTGTAGGCTCATCCAGAAGGAGGACATCAGGATCCTTGAGTAATAGCTTGGCAAGTTCGATTCGCATTCGCCAACCGCCGGAGAATTCGCTGGTCGGTTTGTCAAAATCAGTGCGTTTGAAACCAAGTCCGAGGAGCGTCTTTTCTACGTTCTCCTCGAAATGGGTCATGTCAATAGCATAGAATTTCTCGCTGAGCTGGCTTACCTGTTCTATCAACTGCATGTATGAATCACTTTCATAGTCGGTTCGTTGTGTAAGCTCTTCGTTCATGCGCTCAATCTCAGCCTCAACCTCACGCAAATGGGCGAAGGCCTGGGACGCCTCTTCAAAGACAGTCCGTCCGTCTTCGGTCATAAGATGCTGTGGAAGGTATGCCACCACACAGTCACGCGGTATGTTTACCGTTCCCGAAGTGGGTTGCCGCACGCCGGCGAGTATCTTCAACAGGGTGCTTTTGCCGGCACCGTTTCGTCCCATCAGCGCAATGCGGTCTTTCTCGTTAATGATGAATGATATATCTTTAAAAAGTGTGGTGCCGCCGAACTCAACGGCAAGTGACTCTGCAGAAATCATAGATGTATATTTTTTATAGAGAGATTATGATGGAGTAGGGTATTGATAAATGAAGACAATAGGGATTGATGAGGAGAATTCCCCATTATCCCTGATAACCTGTCTGTCTTTAATAGTGATTATTATTCGTCCTCAGTATCTTCTTCTGTAAATGCCTCCATTATAATGCGGAACTTTTGAGGCAGATTATATTCGTAGTAGGCATATTCAAGGAAAACGGCCAGATAGAATATGACAAGAAAAACGAGCCATCCGATAAAGATATTCAAAGTCATTTATTTATTAGGTTTTAATAGATTACTATTCTGTTAAATGTCCACCAGGAGCGCATTCCTGTGCGCATTTCTTAGTTTTCGCAGCGTGTCCCATTCTCTGGTGTTGAGCTGCCATGTGCGCGAGAGGCTTTCCGAACCCATGCTGTCAATGTGGTCGAGCACCTTGTCAATAGTCATGTGGCTGGTGTCCATGGCCGGCAGATAGTGGGTCTGTGTGCCGCGTTCGTTATTGAATGACACAAGCAGTTTTGTCTGTACAAGCTCATCCAGGAGCAACCGTACCAGACTCTGCGGCAGTTGCGTATCCCGGGCCAGTGTGGTAATGGTAAATGGAGGGTTTCCGGCTGCGAATCTCTTACATATCCTGCTCATCAGCAGCAGACAGATTGCGTCTCTGTATCTGCGGCTCAGATTCTGGCTGCTCCGTTCAAATATGTAATCCTCCATGTTCTGGCTTGCATAGCACATGCGGGCACCAACCAGACAGATTGTCCATGAAATCTGTAGCCACAGCATGAAGAACGGGATGGCGGCAAAAGAACCGTATATGGCATTGTAACTGCTCAATTTAATCTGGTAAAGCAGATAAAAATACTGTACCGCCTGGAAAATAGCCGCGGCAAGTATGCTTGGGATGATTACATGCCTGAACTTGACAGGAGTATTGGGCATAAGCTTATAGAGCAGCATCAGGGCAAACGTGAGCAGGAAACTTGGTGTAATCTTGAGCAGCCATTGGATGGTGTTGCTTACCAACTGGTAGTCGGGCAATATGCTCTTGAACGTCATGAGGAACAGACTGATACCGCTGGATACGATAATGGCTATCGGCAACAGGAAGAATACACTTACGTAGTCTGTAAACCTGCGGTATACGTTGCGCGAGTTGCCTACATGCCAGATAGCATTGAAAGCCACCTCAATGTTGCTGGTAAGACTGAAGATGATGTAAAGCAGCATGATAAGACCCACACCGATGAACACGCCGCTATGTGTGTTCTGAAGATACGAGTCAATGAACTCAAGGATATGGTCCGTAATGCCGGGGTTCATCTGTAATGATTCGCGTACATTATCCTCGATAAGTTCGCCAAAACCAAAGCCGCGTGCCACGGCAAACACGATGGCAAGAACCGGAACGGCAGCCATCATGCTGGAGTAGGTTAGTGCCGAGGCATAGTTCATCAGGTTGCCCTTGGTAAAGCTTTCTATGATAATGATCAGGAATTTTAGTATATGGTACAGCCATTTTCGTCCTTTGCCCAGGGACGTTTCATTGATGTTCCATATAAGTTCCAGTTTGTCAAGCTTTATCATGAACAGCTAAATATATATTGTAAAAAAACCAGCAGCAGGCCTGTAAGCCGGGTTCTGTTTCCGTACGTCTGCACAGATGCCTGTCATTTATCTACGACCCGTGTCGCCACGAGCCTCTATCGTTCTACCCTCCGGCTCAGACGGACCGCCTTCTCTTTTTGTTCGCCGGTATACATGAACTTTCAACTCCCGGAATGCACAGCACCGATGTCACCACCGGCCTGGTAGGCTCTTACCCCACCTTCTCACCCTTACCCCTAAGCTCGGGGCGGTTATTTTCTTCTGCATTATCAGACCCTCGCGAATCTCTTCTCGTTAGGAAGCGGGATGTCCTGCGTTGCCCGGACTTTCCTCTTGCCATAAATGGCCAGCGACAAGCCGGTCTACTGCTGGTCGTTGGCAAAGTTACGAAGAAATGTTGAAATATAAGCATGAATAGGACAGATAAAGTGGCCAAAGGCAGATGAAACAGAAAAAATGTCAGAAATGTTGGGTATGTATCCTTATGACAAACTGTCCGTAAAAAGGAAATCTATCGTAAACGAATGTGAAATTTCTGTCTCCGCAATTTTAACAATAGTTAATCTATATGTGCGCACTGTTAAATAATAGGAAAAAAAGTCACTTTTAGACTGATAATCCACAAAGTTGCTCTATATTTGCAGTATAAAAGACGTATAATGATAAAATGTAATATTAACAAATAAAAAAAATAAGGTTATGAAACAGACAACTAAATGGCTTGGCTTAGCCGCACTAATCTTTGCCAGCAGTGCAGTAACAGCAACTGTAATTCGTACCCAGACTCCTCCTGCAGAGATCGCGGAAACGCCCAAGACAGTAGCCGCACCGGCACCCGCCGTTACTGGAGGGCTTGTAGATCTTACTGCTGCTGCAGAATCTTCGGTTAATGCAGTGGTGTATATCAAGGTTACCCAGAACGGAAAGACCCAGCGCGTTCAGGTTCGCGATCCCTTTGCCGAGTTCTTCGGAGAATTCTTCGGACAGGGACAAATGCCGCCACAGCAGCGCGAATATAAGTCGCCGGACCGCCACGGTGCCGGAAGCGGTGTGATAATCAGCGCAGATGGATATATCGTCACCAACAATCATGTTGTGGGTAATGCAGACGTGATAGATGTAAAACTGAATGACAACCGCGAGTTCAAAGGCCGTATAATTGGTTGTGACGAGAATACCGACCTTGCCCTCATAAAGATTGAGGGGAAAGACCTTCCCACCATTCCCATCGGTAACAGCGACGAACTGAAACTGGGCCAATGGGTGCTGGCCGTAGGCAATCCTTTCAATCTTACCAGTACAGTTACCGCCGGAGTGGTAAGCGCAAAGGCCCGTTCATTGGGAGCCAACGGTATAGAAAGCTTTATCCAGACCGATGCAGCCATCAATTCCGGTAACAGCGGCGGTGCGCTTGTGAACGAACGTGGCGAGCTTGTCGGCATCAATGCCATGATATACAGCCAGACCGGCAGCTATAGCGGATATGGTTTTGCCATCCCCACCACTATCATGAATAAGGTGGTTGCCGACCTGAAGGCATACGGAACCGTACAGCGTGCCGTGCTGGGCGTGCAAGGAACGGATGTGGGCAATTACATTGACATGGAGAAGGCCAAGGGCAACGAGGTGGACCTGGGAACCGTTAGCGGTGTATACATTGATCAGGTAACAGACGGCAGCGCTGCCCAGGAAGCAGGATTGCAAAAGGGCGATGTAATAGTAAAGCTGGCGGGCAAGGACACTGACAAGATGAGCCGTCTGCAAGAGGAAATAGCACAGCACCGACCCGGTGATAAGGTTAGCGTGACCTATATCCGCAACAAGAAAAGCCAGAAGACCGATGTCACTCTGCGCAATGCCCAGGGCGGAACCAAGGTGATGGAAGAAGTGGACATGGACGACATGGGCGTACAGCTAAAACCGCTCACAGACAAGGACAAGCAATTGCTTCGCATACCTTACGGACTGGTGGTAAACAATATCCGCCGTGGCAAGTTGCAGGAGGCAGGCGTGGACAAGGGCACCATCTTCATCCAGGTAAACGATGCCAAACTGAATACAGTTGAGGATTGGGAAGAAGCCGTTAAGCGGGCCAGCCAGAGTACAGACCGCACTTTATGGATAAAGGCTCTTACGCCCAGCGGACGCAAGGTAAGTTTCGTGGTGGATTTGAACGAATAACCTTTTTCATTGTGATTTGATATACTGTTCAGAGCGAGGGTGTGCCGCATGGTGCACCCTCGCTGCTTACGTCCCTTTACGTCCCTTTACATTCGTTTGGCAATCATTAGGGGATGAATATATATCTATTAGGTATAAATTCCCTTCATCCTGTACTTCCGATCGGAAAATCTCAAACGAGTTTGGTTTTTCTCTCACTTAATCGTACCTTTGTGCTGTAAAGTTTGTCGGGCGACAATAAAGCAAATAAGATATGAGAAGCATGAAACATTTATTTTTAGGATTGTCTTTGGCGCTTGCGGCTTGTACCCATAGCACAAAGACAGAGACAGTGGAAGCTATGTCCATGTCGGAAGTGGCGGTGTTCACATCCGCAGACAGAGATTTGGAGAAGACGTTCAATTGGGCCAAGGCTATGGCATGGCTTTATGCGCACGAGGGCGATGATGCGGTGGGCTATTGGTACGAAGCGTCACTGCCCATGAGAGAGGCCTTTTGCATGAGAGACGTTTCGCACCAGTGCGTGGGCGGCCAAATCTTGGGAATGACGCAGCACAACAAGAACATGTTCCACCGTTTTGCCGAGAACATCAGCGAGGCCAAGGACTGGTGTTCCTATTGGGAGATTAACCGTTATAACAAACCGGCTCCGGCGGATTACGAGAACGACAGCTCCTTCTGGTACAACCTGAATGCCAATTTTGATGTGATGCAGGCCTGTCTGAAGATGTATGAGTGGACCGGCGACGCGGACTATCTGGAGAACGGGGAGATGGTGAACTTCTACGACCGCACCGTTACAGATTATGTGGAACGGTGGGAGCTGCAGCCCGAGAAGGCGTTCGGGCGCGTACGCTACATGAACAAGGCGGCTGATTTTGACATCAACAAGTCTTTCCATCGTTGCAGGGGACTGTCATCCTATGCCGAGAACTTCCCCGGAATAGTCATGAGCATAGACCTGCTCTCCACCATGTATGCCGGTTTCAATGCCTATGCGGAGATGATGCAGATGAATGGAGATGATGTGAAAGCCAAGGAAGCCCGTGCCAAGGCTCAGCTGTACAGGCAGATTGTAGAAGAAAGGTTCTGGGATGCGGAGCACAACCGCTACAACACTTTCTGGACCGAGGCCGGCGAGTTCAAGCGCGGCGAGGGCGCGCCCTTTGTGCTGTGGTTCGGCGTAACGGACAATCCGGAGCGCATCCGCGCACTGGTCAAGGACATCCTGAACATAGAGTGGAACGTGGAGAATCTTTCCGCCTTCCCCGCCTTCCTGTATAAATATGGCTATGCCGACGAAGCGTACCGCCATCTTATAGCCCTTCCCAAGATGAAACGTTCGGAATATCCCGAGGTATCCTTTGGTGTGGTCGAAGGCATTGTATGCGGGGCGATGGGCATAAGGCCTTCGTTCAGCAAGAAGCAGATTACCACCTGCTCGCGTCTGAAGGATGCTGCCGGCAAGTCTGCCATACGGAACGTGCCCATGTTTGGCGGTTACATATCCGTGGCGCACAACAATCTGACCACACAGATAGATAACAATACGGATGAGGACCTGATGTGGGAAGCGGCCTTCATGGGCGAGCATCCCCAGATAACAGTGGGCGGAAAAAGCTATGACGCCATTGTAGGCCGCGATGCAAACGGCAATGCCTGCTCGCGTTGCCTTGTTCCGCTGCCGGCTCATAAAAGTGCCGTAGCCGAGGTAAGGCAGTAACGGCAAAAACGCATGCCGGTGCGATGCCCTTTGCAACGGCATGCGATGTCCGATGCACTATGGTGCGATTGCCCGCGCACCATAGTGCATTTTTTTTTTGATAAATTTTGAAAGGAATGTGAAAGGCGCGTGTCCAAGTAAGTAGAGACCAATAAACGGACAAATGGAAAATATAGAATTGCAATTCACAAAAATGGTGAAGGAATACCGCAAAACCATCTATACGGTCTGCTATTTCTTCTCCAAAGACACGGAAGAGGTGAACGACCTTTACCAGGAGATACTGATAAACCTGTGGCGGGGATTCCCGGCCTACCGTGGAGAGAGTAGTTTGAAGACGTGGATATGGCGCGTGAGTCTGAACACTTGCAGCAATCAGGAGCGAAAGAAGAAGAGCCGCATACAGACGGTCCCGCTTTCCGTTGACATTGACCTGTACAACGATGAGGACACGAACAGCAGGCAGATCCGTATGCTATACGACAGGATTAACCGCCTCGATGTCTTTGACCGCGCCATAATCCTGCTGTGGCTGGAGAATATGAGCTATCAGGACATAGCGGATGTGGTGGGCATTTCCGTGCCGAACGTTACTTCCCGTTTGTTCCGTATCAAAGAGCAGTTGAAATCAATGTCTAACAAGTAAAAACTTACGAAGATGATGACACAAGAAGTTATTGACCTTTCAGAATTGCAGCAGATGAAGGAGCAGTTCAGACTGATAGACGAGAAGCTTGAAAAACAGCTTATCATAAACGAGGACATCCTGCGCTCGTCCATGGAGAAAAAACTTTCGCACATAGATAGCTGGTACCGCCATCGCTTCCGTATCCTGTGCTGTATCCCCGTCATTTTCCTGGTAATGTATCCGCACTACGGCTATATGGGCTGGCGCTATTGGGGATACCTGTGGTTCATGGTCGGTACGGCAGCATTGGAATTCTGGCTGTACCGGAGATCCTACCGGGCGCTCGACATTAAGAACCTGCCCTCGATGAGCATGAGCCAGGCTGCCGAGAGCATTGCCCGTCACAAGCATCTGGTAGAATCGGCAAACAGGATTCTGCTTCTTCCAATGATGGTGTTGGTGGCGTGGACGATTGTAGTGTCCGGCGGCAGCGAAAGCAGGCTTTCCATTATGGCAGTAACGCTTGCAACCCTGGGCGTAGGCATAGTGTTCGGCCTGTACAAGCGGCGTGTGAACCGCAGACGGCTGGACGAGGTGTTGGACCATATCAGAAAACTGAGGGGATAATCGGCGCAGCCTGAACGAATGATTTGCAGAAATCGGGTAGGAGGCCAATCTGGCCCTTCCTGCCCTATTTGTTTGTCCCGCCCGGCATGAGTTTTGGCAGAATTGCTTCATAAGATACGCATAGCATAAGCAAACTTTATGAGAGTATGCGATTCTTTATCGGTAAGTACAAAAAAATGAGTTGCCGACAAAGAATCGTAACCACTTATGGCTTAAAGAAAAATATATATATAGTGGAAATGTACAAAGCGAAGTTGTGCTTGACGATCTGTTTGTAGAGTAACTTTTTGAAATTTAAACAGCTTATAGAATCAAGAATTTTTTTAGGACGTCCCTCACGTTTGCCCCCTAATTACATCTTATTTGCCAAAATTCATCTTTTGTACGCTAACACGAAAAGCCGCATTAAACGTTAACACACAACAAGATGCGTTTACAATTCCGGCGCATTGAAATGTAAACGGATTTACCTTTAAGTGTAAATGGATTTACATAGTGAGGTAAATGCGTTTACATAGAAGAGTAAATCCATTTACATCGTGATGTAAAAATCGGGGGTATTCAGACCTAAAAATGGCTCAGTCAGTTTGTTTGAATGGACAGCACAGAATAAGAATGTATTTGTTGTCATAACACTTTGAAATTTTTATATAGATTTCACTTATACATTATACTCTTTATGTACAGAATTGCGAAATTCTATAGGTGTTTGCTTATAGTGTTGGCGAAAGATGCGGTTGAAGTAGGTTGCGGTATCAAAACCTAACCGGTATGCAATCTCTTTGGATGAAAGACTCGTGTTGAGCAGTAAATCTTTCGATTCTTCCAATTTTAGATTCAAGAAATACTGTTGTGGTGAAAAACCGGTATAGTCACGGAACAACTTTCGGAATTTGGAGTAGCCCATACCCGCATGCTTTGCCACATCTTCCATTCTCAAGTTTTTTGAAGTATGCTCTCTCATGAATTTTTGTGCGGTGTTGATGCACTCCGAATCGGGGCTGTCTATAAATGGAGCCTGTTTGCTATATGCATATATGGAACTGACTACGAGAAAAATATATCCTGCAAGTTGTTGTTGATAGGCTGGACGTTCATCTTGGGCAATTTTGCAGGCATTTTTTATGGCATCGTACAAAGTTATTCTAATTCCGACATTTACAATAGGATATGAAATATCAAAGAAATTTTCCTTGATGATACGCTGTACAAAGTCACCGGAAAAGCCTATCCAGGCTTCTTCCCACCCGGAGTCTTTATCGGGAGCATAGTTATGCCATTCATTTGGAAATAGAATCACAACATCGCCTGCTTGTATTTGGGTTTTGGGACAATGGTCGGAAACAAACCATCCTCGTCCTTTCAATAGATATAGAATATGTATTTCATTTAACAAGACTCTTCCTCTTTCCGTTGAAAACATATAGCTCATGGAATGCTCTCCATAAGGATAGCGTACGCCGGGGGGAACCTCCTGCAATCCAACTGTGCTGGTACTGATGCCCCAACTATAATCAGACTGATGCGACAATAGGTATTTTACCATCCTCATATTTTCCTTCTTTTTATAATTATTCCTTGCAAAGATACAAGAAAACCTTGTTATATCAAAAAGTGACATCAAAATATCATTTTTTAGACCACTTTCAAGCCATTTACTTAGTAATATTGCAATTAGATAAGGTAAAATTATGCCAATTTATCAGGATTCTTTAAATCAAAAATGTCAAATTATTAAATCAATATTAACATAAATTTCAAGTATTATGACAAAAACTTACAAGATTTTAATGATGCTGTTCCTCCTGCTTTTGTGGGGAAGCGGATTAAAGGCTTTAGATCAAAAGGATGGTGTCTATCAGATTGGTACCGCTGATGATCTGGTAGCCTTCTCAGAGTTGGTAAACGGAGGCGAATATGCCGCCAATGCAGTCTTGACTGCCGACATTGATTTGTCAGCCATCAGCTATTTTCCTCCAATTGGCAAACAATATTATCCGCAAGGTCCAGCCCTGTCCTTCAATGGAGTATTCGATGGCCAAGGTCACATTATCTATAATCTGAAAATTGATAAAGATGACCCAGGAGCCGAAACCGGCTTGTTTGGTCGTATTGAAAATGCAACTGTAAAGAATCTAGGAATTGTAAACGCTACCTTTAAAAATCCATCAGCACTTCGTGCCGGTGTACTTGGCGGTTCATCCATCAATTCTAATGTTATCAACTGCTTCACCACAGGTGAGATAAATATGGGTGATTGTATTTGCAGTTATGATTCCAGAAATGGCGACGGCCTGTTTGGACTTGTTTTCACTGGTTCAATATTAACCAATTGTTACACCACCTATGGTACATTAGGAAATGATTATGCGCCAGATATTAAATTTGAAAATTGCTATTGGGGAGAGAAAGCCATTGCTGGAGTTTCCACTGGCGAACTGTGCTACAAATTGAACGGCGACCAAAATAATATTGTATGGTATCAGACTCTTGTTGAGGACACCTTTCCTATTTTAGACAATACCCACAAACAAATATATGTTATTGGCAATATAAAATGTGACGGAACATTTCTTTCAGGGGAGGTTTCTTACACCAACGATAAAGAAGTAGCTTCTTCCATACCACCCCACAATTATATAGAAGGGGTATGTACAGAATGTGGAAATTCCGACCCAGGTTATGCGCAACTTGTAGACGGTTGGTATGAGGTAAGCAACCCCGAACAACTTTTGTATATTTCAGCACTTGTAAACAGTGGCAAGTTTGACATCAAAGTACGTCTTACTGCCGATATTGATTTGAGTGGCATCAGTTATTTCCCTCCAATTGGTAAGCAATATTATCCGCAAGGTCCAACCCTGTCCTTCAATGGTGTATTCGATGGCCAGGGTCACATCATCTATAATCTGAATATTGATAAAGATGACCCAGGTGCCGAAACCGGTTTGTTTGGCCGTATTGAAAACGCAACCGTAAAGAATCTAGGAATTGTAAACGCAACCTTTAAAAATCCATCAGCACTTCGTGCCGGTGTACTTGGCGGTTCATCCATCAATTCTAATGTTATCAACTGCTTCACCACAGGTGAGATAAATATGGATGATTGTATTTGCAGTTATGATTCCAGAAATGGTGACGGCCTGTTTGGACTTGTTTTCACAGGTTCAATATTAACCAATTGTTACACCACCTATGGTACATTAGGAAATGATTATGCGCCAGATATTAAATTTGAAAATTGCTATTGGGGAGAGAACGTAACCAAAATGGTTCGTACAGGTGAGCTTTGCTATAAGTTGAATAATAGTTCCTTTATCAATCCTAATTGGTATCAGACTATTGGAGAAGATGAGTTTCCCGTTCTTGATAGTACGCACGGCATTGTTTATGTTACTGGTGATAGCTCTTATGCAAGTTTCCCCGCAGATGCAGATTTCAATGATTTTAAGGAGATTATTTTAGAGATTGAACTTGCTTTTATCGAAGGGACTGTGGCTACACAAGCTATTCTTGATGAATGTATAGCAGCAATTGAAGGTCTTTCCAGTTCCTCTGGCAAGGATGAATTCTATGCAGCGTATAGTGACTACATATCTCTTAAGAAGAAACTCCAAGAGTCTATGGATGCTTATGCTGCCTATAAACAGAAAGCTGACGAGGTTAAAGCCTATCTTGAAGAAAATGGAGGTTTCCAGGGTGAATTACGAGACCAACTAATCAGTTATTTGTTAGACGATGTAGAACCTAATGATGATTTTGAAAACGGTTCGTATGTTTATATAATGGATAACCATACACTGACAACGGCTGAAATTCAGGCAGAGACCACTAAACTCCAGGCTATGCTTGATAATGCTATTGCAGCAGACTATGCTGCAGGTACAGATATCACAAAATTATTGGTGAATGCTGACTTCAAGGATGGTTGGAACGGATGGAATAATGGTTTTGGCAACGGTTCCTATTATTATGAGAGCGTAGACATTGTTGGTTGCGAGGCGTGGAATACAGACGGCAAGATGGAACAGACCATCAAAGACCTGAAGAACGGAACATATTTGGTATCCATGACTGCAGCTTATCGTCCCAGTAACGATCCGATGAGCTATGCTTATAATGCCTATATCTATTTAAACGAAAACTGTGTGTATATCCCCACAGTCTACGAGACTTATATGCCTATTGATGAAGCAATAGACGGTGTGAACTGCAATCTTTCTATCCCATCCAAAGATACCGATCAACCAGTGGCGGATGATAACGGCGAAACCATCGGATATGCTATTCATGGTTCGCCAAGTATCGCCATTGCTGCCGCAGCAGGCCGTAGCAAATGTTATATGGTTGCCAATGTAACAGACGGTAAGCTCACCATTGGTGTGAACAACCCTGGTTCCAAGTATGGTAGCGATTGGACGGGTTGGGCAAATATTCGCCTTACCTACCTGGGTTCCATGGAGCAGGCAGACGAGCAGCTGAACACCGTACTTGCCGGTCAGATTGAACGTGCGAACACCTTGCTCAACAAGTATAGTTTTAGTTCAGATACATATTATTCCAAGTCCCCTAACTTCAGCAATGCCTTGCGTGAAGAACTGACCGCTGAGATTGCTGAGGCCGAGGCTGCCACCACTCCCGAAGCCAAGTATGCCGTGGTGGAGAAATTCTCCCAGACTTTTAAGGACATCTATACTAGTAAAAGAAAATACATTGAGACCATTAGCAATGTTGAAGACTTTGTATCTGTGACTTCCGAATTGTATCCTGATTTTATCAGTGATGAAGAAAATGACGAGGTGCTTGCTCTCTCAGATGCAGCCTGGACGGATTACGAGAATGGCACTCTTGACCATGACAAAACAATGGCACTGCTTCCAAAACTCAGTTTTGTACCTCAGGTCGTGGACAATTGGTACGAAGTGGCCACTCCGGCACAACTCTGGTACATTTCATACCTTGTGAATAGTGGCAAGCATGATATCAATGTACGTTTAACAACTGATATAGACTTGGGTGGCATAAGCTACTTCCCTCCAATCGGTAAGCAATATTACCCCGTGGGTCCGACAATGTACTTCAGTGGTGTATTTGACGGACAGTTCCATGTCATTAATAATCTGAGAATAGAAATGGATGATGCTGGAGCCGAGACCGGATTGTTTGGTCGTCTCAACGGAGCAACAATCCAGAATGTAGGTATTGTAAATGCTACTTTAAAGAACTCTAATGCACTCCGTGCTGGGGTACTTGCCGCTTGTGCCGTAGGTTCAACCATCAACAATTGCTTCACTGCAGGCGAGATAAATATGGAAGAGTGTATTTGCAGCTTTGAGCGTAGAAATGGTGACGGTCTGGTTGGTCTTTCTTCTTCAGGTTCTGTAATATCCAACAGCTATACCACTTACGGGGCAGTGCCTGATGGAGTAAATTTACTTGAATCAAGTGTTCAGAACAGTTACTGGGCCGAGGATGTGACCAATATGGCTCCCACTGGTGAACTGTGCTATAGACTGAACGGTAACCAGCAGAACATTTTGTGGTATCAGACTATTGAGGAGGATGTCTATCCGATTTTTGACAGTACGCACAAGCAAGTGTATGCCATAGGTGAGATTAAATGTGATGGTACGGTTCTTTCTGACGAGGTGTCCTTCACAAACGACAAGGATGCGGCCACTCCGATACCTCCCCACCATTATGTGGAAGGCATCTGTTCAGAGTGCGGACAGCCTAATCCGGATCTTTTACCGATTGTGGATGGTTGGTATGAGGTGGGAACCGCTGAACAGCTCTTGTACATTTCTGAACTTGTTAACAGCGGAAAGCATGACATCAAGTTCCGTCTGACCGCCGACCTTGACATGAGTGATATAAGTTACTTCCCCCCAATAGGTAAGCAATATTATCCCGAAGGCCCAACATTGTACTTCAGCGGAACCTTTGACGGACAGGGACACATTATCTATAACTTGAGTATTAATAAAGATGATGCTGGAGCTGAAACCGGTTTGTTCGGTCGTCTCAACGGTGCAACCATCCAGAATGTGGGTATTGTGAATGCTACTTTAAAGAACTCTAATGCGCTCCGTGCTGGCGTACTTGCCGCATGTGCCCTCAGCTCAAAAATTATAAACTGCTTCACTGCTGGTGAAATAAATATGGAAGAGTGCATTTGCAGATTCAATCACCGAAATGGATCTGGATTAATCGGCTTGATAACCTCTGGAACGACTATTACAAACAGTTATACCACTTACGAAGTAATGGGTGATGGTGTAGGAGCCTCTGATGTTATCATTAAGAATTGTTATTGGGGTGAAGAAGCTGTTTCGGGAGCGCCTACTGGTGAGCTATGTTACAAACTGAACGGTGATCAGAGCACCATTACATGGTTCCAGAAACTGGGAGAGGATGCCTATCCTGTCCTCAATGCTGAGCGCGGAACAGTCATTCCGAACAAAGATGGCAACTACGAAAACGCCACCGGTATTAAGCAGATTGCCGAAAAGAAACAGACTGGCCATATTTTCAACCTCATGGGACAAAAGGTGCAGAAAGTAACGAAGGGAATCTACATCATTGATGGTAAAAAAGTTTTTGTAAAGTAATGATATATAAGTAAGTATGGTAGCGCATGAGTAAAAAGGCGCTACCATACTGTTTTATATGAAACAATACAGATACGATAATATGAGAAAAAGATTTTTTGAACTTGCTTCCATGGTTTTATTTGTCATAGGAAGTTTTATGCCAACCTCCTGCTCATGTTCGGAGGAACCAAATGTGAGTGATTATAATGTTGTGTGGGACAGTCCTTCCGAAAATGCTGCAGGCAGTATGCCCATCGGAAATGGAGAGACGGGAGCCAATTTCTGGGTGGAACCATCCGGTGATATGGTATTCTATATTTCGCGTACTGATGCCTGGAGCGAGACTGGCGAATTGTATAAGTTAGGTCGAGTACGCATAAGTACCCAACCGGCCATCACTTCTGCCAACGATTTCCGTCAGACATTGGACTTGGAAAACGGACGCATCAATTTGCGCGGTGCAGGAATAGACCTCAACTTTTTCATTGACAGCGATGCCAACACTCTATATTTGAGCGGTACTGCACAGGAACCCATACAAGCAAACATAAAAGCCGAAGTGTGGCGTACAAAAGAGGAGTCCGCCAATTGGCTGCGCTCCATCGGTAATTGCCCAGACCAACAATTGTTTAAAATTTTCCCGGACCATATTTTGCGCGAGAAAGACGCCATCATGGTGTATCATCACAACAGCCAATCGTCCTACAATGCAATCCTTGATTTGCAAGAGATTCAGATTGACAACCGTGCCTCTTACGACCCATTCAAAAACCGATGTTTCGGTTATCGTATAGAGGGAACAGGTTTTAAAAAGGTCAGTAACCAGGAATTGCGTACCTCTGCACCTACAAAGGACATTGAAATTCGCATCCCGACCTTCAGCGGTATCTTTCACAATGCATCCAAGCGCGTGGATGAGATGCGGAAACTGACCGCATCACCCGCACCGGCTGCTGAAGCCATGGAACGTACCGCCCGTTTCTGGAAAGAATTCTGGAACCGTAGCTATATCTATGTGCAGACATGTGATGAAGAACAGAGTTTCCGTATCAACTCGTCTTATATTTTGCAACGCTGGATACAGGCTTGCGGCGGCAGAGGGAATTATCCCATCAAATTTAATGGTTCCATCTTTACCGTAGACCCTAAGTTGACTGATGCTGGAGAGAATCCTTCACCAGACTACCGTAGATGGGGTGGTGACTTCTGGTGGCAGAATACCCGCTTGAACTACCACCCTATGCTAAAAAGCGGAGACTATGATATGATGAAGCCGCTTTTTGAACATTATTTCCGTATCCTGCCTATGATGAAAGCGCTTGCAAAATCACTGGCAGGTGTTGATGGAGCATTAAGTCCCGAAATAACCACCGTATTTGGAACATACAGTTATTTGGACTATACTTCCCCGGGCGAGTCTGGTAACAAGTTTGCAAACTGTCCTTACATTCGTTACCATTGGGTTTCAAGTGTGGAGATGATTTCGCTGATGTTGGACTACTATGATTATACCCAAGATACAGAGTTTGTGAGCAGCCGGCTCGTCCCATATGCCCGTGAGATGCTGAAGTTTTACAAAAACTTCTATGGTATCGATGAAAACCAAAAATTACTAATCAGTCCTACGCAAGCATTGGAAACCTATTGGTACGATGACATAATGAGAAATGATATGCCTACCGTAGCTGGTATGCGTGACATAATGCCCCGACTTCTTGCGCTTCCGAAGAACTTAAGCACTCCCGAAGACATTGCGCTATGGAAAGAATTGAATGATATTATTCCTGAATTGCCCACAATGGAACTGAATGGCAAGACACAGTTTGCTCCTGCAGAGCTATTCAATCCACAGCGTAATAATGTGGAAAATCCACGCCTTTACCCAATCTTCCCTTTCCATTTGTGTAATATTAGCACGGACAATTTGCAAATAGGTATTGATTCTTATTGGGACCGTGAGACTAAATCAGATAACGGTTGGACGCAAGACGGTCAGCAAGCAGCCCGATTGGGACTCACTGATGAGGCTGTGCGTCAGTTGGATGCCCACACAAAGAACAGCCATCCCAATTTCCGCTTTAAGGCAATCTGGGGACCAAACTTCGATTGGACACCAGATCAGGATCATGGAGCCAGCTTAATGATGATACTACAAGACATGGTGCTTCAGACATGGAATGGGAAAGACTACCGGTTACCCGCATTCCCAAAGAATTGGGGTGTGAAGTATAAGCTCCACTCTCACTCCGGTCAAATTGTAGAAGGAGAACACAACTGGAATATGAATCACGAACACAATATAGTGGCTGGTATTTGTACCTTATGCAGAAAGCCTGACCCAAATTTTATACAAGTTGTGGATGGTTGGTACGAGGTCAGTACCCCCGAACAACTTCTGTATATTTCTGAACTTGTAAATGGTGGTAAGTCTGATCTCAAGATTCGTTTGACAGCAGATATTGACATGAATGGCATTAGTTATTTCCCTCCAATCGGTAAGCATTATCTTTGGCTTAAGGGTCCTGAGTTATATTTCAATGGCATATTCGATGGACAAGGCCATGTAATCTATAACCTGAGAATCGAAAAGGATGATGTTGAAGCGGAAACAGGGCTGTTCGGACGAATAGATGGTGCAATAGTCCAGAACCTTGGCATCGTGAATGCGACATTAAAGAACTCCAATGCGCTTCGTGCCGGTGTTCTTGGTGGATGTGCAGTGAACTCTAAAATCACAAACTGCTTCACTACTGGAAATATTAATACGGATAATTGTATTTGCAGCTATAATCACAGAAACGGTTCGGGTTTGTTTGGTCTGATTACTTCAGGGTCGGTTGTAACCAACTGTTATACCACCTATGGGACATTGCATCATGAGCCTGATTCCAGAGAGTCTATCTTTGAGAACTGTTATTGGGGCGAAGAAGCCATAGCTGAAGCGCCTACTGGTGAATTGTGCTATAAGTTGAATGGTGACCAAAGCACCATTACATGGTTCCAGAAACTGGGTGAGGACGCCTATCCAGTCCTCAATGCCGAGCGTGGAACTGTTATTCCGAACAATGGTGGCGGTTTTGAAAACGCCACAGGCATTCAGCAAGTAGCCAAAGAGCAACGAACAAATGGCATCTATAACCTTAAAGGACAAAAGGTTGCTAAAGCGAAAAAAGGCGTCCATGTCATTGACGGACAAAAGGTGTTGACAAGATAAAAACCCCTTTATGTTGATAATGAACGATTAACGAATGTTGTTCAATGAATGGACATCTAGAAGATGCGGATCGGTGGTGAGGGTTGCCGTTCCGCATCTTTACTTATTTAGGGCGATTAAAAAACAATAGAATTTATGAGGATTATTAAATTTATTAACTAACTTTGCAACGATATCCAAAGTTTACAGGCTTGGAACTTATAGCTACAGACACACAAAACAGAACACTACCATTGCAATATGACCATACAAGAAATACACAACCGCAAAGAAGATCAGACATTTGATTGCAAAAGCATTCAAATAGATCCCAAAGCATTGGCAATTCCAATTGTAGCATTTGCCAATGCAGATGGTGGTGTGATCGCTATTGGCGTATCTGACAAGACGCGAACAATTGAAGGCGTAGACCAAGATACCCAAAAGCTGAACGATTTATTACGCGTTCCGTTTGATTTTTGTAACCCGTCAATTTCTGTTTCATGCACTTATGAACCTTGTACGGATAAGGATGGTAATAAAAATCGCATTTTATTGATGCATATTCCTGCCAGCTCTAGTCTTCATACCAATCAGGCAGACGAAGCTTTCATGCGAGTTGGCGACAAGAGTCGTAAACTGACATTTGATGAACGCGTGCAATTGATGTATGACAAAGGTGAACGCTTTTTTGAAGATACTGCTGTTTATGGAGCAACGGTTAATGACCTGAATATGGATGTTGTGGCTAAGTATGTGAATCTGCTTGGATACAGTAAATCTCCAATGGAGTATTTGCGAGAGAACAACCATTTCGTAACCACCGACAAGACTGGAGAAGAGGTTGTTAGTGTCGCTTGTATGTTGTTGTTCGGAAAGAAACCTCAGAGCTATCTACCTCGCGCTCGTACACGCTTTATACGCTTTAATGGAGTTGAAGAGAAAGTTGGTGCCGAAATGAATGTCATTAAGGATGTTGTCTTTGAAGGCACAATCTTGGAGCAGGTGGAGAAGACTGTTGAGTATCTGGAAACACAAGTCGCAGAACATACTTATTTGGAGCAATCAGGTAAGTTTATAACACGCAGAGACTATCCCAAATTTGTTATCCAAGAAATGGTTGTGAATGCCTGTTGCCATAGAGCCTATAATATAAAGGGCACAGAGATTCAAATTAAAATGTTTGATGATCGTATCGTATTTGAAAGTCCAGGAAAGCTACCTGGAATGGTAAGACCATCTAATATTCGCAGCACCCATTTTTCGCGTAATCCAAAGATTGCAGCATTCTTAAAGACTTACCATTATGTCAAGGAGTATGGCGAGGGTGTTGACCGTATGTATCGTGAATTGGAAGTGAATGGTGCGGCGCCTCTTTCATTCCATACCGATGATTTCATTTTGAAGATTTCTGTCCCAAGGGTAACAGAAAAGTTGGTAGAAAATAGAGATGGGGTAACAGAAAAGTTGATAGAAAACACGGATAGGTTGATAGAAAAGTTGATAGAAAAGGCAACAGGAAACGGAGATAAGTTAACTGAAAACAGAATCGCCATATTGCGCTTAATCGCTTGTAATCCATATATTTCTCAATCAGAATTGGCTGACTCTATCGGTATTAGTGTTACTGCTATCAGTAACAATATTAAAGCAATGCGAAATAAGTATCTCCGTCGTGTAGGACCTGACAAAGGTGGTTTCTGGGAAATAATAGAATAGTGCTGTTTAACTTAGGAATTTTCTGAGATATTGCTGTCCACTAAACTTGCTTCTGTGCCTTACAATGTTGTTTTTTGCTACCGACAAACCCTCTTTAAAAGGGAATTATCGGCTGTCCGGGGAAATGTTGTTTTTGAAACGCTTCATGATTTTTACCGGACAGCAATATCTTGAAATAAATCCAGAATCTTTAGAACATTCCTAATGTCAGTTCCACCGGGCAGTGGTCGCTGCCGAATATGTCCGAATGAATCTTTGCGCCGGAAAGGTTGGGGACGATGCGTTCCGAGGCGAGGAAGTAGTCGATACGCCAGCCTGTGTTCTTCTCGCGCGCCTTGAAACGGTAGCTCCACCAACTGTAGACATCGGTCAAGTCGGGATAGAAATGGCGGAAGGTGTCTACAAAACCGCTCTGGAGCAGGGTGGTCATCTTCTCGCGCTCCTCATCCGTGAATCCAGCATTGCGGCGGTTGGTCTTGGGGTTCTTCAGATCAATCTCCTGATGCGCCACGTTCAGGTCGCCGCAGACTATGACGGGCTTCTTCTGGTCAAGCGATAGCAGATAGGCGCGGAAGTCGTCTTCCCACTTCATGCGGTAGTCAAGCCTTTTCAGCTCGTCCTGGCTGTTAGGCGTATAAACGGTGACCAGGAAGAATTTCTCCGTCTCCAGCGTGATTATGCGGCCTTCATGGTCGTGCTCCTCAATGCCCATTCCGTATGTTACGGAAACAGGGGTGTGTTTGGTAAAGATGGCGGTGCCGCTGTATCCCTTCTTCTCGGCATAGTTCCAATAGGCGGTATATCCGGGGAAATCCAGCTCAATCTGTCCGGCTTGCAGTTTGGTCTCCTGTAGGCAGAAGAAGTCGGCATCGAGCCGGGCAAACGTTTCCTTGAAGTCTTTTCCCACAACGGCTCGCAGGCCGTTCACATTCCAACTGATAAGTTTCATCTTAAATATTCAGACTTATTGTTTCTGCTTCTTTTTATACAAAACCATGTTATGTACGGTTGTCCTTACATTGTCCTGACAGTTCGTGCGTACAAACTTGAGCGTATGCTTCCCTTCCTGCAGCCCGAAGTTCCAGTACAGGTCGTTGGAACGCTTGTGCCCGTCGGCAGGCAGACTCATGGTCTTTACCTTCTGGCCGTCGATGTATACATCCACCATACCTACATAGTTGGCATCGTCTGCCTGCAGATTGCCACGGACAACCAGTCCGCATCCCTCGAATGAGATTTCGCCAAGCTTGTCAATGGGCTTGTTCTGCAGGTCTACGGTCTTGTAGGCGGCCATGCCCTCGAATGATTCCTCGTAACGGGCGGCGGTTACGGGCTGTTGCTTAATGCGCACCTTGTCCTTTGCCACCTTTCCGCCGTTGCGGCTGATTACCTCAAGCGCATGCTTGAAACTGAGGTCGTAGGCCTTCTTCAGTGAGATGCTTGTATGGGCGAAATTCCGGTTTTCCACGGGAGGGAGACAATTTTTCCACGTGAGGGGGATATTTTCGTAGCCGATGAGCGTGCCCAGAATACCGGCTGCGGTTGAGGGGTTGCAGTCGGAATCCTGACCGCAGCGGGTGGACACATGAATGGTCTGTGTATAGTCGCCGTTGCCGTAGAGCAGTCCCATGATGACATAGGCGCTGTTGATTTTTGCGTCGATGTTGAACTCGCTGTATAGGCCGTCAGGACAGTTCTCCGCCGTTCCCCATTTGTCCTGTATCAACTTCCATGTAGCCTTCCAGTTTGTGGGGTTCTCGTCGTACCATCTGATTACGTCGGACATACACTTGTAGTACGATGTCTGTTCCGGAATAGCCTTCAGACCCTCGCGCACCACTTGCTGGATGTCCTTCTTCACGAAGGCCAGGGAATACATGGTGGCGACGTATACTCCGCCATACCATCCGTCGCCATGGCACATCATGTGGCCTATGCCGTCCGTGTAGTGCAGGGCAGCCTGGGGCATTCCGGGGCTCATCAGCCCGGCATAGTCCGCTTCAATCTGGAAGTCGATATCATCGGCGTGCGGATTGTTGTGCCAATGGCCCGAGGCTGGGGGCATTATTCCGTTCATTATATTATAGCGTGCGCTCTGGTTGGCGTGCCACAGCGGATACCCAGCGTGGGCAAATGCGTTTGCGAAGTCCTCGATAGGCGCGTCAAGCCCCTTGTCCTCGAAGACCTGCACAAAGGTGAGGTCCATATAGATATCGTCATACAGCCCCTGCCACTTGTCGTAATATTCCTTTATCAGTTCGTTGTCCCAGCGCAGCTTTACGTCGTCTTCTATAATGCGGCTGTTGTATTTGAACTCAGTAGGTCCGCCGTAGGTGCAGCCAATTACCTGGCCTGCCCAGCCGCCCTTTATCTTGTCCATCAACGCATCCTTGGTCAGGGTGATGTTCTTTGCCGTAGCAGGAACGCACAAGAAAGACGTTGCAATGGCAATCTGTAATGTCTTAAAGATTCTCATTTACATTATATAATATTATAAATATGCCTTCATTCCAATTGTCAGTTGCCGGCTGCCACAATCATGCCCAGTCCGGTAATGAAGAGGATAAACATCAGCGTAAGCAGGGTGTTTACTGTGCTGTTGCTGCCCTTGAACTCCTTCCAGATAAATACGCCCCAGAGCGCGGCAATCATGGGAGCGCCCTGCCCCAGGGCATAAGAGATGGAGGCGCCGGCCTTGCCCGCAGCAATGTAGCTGAAGACAGTGCCCAACCCCCAGACGCATCCGCCCAGCACGCCTACAAGGTGGGTGGAGAGCCGGCCCTTGAAGTAATCGCCGTAGCTAACCGGTTTCCCTTCGAACGGTTTTTTCATTACAAAGGTGTTGAAAAGGAAGTTGCTCAGGAATATGCCGATGGCAAAGAGGAAGAAGGCGGTGTAGGGTGTGGCTTTTCCTGCAGCGGGATTCTCAAAATTCTCAATGTCCATAGCCGAAGCCACAAACGTGTAGAAGGTGGACATAAGCACACCGGCCACTATTGCCAGAATTACACCTTTCTTGGCCGAGGAAGACTGGCCTGCGGCTGAGTTCTGCTTGGCGGATGCAATGCCGTTGAAGACAAGCGCCAATACGATTAGGGCTACACCGCCGAAGATGAGCATGGGATTGCCCTGATTGCCGCCTACAAAGAAATAGGTGTTGAAGACGCCAATGACCAAAGCCAGTCCCACTCCTAACGGAAAGGCGACGGACAAGCCGGCCAATGCCGTGGAGGCGGAAAGCAGAATATTGGAAAGATTGAAGACCACACCTCCGATGATGGCAGAGAGCATGCCGGCCGAAGTAACCTGCATGAGGTCGGGCACAAAGCTTCTTCCCTGTTCGCCTATGCTGCCAAGCGTAAAGCCCATAATGAGCGAGAAGATGAGAATGCCTATTACATAGTCCCAATAGAACAGTTCGTAACGCCAGGTCTTACCGGCCAACTTCTGTGTATTTCCCCAAGAACCCCAACAAAGCATTGTTACCACGCATAATGCGATGGCCAACGCGTAACTGTTAACGATAAACATAATTCAAATCTGTTTTTAATGTGTTGTTTGTTTAATCTTCAATCTCATTCTTATAGGGCATGGACATCTGTGCCCCGCGCCTTGTTACCGAAACGGCTGCGGCCTTGCATCCGTATTGCATGGCCTCTGTCAGTTCCTTACCCTGAAGCAGCGCCGTACACAAGGCACCGCAGAAGGTGTCGCCTGCCGCAGTGGTGTCCACCGCCTCCACTTTTTCAGAAGGTACGGCCGTCAGTTTTCCGCCGATGCTGGTGCAGGCTCCTTTGCTGCCCAGGGTAACGATGACGCGCTGTATGCCCAAAGCCTGTAGTTTTTCCATGGCTCCGGGGATGTCAGTTTCCGTTTCCACTGCCATACCCGATATAGTGGCCGCTTCCGTTTCGTTAGGGATAAGCAGGTCCACGTTCTGCAACAATTCTGCCGGAAGTGGCTCTGTCGGAGCCGGAGCCGGATTCAGCACCACGATAGCCCCCTGTTGCTTGGCCATTGCTGCCGCCCTGGCCAGTGTGTTCACCGGCGTTTCCAGTTGCATCAGTACAATGGCTGCCCGGGAGAATAGGTCCCCGGCATTGTCAATGTCTTCAGGCGTCAGTTTGGCATTGGCTCCGGGCTCAATTATAATGGTATTCTCACCGCTGGGTATGGTGGTGATAAGAGCAACGCCAGTGGATGCCTCTTCGGTAACGGTAAGGGCGCTTACGTCTATGCCTTCCTTACGCATCATTTCAATGGTGGCACGGCCGAAATCGTCATTGCCCACCTTGCCGATAAAAGATACGTCAGCCCCAAGACGCGCGGCGGCAACCGCTTGGTTTGCGCCTTTCCCGCCGTGGTTGGTCATGAATCCGTATCCGGTAAGCGTTTCTCCCGGTTGGGGGAAATGGGCGGCCGATATAACCATGTCCATATTGGCGCTTCCAACCACTACTATCCTGTCTTTCTCATTTGTTTTCAAGATGTTTGTCATATTGGTATTTTGATTCGTGTTTCTTGATAATTCTACCACGAAGTTATATAAAATATGTGGGAGCACGAAATAAAAATACATCATTTAGTTTGCTGTTTCAGCGGAAATGTTTATTTTTGCACGGATTTAGCTTAAATGTGCAATATTAACACTAATTCATAATAGAAAATGAGTTTGAAAATTGTTGTGCTTGCCAAGCAAGTACCAGACACCCGCAATGTAGGGCCCGATGCCATGACTCCGGAAGGCACCGTGAACCGTTCTGTATTACCAGCGATTTTTAATCCCGAGGATCTGAACGCCCTTGAGCAGGCACTCCGCCTGAAGGACCAGAGCCCGGGTAGTACCGTAATTATCATAACAATGGGCCCCGGCCGGGCCGCTGAGGTTATCCGTGAAGCGATGTACCGCGGAGCAGACGGAGGTTATCTGCTCACCGACCGTGCCTTTGCCGGAGCGGACACACTGGCTACCAGCTATGCGCTGTCCACTGCCATCAAGCACGTAATGCCCGATGTAGACCTTATTATCGGAGGACGCCAGGCCATTGACGGAGATACGGCTCAGGTGGGTCCCCAAGTGGCCGAGAAGCTGGGCTTGAACCAGATTACCTATACAGAAGAGGTGCTTTCATGCGAAGACGGAAAGATTGTGGTGAAGCGCCATATTGACGGAGGCGTGGAGACGGTGGAAAGTACGCTTCCCTGCGTACTGACCGTAAACGGAAGTGCCGCCCCCTGCCGTCCGCGCAACGTAAAGCGCGTAATGCAGTTCAAGCGTGCACTGTGCGAGATGGAACTTCCCAAGGACACTGCCTGGCCCGACCTGCCATACGCTGACCAATATGAGAAGAAGCCTTATCTGAAGTTGGGACAATTGACCTGTGCCGATGTAAATGCCGACCTGTCACAATGCGGATTGGCCGGAAGCCCCACCAAGGTAAAGAACGTGGAGAACATCGTGTTCAAGGCAAAGGAGAGTAAAGTGATGACGGCCAGTGACGAAGACATCAACGGCCTGATTCAGGAATTATTAGCAAGTCACACAATCGGATAATCATGGCAAACAACGTATTTGTATATTGTGAGATAGAAGGCACCCAGGTAGCAGAGGTGAGTCAGGAACTCCTGACCAAGGGCCGCAAGCTGGCCGATACGCTGGGAGTGAAATTAGAGGCCGTGGCTGCGGGTTACGGCATAACAGGCAAGGTAGAGGAACAAATCCTGCCCTTTGGCGTGGACAGACTCCACATCTTTGATGCGGAAGGTCTGGCCCCCTATACAAGCAAGCCACATACAGCCGTTCTGGTAAACCTTTTCAAACAGGAAGAACCGCAAATCTGTCTGATGGGAGCCGATGTTGTAGGCCGTGATTTGGGACCTCGCGTGAGCAGCGCGCTTCATAGCGGCCTGACGGCAGACTGCACGGCATTGGAGATTGGCCCGCACGACGACAAGAAACTGGGTAAGCACTACGACCAGCTGCTGTACCAGATTCGCCCAGCCTTCGGCGGTAACATTGTAGCTACCATCGTAAATCCTGAGAACCGTCCGCAGATGGCCACCGTGCGCAGCGGTGTCATGAAGGCCGAAGTGCTGGACAAGAACTATCCCGGCGAGGTGGTTGTGCAGGATGTGGCCAAGTTTGTGCCCGAGACCGAATATGTGACCAAGGTGCTTGAACGCCATGTCCAGGCCGCCAAGAACAATCTGAAGGGCGCGCCCATTGTGGTTGCCGGCGGTTATGGCGTAGGCTCTAAGGAGGGCTTTGCCCAGTTGTACGAACTGGCCAAGGTACTGCATGCCGAGGTAGGCGCAAGCCGCGCTGCCGTTGATGCCGGATTCTGCGACCACGATCTGCAGATTGGACAAACAGGTGTAACCGTGCGCCCCAAGGTGTATATCGCCTGCGGTATCAGCGGTGCCATACAGCACGTTGCCGGAATGAAGGAGAGCGGTATCATCATCAGTATCAACAGCGACGAGAACGCCCCCATCAACCAGATTGCCGACTACGTTATCAACGGCACGGTTGAAGAGGTTGTCCCCAAGATGATAAAGTATTACAAGCAAAACAGTAAGTAAGCCATGGCAAATTTCTATACAGACATTCCCGAGATTAAGTTTGAACTGGAGAACAGCCCGCTGATGAAACGCATCGTGGAGCTGAAAGAACGCGACTTTGCCGACAAGGACCAGTATGCCGAGGCACCGCAGGATGTGGCAGATGCCATTGACACCTACGGACGCGTATTGGACATTGTGGGCGATATCACCGGTAACATTATAGCGCCGAACGCCGAGGAAGTGGATGCGGAAGGCCCTCACTGCGAGAACGGACGCGTGCGCTATGCCGCCAAGACCTACGACAACCTGGCCGCCATGACGAGTGCCGGGCTGAACGGCATGACCATGCCCCGCCGCTACGGCGGACTTAACCTGCCCGTTACTGTCTATACCGCCGCCAACGAAATGGTGAGCACCGGCGATGCAGGCTTTGAGAACATCTGGTCATTGCAGGACTGCATTGAGACACTCTATTGCTTCGGCAACGAGGAGCAGCGTCAGAAGTACATCCCCCGCGTCTGTGCCGGTGAGACCATGAGCATGGACCTTACCGAGCCCGATGCAGGCAGCGACCTCCAGAGCGTAATGCTGAAAGCCACCTATGACGAGGAGAACGGATGCTGGCGTCTGAACGGCTCCAAGCGTTTTATCACCAACGGAGACAGCGACATTCATCTGGTACTGGCCCGTAGCGAGGCCGGCACAAAGGACGGCCGCGGACTTTCCATGTTCATCTATGACAAGAGGGACGGCGGAGTGGATGTGCGCCGCATTGAAAACAAGATGGGCATCCACGGTTCGCCAACCTGCGAGCTGGTATATAAGAACGCCAAGTGTGAGCTGTGCGGCGACCGCAAGCTCGGACTCATCAAATACGTGATGTCGCTCATGAACGGCGCACGCCTTGGCATTGCCGCCCAAAGCGTGGGATTAAGCCAGGCCGCATACAACGAGGCCATTGCCTATGCCCGCGACCGCAAGCAGTTCGGCAAGGCTATTATCGAATTCCCGGCTGTGGCCGAGATGATTTCAAACATCAAGGCCAAGCTCGATGCCGGACGCGCCCTGTTGTACCAGACAGCACGCTATGTAGACATCTACAAGTCTTTGGAGGACATTGCACGAGAGCGCAAACTTACTCCCGAAGAACGACAGGAACTGAAGACATACCAGCGTTTGGCCGACGCATTCACGCCGCTGGCAAAGGGTATGAACTCAGAGTATGCCAACCAGAACGCCTACGACTGCATACAGGTGCACGGCGGAAGCGGTTTCATGCTGGAGTATGCCTGCCAGCGCATCTATCGCGACGCACGCATCACAAGCATCTACGAGGGTACAACCCAGTTGCAGACGGTTGCCGCTATCCGTTACGTTACCAACGGCTTCTATGCCCAGGTTATTGAGGACTATCTGGCCATGCCCGTTGCCGCCGAACACGAAGGCATCCACCGCCGCATAAAGGAAATGGCAACCAAGTTATTTGTCTGTACGGCTGCCGTGAAGGAGGCCGAAAACCAGGAAGTGCTGGATATCTGCGCACGCCATCTCTACGAAATGGCGGCCAATACCATTATGAGCCTGCTACTCTTGCAGAATGCCCTGCACGCACCCGAACTCTTTGCCAAGAGCATGAACGTGTATCTGCTTTACGCCGAGAGCGAGGTGGAGAAACATTTCAATTGGGTGCGCCACATGAACGCCCCTCTTGCCGAAGGTTTTCGCCAGGCCTGATGGCCCTGACGGATTAGAATAAAATTTCCGGAGATGCGCCTTTTGTCTGTGCGTCTCCGGATTTTTGTTGTACCTTCCCAAATATAATCCCCATAGTGGCGTGCCTTTTGAAAATAAATGCCTATCTTTGTGCAGAAAAGTTTGAATACGCATGAAAAATAGATTCATTTCACTTTCCGTAATCCTGGCGCTGTGCCTTGTTTCGCCGGCTCAGGACAGATTCTCCGCCGAAGACTATTTCGCCTCCGTGCTGAAAGGCGGGGAGCGCACGCAGATTCCGAGCGGCCGTATCGGCCTTGCCGAGTTGGATGAGCGAAAGAATGCTGTTTGGCAGTCGTGGTGCCGGGCCAATCATGCCTTTGCCGAGGACAAGCTGCCCGCCCTTCGTCCGCTTACCAATGCCGACACGCTTCGTTGGCACCTGCCGCCTGTGCTGGAGGCCGATTCCGTGATGCCGTTCTATTTCGGCACAAAGGGGGAGCGCCCTGCCGAAGGATGGCCCTTTATGCTTTATCTGCATGGTTCGGGACCTAAAGAGCACGAGTTTGCCACGGGATATATCCTTTGCCAGCGGTTTGATGACGCGCCTTCGCTCTATTTCATTCCGCAGATTCCCAGCGAGAAACACTACAGATGGTATCTCAAAGGCAAACAGCATGTATGGGAACGTCTTTTGCGCCAAGTGCTGGCCGGTGGACAGGCCGACGCCAACCGCATCTGTATCTTCGGCATTTCCGAAGGCGGATACGGCAGCCAGCGCCTTGCATCGTTTTATGCCGACTATCTGGCTGCGGCAGGGCCAATGGCGGGTGGAGAGGTAAGCGAGAACGCTCCGGCAGAGAACTTGGGGCATGTAGGATTCTCGTTCCTTACCGGTGCCGATGACTTCATGTTCGGACGCGACCGCCTTACCCGTCGTGCCGGTGAGCTTCTGGACAGCCTGCAGAAGCGCTATCCCGGAGAGTATTGCCATAGCGTGCAGCTCATTCCGGGGCGGGGACACCATATCGACTACAACCCCACCACGCCATGGCTGCGGAGCTTTGTGCGCACTCCGCGACCGCTTCATTTCGTTTGGGAGGATTTCCCGATGGACGGCCGTTACCGCAGCGGATTCTACAATATACAGGTGCATGAGCGTGACACTACGGGCGGAAACGAGCGTACGCGCTACGAAATGACCGTTACCGGCAATGTGGTCAGCCTTACGCTTGACCGCGTGAAATACGTTACCGTTGAGCGCGAACAGAAGTGGGGGATACCGATGGTGCAGCATACCAGTACTGCACGGGCTTCAAAAGGAAAGTTCACGCTTTATCTTTCGCCGGACATGGTGGACTTTGGCCGCAAAGTGCAGGTTGTCGTAAACGGGCGCAGGGTGTTCAGCGGCTATCTGAAGCCCGATGTAAGGCATTTGGCAGCCAGTTGCGCCTGCTTCTTTGATCCCGAACGTCTGTTTCCCGCTGCCGTGGAGATAACATTGTAATTAAAATCTAAATATGCTCACAATATGAAGTGCAGATGTGCCATTGCCTTTATCGTTTTGGCTTTTATGCTTGCCGCACCAACTGATGCCCAGCACACGAAGCCCAAGAATACTACAGACAAGATTCTGGAAATAAAGAACAAGAAGGTTTGTCTACGGCAGGATCTGACTCGCGGTGGGGCTATCTATTACATATCCAAGTCGGATACTTGCCGCAATATAGTAAATATCTACGATGAAGGGCGGTACATACAACAGTCGTACTATGCAGGATATAGCCTGGATCGCAGAGCTGAGGGTCAGGCCGAGGTGTGGTGTCCCTGGACATGGAACCCAATACAAGTTGGGGATAACGTTTACAACCGTGCCAAGATACTGGACCATTGGCAGAAAGGCAACGAAACGTATGTCAAGTGCATCCCGATGCAGTGGGACATGACCAATGTGCCGGCAGAGGCGGTTATGGAGCAATGGACCTCATTGGATGGTTGTGTCGTAAAGGTGCGCAACCGTCTTACCTGCCACCGCACTGACCGTCTGTATGGCGAAGGCATGACCCTTGCGCAGGAAATCCCCGCTGTCTGGCTCATCTCAGCCCTAAAGAACCTTTATGCCTACTTTGGAGACAAGCCTTTTGAGAACGAGCCGTTTAAGCAAGTTGAGGTAAGACAGCTCATCATGAACAACCCTGACCACTTTTGGGGAATATATGTCAATGTGCCGGAGAATTGGATGGCTTTTACCGATGATTCCGGTTGGGGTATTGCGGTTTATACCCCGTCAGCTTGCGGGTTTATGGCTGGCAGATACGAATCCTTTCTTCAGGGTGATGAGCATCATGTAGCCTCGTCATACATTGCTCCGGTACGCTTCGAGGCTTTGATGAAGAATTCCGTAATGGAATACGATTACTATCTTGTCATTGGCAGCCTGGAAAAAATGCGTAAAGAAATCTATAAAATCCATCGCAGTCTTGAGAAAGCCTCGCGCTGATGTTTTCCGGTGTTTTCAGGGCAGTAAACATGTATCCCGTTCCCCCGAAGGGTTATTCAGAGAAAGTTACCTCGCAGTTGGCTCCAATCTGAAAGGCGTTGCCTGCGCTGTCCAGCTTCTTGCCGTTGGCGGTGATGTTCTCAAGCGTTACCTGAACGCGGTTTGACCAATGGTCATTGCCTTCTATCTTTGAAGGCATCGGCGAGTTGTACTCGATGTTTCTGAACACTACATTCTCAATGCTGAAATCCTTTTCCTGCCTGTCGTAGATTTTCACCAGTACGGCCCTGCCTTCGTCGCGGAACACTTCAATGTTCTCAAACGTAATTCCGTTCACGCTGCCCATGCACTGCTCGGCCGTAATGACCAGCGCCCCTATGCGGTCGTTATCCCATACGCCGTCGCGGTATATTACGGCGCTGTTGCGGAAGGTGACGTTGGAGATCCCCTTGCACACTTCGCCGCAGACGCCGAAGCAGCGGGCATAGCCTCCCCATGCTATGCAGTCGGTAAAAGTAACGTTCCGTGTGTCCATCGGTCCGCCAAGGGCCTTCACCTCGAACTCGTCATCGGCCGTCCGTACAAAGCAGTTGCTTACCGTGGCATTGTGTGTGTTACAGATGGCAAATCCGTCGGCGTTGCCCCTATAGCCCAGTATGTCTGTCCTGTCTATGGTCACGTTGCGGCAGCAGTAGGTGATGAAGGACCATTCGGGCGCATTGATGATTTTTACGGAGCTTACGGATACGTTCTCGCAGAAGTTGAACACCACTCCCTTGCGCTCTCTGCGGTCGAGGCTTGTCATGTCCAGTACGCCCCTGCCTGTGAGCACTATGTTGCGGCACTTGTAAAAATTGACGAACGGCACTCTGGCAAGCTGCATTTCGTTACTGGTAAGGGCTTCCCGCTCCACCCATTTCCCTTCATCCTCCAGGCTGCCAATTTCGTATTTGTGCCTTGCCTTCAGGTATGCGCCTTGCTTCAGATAGACTACCAGGCTGTCCTTCCCCACATAGTTCAGGTAGTCAAGCTCGTGCAGCCCAGGCTCAAACACCTTCACGTTATCCTTGCCATACTGCCGTACGTATTGCGCTATCTCCGCCTCTTCGTCGGTCTTCTCACGTACCATCAGTGTATAGCCGTAATATTGTTGGGCGCCGTTGAACAGAAAGGTGTATATGCCGGGGCGCGTTATTGTGGCGCTTGCGACACCCTCGCTGCACCGGGCTTCCGTGCCGAGGGATTTTGGCAGCACCAACGCGTCGTGCAGTTTTACCGAAGTGCCTTCCAGCTCCACGTTCAATGCAAAGCTGCTGCCGGGCTCTATATACACCTCGGAGAAGGAATGGAGGGTGCCTGTATTTGCGGAACGGATGAATACCATTGAGGCGTATACGGGTATGTCCTTTCCGTTTATTCTTGCCTTGTAGTACGGCGAGTGCATGATGCCGCCTATGTCTTCGTATCCGCTGCACTGTACATATTCCCCGTGTCCGGCATTGGCCCTGTCCGTCAGTTCCTGCTCAGTCAGCCCTGCCTCTTCCAGGCAGGTTACGGCCTCGCCGGGATATTGCAGGCAGCTCCATCCCGTTCCGCCTCCATCGGCCGCCGTGCCGGGCTGGCTCTGGCACGATGCCAGCAGGACAAATGTGACAAGCAGTAAAAGGGTTTTCATTGTTTTCATCGTTAGTTGTTTTCTGTGTTTGTCGTCAGGCCTTAATCACTCATCGTTAAGCCTTTTGCCTGCGCCGCACTGGCCATATTGCATCGCAGGGTTGGAATTCCGATGCAAAGATAAGACTTTATTTTGTATTTACAAAATAAAAATAGGATATATTTTACTTATTTGTAAAAATTTATTGGAATCATGTTTTTAGGCTTCCGGTATGCGGGCTTTTTCCCTCGAGAGGAAAATTTTCCGGCATGGCGAGGGCGTAAATTCCCCATGCCGTGCGTCTGGATGGGTGTAAAAGATTTTTATCAGGACGGTTCAAGATAAGGGATTTCAGATTTCAGTTTTCAGTTAGTAAATTTTCATTTACAATATATATGATGAAAAAAGAGAAAAGAAAAATTT
>JAGBGU010000004.1 GCA_017935785.1 Bacteroidaceae bacterium
AAACGAGTTATTCTACTTCGCTCATCGAAAATATCTTTATTTATATAAGGTATGGTCAGCCTGACCATCTACTTTGAGCCGTTGTATACGTTGCCGCTTCCCGTCTTCCAGACGGTTTTCTGTAGGCGTATGTCTTGGTTTCCACGGACTTAAAAGTCCGCGGCTATTTAACTTCGCGTCTTTCAGACGCCGTTTATATGCGGACATTACAAAACCGGAGGCTTGAAAGCCCCCGGCTATTCATGTTCACGTCTTCCAGACGCATTTTCTTGATTATCCTTCTTTCTGAAGGTGGGTGCGTCTGAAGGACGCGATGCCCGAAAGGGCGAATAGCCGCGGGTTCTTGAACCCGTGGTATTCAAGTGTATCCCACACATCCGCCGTCTGCAAAGACGCGAATCGGCAACGGTTTGTTGTACAAGGTAGGGACACGGCATGCGAAAAGAGAAAAAATGTTCTTCTATACAACAAAAAACAGGAAAGGGGAAGGCGCTTGCCCTCCCCTTATTGTTCTTATGCCTGATGCAGGTGATTACAGGTTGTCCTTCTCGATATCCTTGAAATACTTGTATGTACCGTGCTTCAGCTCGTCGGTAGCGGCTTCGTCGCAAACGATGATGGCGTGGGGGTGAAGCTGCAGGGCGCTGATGGTCCATTCCTGGCTGACAGCCCCTTCAATGGCGTGCTGCAGGGCACGGGCCTTGCCGTGGCCGTTACATACGATTAGCACTTCCTTTGCATCCATTACGGTACCTACACCCACGGTGAGTGCGGTCTTGGGAACCTTGTTCACGTCATTGTCGAAGAAACGGCTGTTGGCAATGATGGTGTCTGTGGTAAGGCTCTTGATACGGGTGCGGCTGGTGAGTGAGCTGAAGGGCTCGTTAAAGGCAATGTGTCCGTCAGGACCGATACCTCCCATAAACAGGTCGATACCGCCGGCATCGGCAATAGCCTGCTCGTAGGCGGCACATTCAGCCTCCAGATCCTCGGCATTACCGTTAAGAATGTGTACGTTCTCCTTCTTGATGTCTATGTGAGAGAAGAAGTTGGTCCACATGAAACTGTGGTAGCTTTCGGGATGCTCCTCGGGCAGACCTACGTATTCGTCCATATTGAATGTGACTACGTTTTCGAAACTTACTTTTCCCTCCTTGTACAGTTCGATGAGGTTGCGGTACAGACCAAGGGGAGAACTTCCCGTGGGGCAGCCCAGCTTGAAGGGCTTCTCGGGGGTGGGGTTGGCAGCGTTGATCTTGGCTGCTACATACTCGGCCGCCCATTTGGACAGCTGTGCATAGTCTTGCTGGATAATGACTCTCATAGTGTGATTAAATTATTAATGAGTAATTGAGTTATTTCTTTACATACTTGGCCTTCTCGCCTTCGCTGCCGTAGATGCAATCACGCAAGTCTTTGGCCGGGATGCTTACTGCATCGGTGGTCAGCTCGGGTACATTGTAGCTCCGCAACAGGAGCAGTGAATATTCGGGGTCCTCGTGCGGAAGCATGAAAGCCTTGCGTGCCTTTCCTTTCTTATCGAAATAGGCTATGTATGGACGGGTATAGTTGCCATCGTCGCGGCGGCTGCTGAACACAATCCAGCGTCCGTTGCTGCTCCATGAATGGTAGCTGTCCACATCGCGGCTGTTGGCCTGCTTCAGCGCATAGCAGGTGTCGGCTTGAAGATCCTTTACCCACAGGTCGCTGCTCTTGTGCCAGATATGGAACTGTCCGTAATCCCCTTCTGTGTACAGCACATAGCGGCCGTCGGGGCTTACTCTGGGCAGTGTGATGCTTTTGTTCCTGGCTGGTGCGTCCACAACCATCTGCGGTTCTCCGAAGGACTGGGTCTGTGGGTCAAAGTCAATCTTCATCAGACTGTATCTGGTCAGATTATAACGCAGCGCTATTTCGCGTGCAATCATGCTGTCTGGGGTGGCTTCGAGGTCAAGTACCTTGTCCAGTTCGCAGTTGCAGTAATAGAGTGTCTTTCCGTCGGGTGACCAATTGGGGAAAGTCTCCATGTTGTTGCGTGTGCGCAGGATGTGGCTAACCTCGTTCTTTCCGGGATTGTAAAGCAAGAGGTCGCTGGCCTCGTCCATAACCTCAATCTTTTCCGGGTGGTAAAGGTGGAAGGTCTGGCCGGTCTTGTTGGTGCTGAACGCCACCAGATCTTGTGTGGGATGCCATGAAGGGTACACGCCGGCCGTGATGATGGTACTGTCCTTTATCTGTACCTTTTGTGCCTTCCCGTTCTGGATCATGATGGTTCCGCCATGGTTGGCGCGGACGTGGAACAGCATGTTCTCCGTGCTGTAGTTCTTATAGTTGTGACAGTTGATGCAGTGGTTGTTCTTCTCCTCATAGGTGCGGTTGTTCTCGTAGATGGTATGTACGTCCCAGTTTGTAAGGTTACGCTGGTACAGCCCTAACTGTCTGTACAACTCGTATCCGGGTTCAATGAGACGGTAGCTCAGGTATGTGTCTATCGGTTCTCTGGCAACGTACAGATTGTGGCTCTGATACTTTACCCATCCCGTTGGCCGGTGGGCATAGACGTTTGTGATGATTTGCTGGCCTATACAGGCAGTGAGCAACTGCCGCCATTGCAGAGAGTCAATCATAATCTTGCCATCCTTGCCGCCGGCTGTCAATAGTTCGCCGGCCGATTGGCCGGAAGAGGGGTTCTTGCACTGGAAGTGTACCACGTACTCGGTGGCCGAACTGTCCTTGACCATGAAGTTGAGCGGTGCGATGTTGGCAGGAATGGTAATGCCCTGATAATCGGGGAAAATTTCGGCCTTTTCAGGTATCTCAGTAAAATCAACGGGAAGGGTGGCCTCATTCTTGCATGAGGCGAACAGAACGGATATGAGCATTCCGATAACCGGAACAGCGTTTCTGAAAGGATGTATGGATAGCTTCTTCATTAGTTTACACCGGAATTTGACGTTTGTTTTTGTGGTTCTGGCTTTTTGGTGGCTTTCAGGTTGCCAAAGAAATAATAGTAGGGGTAGTATCCCTTGTATTTGGGAAACAGTTCTTTGGCAAATCCGGGCCTGTCTTTCATGAACGGCTGAATTTCCTGCATGAATCCGCTCATTCTGGTGGCTCTGAAATCCAGCCCGTTGAACATCTTGTTGAGTTCGGGATACTTATTGGTCATGAGCAGTATGCCGTCTGCAAAATTCTCAGGCGGAATGGAACCCGCCAGAGGCTGCAGGCGCTGAAGGAAGTCGGGCATCAGCTTTGTGTAGAGACATACGGCAAGACTGTTTTTCCAGGCGTTGATGCTCCTGGCTTCGAACAGACGCAGATTGTAGCCCATGAAGGTGGGTTGCTGGTAGAGGTTCTCAAAGGAATCGTGCAAGGGCTCCAACTGACGTATGTTGGCCATCTCGGGGTCGGCGTTGACCAGTTTGGGATTGCGTATCATCGCACCGTACTTATCGCAGAAGTCTCCTTCAAAAGGAACTTGTCTAAGGATGCGTATGTACTTTTCGGCCAAGGCCCATTCGTTACGCATGAGCGCACACTTGACCAGCATCTCAAGCCCGTGAGAACTGGGGCCGTTCATTACCATCTTTTCAAAGGTGTAGTGGTAGCAGGTTTCCACCAGGCCGGCATAATAGTTCCCTTCAGGAATGTACAGGCTGTTACCGTTGTTATAGGTATTGTCCCATCCTACGATGTGCAGGGTGTCATAGTCCATTCTGATGTCATATACGCGGTCGCCCACCTGGTCGGTCTGCACCAATGCCATGGCATAGTATGCGGCAATGGCGCGGTAGGACAAGTCTGCGTTGGCCCGGGCGGTCTTTTGTATGCCTTCCCAGTCCTGGTTAATCTGGCCCACCATCATTTTGGTGATTACGGGAACGTATGGACGGCACTGTTGGGTAAAGGTAATGCAGCCGGCCAGTCCCAGAATGCAGACGCAGAGCTGCAGACGGTTCTGCATGGGAGTTTCGTCCTTGGGGATGCGTACTATGGCAGGGACCTCTTTCTTACTGAAACTCTTGATGATGACTGCCCAAATGAGCAGAATGCCCAGCGCCAGCAACGGAATACCAAGGATTCGGCCGGTTTCTACCTCAAAGAAAATGTTAAGACCCTCTTTGCTGATGTAACCTACATAGAGCAGGGCAGGGATGTACTGTATCCATCTCCAGCGTGGGGTCAACCGCATGCTGTAGCCCAAAAGCCAACTGCACAGAGCCAGCAGGCCGGCAAAGCACATGCCGCCAATAATCGGGTAGCGGAACAGTTGCAGAGCCAGACGTCCCACATACCATAACATGCCATAACTCTGGTCCAGAATGAATTTCATCTGCTCCGTACTGGCCACCCAGAAACTATTCTCGCGTGCAATACGGAAAACATCGCCGTAATATACTGTGGCCCATGCCCATACCATCAGGAAAAACAGGGGAAGTATGGGCAGAATCAGGGGTTTGCGCGGTTTCTTCTCGTTTGTTCGGACAGCCTTCTGTACGGGAGGCTTCTTTGCCGTAGATTTATAATGAGGGTTCTTGCTCATGTTTTTTGTAATTTATTGTACAAAAATACAACAACTTATTGACATGGCCAAAAATGCGGGTGAGATACTTTGGTATAATCTTAAAAAGTGTGGTTCTGCGGATAGAACATGATAATACCTGTCCCGATTGTCTATTGGCTCCTGCAATGAGCAGAAACAATCCTTTTGGACAGTTTTTTTTGAGATGAAGAAATATTGCATTACTTTTGTACACTGTATGGGTGTGTGGGCAACTATTGGCACCAAAAACCTGAGGAAATATGTTAAATTTAAAGTTGTAGATATGAAAAGGACGAGTTTGTTGCTGGCGTGTGCGCTTTTATTGTCTTCTTGTGATATGGCAAAGAAAACAGCCGATGCACCTTTCTTTGAAATGAGGGGGCTGGTATTGGCATGGGATGATTTGTCAAATCCGGAAGTGATAGACTGGTTTGAGATAATGAAAACGTATGACATTAATACCATCAGTGTCTTCGGGAAAGATTACCAAAGCGAGGAATATAAGGCTTTGAAGCAGAAATGTATAGACTCAGGAATTGACTTTGAGTATGAAGAACATGCAATGTCATGGCTGATGGACAAATCCTTATTTGAAACTCATCCGGAATATTTTAGGATGAATGAGGAAGGCGTAAGGGTTTCTGATGGTAATGGCTGTCCGTCAAGCGAAGAAGGGCTGAAGGTGATTATGAGTAACGTGAAGGCATTTGCAGACAGGCACAAGCCTACCAATCACAGGTATTACACATGGCTGTACGATGGAGGGGACATTTGCCATTGTGAGAAATGTAAGGACTTTAATGCTTCAGACCAAGGACTGATCTTTGAAAATCACATCATAAAGGCCTTGCGCGAATTTGACCCCGAAGCCCAACTGGCGCATCTGGCCTATGACAATACCACTCCTGCTCCTTCGTGCGTTAAGCCTGAAGAGGGGATTTTCCTTGAATGGGCTCCTTTTTACCGCAGATGGGACAAGCCTTTGTCTGATACAACCGCTGTTCGTGACGGGCAAAAATGGTCGCATGCCGATTATATAAGAATGCTTGAAGACAATTTAAAAGTATTTCCGGCAGAAACTGCGCAAGTTCTGGAATATTGGTTGGATGTATCTTTGGCAAGCGGATGGAAAAAGCCACAAAAACAACTTGATTGGCACAATGACGTATATCTTGATGACCTGAAGACCTATGCCTCGTATGGCATAAGACGTATCACCGTTTATGCGGCTTGGATTGACCCCTATTATGTGGAAACTTTTAAGGATGTAACTTGTGTGCATGACTATTGCCGTGGCTTGCAGACTTATCGGCATGGCCGGAAAAAATAAGAACGCAGTTTGATTTGAACTAAAGAATCACCCGTAAGTATTGAATTGGCTGCCCCAAAATGAGAGTAGAAATAACAAGTACCTCCAAAGGTCATCCTGACCATACCATAAATTATATAAGGTATGGTCAGCATGACCATCTACTTTGGGCTATCGTCTTTTTTAGAAAAGAAAAAAGGGTTCCGCATAATACGGAACCCTTTTGTTTAATGTGCCCTTCCGGGCGCTGTGTCTTTATTTGACAAGAACTTTTTTGCCGTTGACCAGATATATGCCTTTCTTTGCGGGAACATCTTTCAGACGTCGGCCCTGAAGATCGTATACGGCATTTTCGCCCTTGGCCGTTGTGCCGTTGGTCTGGATGTTCTCAATGCCATCGGCGTTTTGCAGATTGTACACAAACGGTGCAGCCTGTTCCAGCGTCACTACTGATTCGCCGTCGGCACCCAGTGTGGTTACGTTGGCTTCCTGCTTGTAATTGCCTTTGGCAACACTTGCCTGTGACACACTGATTTGTGCGTTTCCTTGCAGGATTACAGGTTGCCCGGCCTCTACTGCTTCAGCGTCTTCAATAGTGAGTTTGCCGTTGGAGTAGGTGGCTGTCTTTAATCCGGGAACCTCATTCTTTGTAACGGTGAAAGGCAGGTTCAGGGCGGCATAGCCTTCAATGTCCTTTGTGAAGGCAACTTCGTCGGCCTGAATGTCTGCTGGGTTGTTCCATGGCAGATTGCCGTTGATTGTAATGCGGGCGGCATGGCCGGTCTCGTCCACTACGTTGGCAATTGTCTTCAACCCTTCAGGTGTGGCTTGCTCCTGCTCAGTGCGTACAAATCCGATTGCATTGGTGGGCAGTGCCTCAAAGTTTTCGTCAGCGTACAACAGGCGGCTTTCTGCCTGTCCGGGATAATATACATCAATCATTACATTCTTGGAACCTCTGGGCACAAGGACGTCTGCACCGTTTCCTTCGGCAGCCTTGATGATGAAGTCGTTCTCGGCCACCTCCTTGGGCAGAGTGAATGTCTTTTTGTTGGAAAGGTAAACCAGGCGGCCTTCATTGTTGTATACCTTGAAGCCTACAGCTCCGGTTCCTACTACTCTAACTTGGCGTGAAAAGCTGTTCCAACTATAGTAATAACCATCGTTCTCGTAAGTGTTCTTAAAATCGGTATACATACCTACGTCACCGGCTGTTCCCATCTTTGAACCCTCGTATGTACAGCAGTTCACCTTCAGACCGTTGGCTGCCGGGGCTGCCCCGAAGATGTTATTCGGATTGGCCTTCTGTCCAGTGGCTATATGGTCATCGATGAACATGATGTTGTTCAGTTTCTTGGGGTATTTTTGCATATAGGCGCGTGCCTCGTCAATGTCGGCCTGGGTGGTGCTGACGAAATAGTTGGCATAATCGCCCACAAAGTGGTTGGTTACAGGAATGAACATACCGTAAGACTCAAAGAACTCGCTCAGGTCGGCTTGTGCCACATCGCATACTACCTTGGCAAAATGCAAATAGTCCTGGCGTCCTTGTGTGGCATATCCTCCTACGTTTTCGCCGGATGAGAGCGAACCGTCCCATCCGTTTCCGTGTTTGTTGATGGGCCTCTTGCGAAGTTCCTTGAACAGGCGGGGCAGGAATGTGGTGTCGTTCTTCATCTCATGGAAATAGAGATAAAGTTGGAAGTACATGCGGGTAGAGATAGTTATGTCTCGGCTTGACCATGGTTTTCGAGCATTGAACTCTTCAAAGTTGGCAATGGGTGAACGGTAGCGTGTGGTGCTCACACCCTGCTCGAACTGGTTGATGTTGGAGAACAGGTTGTTGCTGGCCTCCATTGTTCCTACCACACAGATTGTCTTTTGGTGGTTGTGTCCCATTTCGTGGCTGGGACCCCACATGCCGCCTCCTTCATTGCCTTCGCCCTGGTGGGTCATGTTGTGGTAATTCATTACTGCCCCCAGCGTGTTCCAATGGTAATAGGTTCCGTATGTGCTGGCGTACATATAGTTGTGGTCTACGCTAAAGCAGTTCCAGATATTGCGGTATCTGCCTTCAAACTCTTCCAGACCCATGTAGCGCTCTTCATTGGTAAGAATGGTGTTCCAGACGTGCATCAGACCTTCCATCTCATTGGGCTCTGCCTTCTTGACCTCATTGGCGTCCATGCAGAATACCAGGTTCTCTGTCTTCAGATTCAGTACGGGACTTTCCTTGAGCAGCTCTTTCTGCAGCAGTTTCCAGTCGGCATTGGTCATGCCGCGTGTGGCGTCCCAGTATCCGTTCAGGCGTCCGCCCTGGATGTGGATCTTTATATCGGGGTAATCGGCCAGGTACTTGTTGGGGTCCTGCAGTTCATAGAAAATGTACAAGTTGCTTTGGTCGCCCAGCATGACGGCGTTCAGACCGGGTTTGAGCACGGTCTGTGCGCCCGTGTTGCTTGTCCCGGTAACGGTTTCTGCTGCCAATACGCAGTCGCCGCTTACTTCTCCGTCAACAAAGATGTATACAATGTCTCCGGCGTAACCGGTGATGCCGGTAGGGTTGGACAGACGGCCAAAGCTGTTGCTCATGTCTGTCTGGTCGCTCCATGACATTTTCTGGTGATGGCTGTACACCTTGTAGTCGGCAATACGGAAGAAACGTTCATAGTCTGCCGTGTAGCCGGTAGTCTCGTCTGTGAATTGTTTCCAGTCGTTGTGTTTTACTTTGAGGACAATTTCCTGCAGAGCCGTACTCAGGGCTGCGAAGTCGGCGTTTGCGGCCAACTCTTCGTCGGTCAGTGCGGCTATCTCTTCCTTCAGAGCAGTGAAAGCAAGGTCGGAGAACAGGGCCTTCATGTGGGTGTTGTAGGCAGAAAGATTCTTGCTCAGTGTTTCAAACTCAACATAGCTCTTGCGTGCTTCTGCTATTTCTTCCTCTGTCACTTCCACAGGCTGGAATCCCCAGATGCTGTTGTTATTGTCAGTATAATACCAGCCCACGACGTTGCTTGATGCGTCGCAGTGCAGACCCGCGGGATTCTGGTCCACAATGGCGTAGGTGTGTTCTGTGTCATTATCCGTTTTGCTCAGAGTGAAACCGTTGGCGGATGCAGATTTGGTGGCGCTGGTGGAATAGATTTGGCTGAAAGCGCCGTTCTGCTTCTTTATATAGCGTTCGCTCAGTACATTCTGGATGTAATATTTGCCGTTTTCATTGATGATACGCCAGTATTGTGAGAATTTGCTTTTGTCTGCGCTCTGGCAACGTACCTGGTTTCCGTTGGTGTTCTCATAAATGACTGTGCCGTAGCCCATATTGACAATATTGTAAATCTTTCCGCTTTCAACCGGCTTGTACTTGGAGTTGGCCAGCAATCCCTCCAAAATCTCTTCTTCGGTGAAGTTTTTCACTTCACTGATTGTCCAGTCTGAACCGGCATCACCGTTTGCTGTCCATTTGAACAGGTTGGTGGGGTTGTCTCCGTTCTCATTCAGACAGACATTGCCGCTGAAGCTGTTGTCTTCGGAAAGATTGATCCAGCTGCTTGTGCCGGTGTTGTTGGGACTGAACTGGATATAGATGGTTGTAGCGTTGGCGCTGGGAGAGCGGAAGTTGTCGTCATCGTCCAGATAGCGTCCTGTATCGCCGTTCCTAAGCGTATAGCCTTCTCCCTTCTTTTCCAGTATCCACACTTGTGACAACTTGTTCTTGTCAGAAATCTGGCCGATGGTGTTTGTCCCGTTGTCGGCAAGGCTGTAGTTGCTGCTGCGACGGTTGGTCAGGCGTACCAGACCGCCTTTGTTCAGCATATAGTTGACGTAGTCTCTTCCGGTCAGCTCTCCTGCTGTGGTAACTTCCATCTCCTTAAACACCCAGTCGCGTGTGCTGTTTGCACCGCCGGAGGTGGCATTTCCTGTTAAGGCTCCGTTATTGGACTGCATATAATATTTGAGCCCGTTCTTCATGGTGCTCATTAGGGTGAAGTGTCCTTCTGCCCCCTCAATGGGCGTAATGGTATAAGGGGATACATCTGTAGGCTCGGCAGAAGTTCCGTTGTTGCGGCCGCCGCCCACGTTGCGGAAGTAGTTCCCCAGACCGCTCTTAATCAGGTAGCGTCCGTCTTCCTGCTTCTCCAGTTTTATCAGGTATCCGGCGTTTGCCGCGGCATCCCCATTGTTAGGGTTTTTGGTGGTTACGGTAAGTGTGTTGTCATTACCTTCTTTCACAAAACTTGAGGAATAGCCGTTGAAAAGGGCATACCATTTCCCCTCTTCCAATGTGGTGGCATTGCCGCCTACCTGCAGAATTTTGCCGCTGAATTCTTCCGCTTGTGCCCAAGAAGGACATAAGCCAATAAAGGCCAGCAACATTGTTACAATGGCATAAGTAAGTCTTTTCGTCATATTATTATGTTTTTTATGTGTTAGTCGCGGGCAAAGATACACTATTTCTTTGAATTTGTAATCATTCTAAATCATAAAAAAAGTGAAAAAAACGGCCAATATCAATGATTGGCCGCTTTTGTTAAAAAGAGATTGGATATTTGATTACTTAACCATTACCTTTACACCGTTCAGGATGTAGATGCCACGGCCCAGACCCTTCAGGTCGTTCAGGGTGGCGTTCTTCTTTATCTGGCGTCCGTTCAGGTCGTATACGGTGCCGCTCTTGGCCACGTTGTCCAGGGTTCCCTGGATAGATACAGCGGTAACGTCTCCGCTGATTTCCAGAACCAGGCTGTATGAGCCGGCTGCATCAACTGTGGTCTGCCCGAAGAGAACGTATGCTGTGTTGGCGCTTACGTCGCGTGTGCAGTCGGTGTTCTCTTCGCCGGTTGCACCTTCCACTCCGTTGTTTACAAATACGGGAGTACCCTTGTCTACCCACTGGTAAGCGAAGGTTCCAACCAGGCCATTGACAGTCTTGGGCTCAGAAACCACTTCGTTACCGATGGTGAATTCAACTTCTTCTGTAAGCACTTCCTCTCCTTCTGCAGGCTCAGTGTAATCACCGGTTTCTCCGTGGATGTAAATGTAGGGCTCTCCGGCTTCGGCCTTCTCAATGGCGTTCAGGGCCAGATAGTTCTTTTCGCCTTCGGTGAAGGTTCCGGCTACAGTGTACATTCCTTCCTCTGTGCCAACAGATACGGGGTAGCACTGAGCGTAGATCTTACCGGGACGTACATCGCGGAGAATAGTGTTGTTGAGTTCGTCAACATCCTCAGCTTCCTTGATCATGATACCAGAGTTGCTTCCGGCGGTGTTGGCTTCCCAGGTAACCAGACGGTGGTCAGCACGCTGGGCATGCAGGTTGGTTACATCTGTTCCGCTCAAAGACATACCGGCAATCAGGTTCTGTCCCATACCCAGGGCGCTGATCTTGAAGGTGGTGGGAACCAGTGACAAGGTTACGTTGTTATTGTTTCTTGCGGTACAGTTGATGTACAGACCGGTAGCCTTGTTCTGGATAACGTATGCTGTGTCGCCTACAGCGATGAAGCGGAACATGCTTCCGGCGTCGCCGGTAAACTCGGTGTAGTACATGGGTGTTCCTTCGCGTACATCCTCGCCGTTCAGGGTTTCAATGTAGTCGTTGTTGTCGCCCTCGGGAGTTTCGCGGCGTCCGGCTGTTACGTATTGGCCGAAGAGGTTGCCCAATCCGGATGTCTCGTCAATGGATCCGGACTTGTTCCATTTGTACTCATCGTACATTTCTTCGGTTGCGTAGTGCATGTAATACCACTTACCGGTTGAAATCTTGTTGGCCTTGGCATACATGGCCTTTACGGCTGCATCCAGACCGGCAATCCATTCTTCGCTCTTTGCTGTCTCGTACACACCGCCCTTGTCGTATGCCTTCACTTCGGCCATTACAGCATCGAACTCGTCAGTGGCGCCTTCGCTCCAGTAACCGGGCTGGTCGCCGTACACTACGTTCTTGGCTGAGTTTTCAGCTACGGCAATGGCTGAACGCAAGGGAGTGGGGTCTACATATTTCTCCACGAATGCATCGTAAGCGCTCTTCAGTGCATTGTAGTGCTCAACGGTGATTTCCTCCTGGTTGGCGGGAATGGCGCTGATGGCAGCCTTCAGATTGGTAGAAAGTTCGCCCAGCATTACCATCTGGCTTGTGGGGTTCTCTGTAACGGTGGCTGCATACATCTGGAATTCAGAAACGTGTCCGTAGCCGCGGTTGTTGGTTGTGGCGTTGATGTAGAAGCGGATATACTTGTATCCCTTAGTCTCGAAACCGCTGGAAAGTATGGTCTCGGTGTTGCTGGCATAAGGAGTACTCAGCACACCCAGCTTTTCACAAGCGCCCTTCTCGGCGTCGGGTTCGTTGGTGCCGTATACGCCCCATTCTGTAATGTGGTCATTGGCTACGGCGCGGCGGGTAAACTGGATGGCACCGCCGGTTACGGTCTCGGGTTCAGTGAGTTCCACTTGCAGGTAATGTGTACCGTTGGGACGGTCTCCGTCTTCCCAGCGGCTGTGCCAGTAGGTGGTGGTGTTGCCGTCCAGCAGATAGGGATACACCTCTTCAATTGTCGGACACTGAGTGTCGGTGGTGGTCATGGGGCTGCTGAACTGGGCAGGATCGCTTATAAGGGGCATTTCCAGATTCACTTCCTCGGTCTGCAGGTCGCGGGCAATATCCAGCATATTGCTTCCGGCGGTTACCATTGATGCTACGCTTGCCAGCATGATGTCGCGGTCGCGGATGGGAGCATAGTCTTCAATCATCTTTTCTGCCACAGCCTCGTCTACGGGAATCAGGTACCATGTGCTGGCATCTGCGGCAGCTTCCCAACCTACGATGTCTCCGCTGTTGTTCACACCACCGCCGTGTCCGCCCTGGTGCAGCAGGGTGAATCCGCTGTTCTGGTCGGCACGGGCCATAGTAATAATGTATCCGTGTTCCTCGTTCTGGCTGCTATAGTTGAATGCCAACTCGCTCTCCAGAGGATCCAGTGTCTTGTCCACAGTTACTATGGTGCTCTTCGCAACGGTGTCTACACGACCCTCGTTTGCACAGTTGTAAACCTTGTAGTTGCCGGTTTCTTCGTTGTAGTCCACTCTGAACAGGAAGGTTATGTCTGTCTCGTCCAGTGTCTTCCACTTCAGGTTGATGCCGTCGGCAAACATGGCCTTGGTGGGATTGGTGGTTGTGGTTTCTACCATCTGCTCGCCGGTATCAGGGTCAATAACGGGCTCGCCGTTCTCGTCCACAACGGGAGTTTCGGTGGTGTTGGTGTACTGAAGTCCGGTGGCAAAGAAGTAGTAGCCGCTGGCAAAGGGTCTCAGTCCAACCTTTGAATCCAGAATGGCCTGGTAGTTGGCCTGTATGCGGGCAATGATTTCTTCTGCCTGCTCAACGGTAAGAATCTCTTCGATTTCGCCGGACAGGTAGTCGTTTACATACACCAAATCTTTCTGGAAGGCTTCCCACGCCTCTACGTTGCTGTACTGTCCGGGCTCGGTTCCCAGGTCAAATTCGCTTCCGTTTCCGGGCAGGTATCCGTCATATTGGGTCAGGATGTTGTTAAACATATAGGCAACAAGCCCCTGTCCTTCTGCACGGTATATCTGCATTTCTGCCGCATGCCAGTATTTGCGGAAGGTGGGTTTACAGTCATATACGGTGAAACGCAGGTAGTTTACGGGTTCGGAAATCTTCCATGCAGGAGAAACCTCGGCTGTGCCGGCTCCCTTAAAGCCGATTTCCAGTGTGTCAATAATACTCCAGTTTTCTCCGTCCACGCTGCCGTCAATGGCAAACTTGGTGGGATGGTCGTTTGCTGCACTGGCGCGGCGCTGCATGAAGAGTACCATGTCGCCGCTGATGGCCTCGGTAAACTGAACCTGTACATAGTGGTGGGTGGCATTGCCCACGTTGCTGGCCCATGCAGTGTGCCAGTAGGTGGCGGGGTCGTTGTCAATCAGTGAATACAGGATACATGTAGCGCCCTCGTTAGCAGTGCTTTCCGAGTGGGGACTGCTCAGCTGTGTGCTGTCTGTGATCAGCGGCACCATGCCGTAATCATCCAGATTCTGAGCACTTACAGTTACGGCCGATACAAACATCAGCATCATAAGGAAAAGAGATGTAATTTTTCTCATGAATGTAAATAGTTTGAGTTAATAAAAAGTGTTTATGTATATTTCGAGCTGCAAAGATAGATAATTTGTGACAGATAAACGAAAAAAACCATGTGCCCTTCTTGTCTTTTAAGAGATGTTAACTAAAAGGCGCCCTTTAGTCGCGTAAAGGGCACCGGATGGATTCTTGCTTTTGTGTTTCAATCATTTTTTCCAAATTGTCTTACCTGTTTTCCATTAGCTGTCAATGCGTAAGAATTGTCCGTCTTTGTTGAACTTGATTTCCAGTCCGTTCTCCAAGTCTACGTCGTATCCTCTGAAATCCAGGTCTATTTCCTTAACTTTTATTCCTGCATAATTGGCTTTCAGGTAAGAGGCAATAGCGGCGGGCAATGCGCTTTCGGGTACGGACGAACGGTTGCAGTCAATGTTTTCCCAGTTTCCTTCGCTGTCAAATTCAATCTTGCTTCCGTCTGCAAAAATCACGTTGTATTCTTTGCTGAACCAGTCTCTCTCGGTTGTGGTGGCGGCAATCTTCTTGCCCTTGAAATTTTTGTCCAGGAACATCTTTGCCTGTGCCGGCAACTGGTTGGTGTTTATGGGCTGGTCGTTATCTGCGCTAACGGTGATAATTCCTAAAAAGGCTACTGCCAGGGTCATCATAATCTTCTTCATAATGTGTTTTGTTTAATGGTTATTACTTTTCGTTTTTTCTTTTTTATTGTTCTTTTTCTCTGCTTTGTATTCTATTGACCATAAACAAAACTATAGGTTTAAGCATGCCGCAGACTTTAACTTTCTTTAATGTCTCTTGTGATTTTGTAACAAGTTTTGCATCCCTTTATTCTCTGTTTTCTGAAACATAGTGCTTAAATTGTTGCAGAACAGTGCTGTAAAAGTTTTTTCTCAGTGGCAAAGTTTTTGTTCCAAAGTTTGGAACATGTATTCCAAACAATGAAATACATATTCCAAAGCATGAAACATGTGTTTCAAATGCTGAAACAAACTCTTTATAACTGGCAAAAAACTTTTTCTCTTAATAGAAGAAACAATATCATAGCTGCCGGAAAACAATTTCATAGGTGTCTGTTAAGGGATGTTCTAAAAATTATGTCGCGTTGATTTTCGTTCTTCTTTCGGATGTGCTTTTGTGAGTTGAAAAAGGAGCATAGCGGGCTATGCGACTGATGAGACTTGACAAAATGACACCGAAAAAGTCGAAAAGCGACCGAAACGGAGAACATCAGAATCGGTAAAACTTAAAATCAGAATTTTTAGAACGTCCCTTAAGACTTTTAGTGTGGTTGCCCTGGAGATGGAAGGAAACAAAAAAGAAGGCCCTCCGAGTGGAGAGCCTTCTTTAACAATATAATGTGTAGGTTTCTGAGAAATTACTTAACCATAACCTTTACACCGTTCAGGATGTAGATGCCGCGGCCCAGACCCTTCAGGTCGTTCAGGGTTGCGTTCTTCTTTACCTGACGTCCGCTCAGATCATATACGGTTCCGCTCTTGGCAACGCTTTCCAGTGTGCTTTCAATACCGTCCATGATGGTGGGCGTGCCGTTGATCTGGATAACCAAGTCGTATTCGCCTGCGGGGTCAACCTGCTGGTAACCGAACTTCAGGTAAGCGCTGTAAGCCTTTACGCTGCGGTTGTCGAAGGTGCTGAAATTGCCATCCTCATCCTCAACAATCTTTTGTTCAGCGGTTTCGGCTGTGTTCTTGTTGAAGATTACGGCTCCAGACTCGGCGGTGGCGGCGGCATAGGTACCGATCAGACCGTTGATGCTGTCAGCCTGGGCGGCAAATCCAGTAAAGGCCTGCTCGAACTGATAAGGCTCTGCAGTAACCTCTTCGCCTTCAATGTAATCCTCGGGAGTGCCAACAATAGCGATGTAGGGCACACCAGGCTGTGTCTCGCTGATTACGTTCAGAGCCACATAGCTTTCTTCGCCTTCAGTATAGGTTCCGGCTACGGTGTAGATTGAAACATCGCTGCCATTTACAGTCTTAATGGCTGCGGGCTGGCAGACAGGATAAATCTGTCCGGCAATCAGGTCGCGGGTTACAGTCTTGGTGGCGTCGTTTTCGTTTACGTCGCCAGCTTCCTCCAACCACAGACCAGAGTTGCTGCTGGGTTCTGCACTGCTCCAAGATACCAGACGGTGGTTGGCCTTCTTACCATGCAGGTTGGTCTTGGCTGCACCGGCCAGAGACTTACCGGCCATCAGCATAGAACCGTAACCGATGGGGTTCACCTGGAAGGTGGTGGGGTCAAGGCTCAGTCTTACCTCTGTGCTGTTTGTTGAGTAGATGTTGATGTACAGACCGCTGGCCTTGTTTTGGATGATGTAGGCGCTGTCTCCGATTTCGATGAAGCGGAACAGGGCGGCATCTGCATTAGTGATGTTGTCCAACTCGGTGAAGTACATGTAGTCGCCTTCGCGCATTTCCTCGTTTTCCATTACTTCAATGAGGCCTCTGTATTCCTCATTGTCGGTATACTTGGCTACGGCTGCATATTGTCCGTGCAGAGCGCCAAACAAATATTCACCTCCGTCGTAAGTTACATTCAGTGTGTTGCCCTTGCTCCATCCGTACTTGTCGTAGGTTTCCTCGGTGGGGAACTGGATGCGGTACCACTTGTCTGTGCTAATGTTCTTGGCTGCGCCCATGAAGGCCTCGGCGGCAGCAATGATGTTGGCTGTATATTCGTCCAGCTTTTCTTGGTCATAAGAACCAGCCTTGTCGTATGCGTTTGCAGCGTTGATGGCTTCGGTCAAGGCATTTGCTTCGGCATCACTTGCCCAGTAACCTACGTTGTCGCCAACAACCAGCATTTCAGGATAGCCCTTGTACTGGGCTACGGTATTACGCATCTCAGTGGGGTCGTTCAGTATGGCTACAAATGCATCGTATGCGGCCTGCAGGCTGTTCAGATCTTCAATGGTAAGGTCTTCGTCTGCAGTATTGGCAGCCTTGTCAAGCTCAGCCTGCATGTTGGTGCCCACTTCGCCCATGGTCTCAATCTGAGGTGTGCCGACGGGCTTGAACAGCTGGAATCCGCCCATGTGGAAGAATCCGCGAGTGCCGTAGTCTGGACCTTGGCTTGCTTCGCAAACCAGACGGATATACTTGTAGGGGGTATTCAGAGTGAAACGGTCAGTGGTAACTTCCACTACACCATTGGTCCAGGGAGTAGACAGAGAGTCGGCAATCAGTTCCCATCCTTCAGTGGTTATAGCACGCAATGCCATGGTGTCCTCGGGAGTGGTAATTTCGCCTACGTTGTCAAAGTCTACATAGTTTTCCTTGGAAGATTCATCGTTAGAACCATAGATGCTCACCATGGTGGGGTTGTCGTTGCTGCCTCCGGTGCCACGGCGCTGAATCCATGCATACATTTCGCCTTCAATAGGCTCGTCGAAACTGATGTCCAGGAAGTGTACTCCGCTAATATCTACAATACCGTATTTGGTGTGCCAGTGGGTGCTGGAGTTGCCGTCCAGCAGGTTGTTGATGTTACCGTCAGTGGCGTGAGTCAATGGGCTGCTGAACTGGTCGTTGCGGGTGATGAGGCCTTCCTTATAGAAATCCTGGGCAACTTCCATAGCAGTTTGTGCTTTGCCCAGCAGTTCCTTGTACTGCAGAACCAGCACGTCGTGGTTCTTGATGGGAGCATAAGCGTCAATCAGTGCCTGAGCCTCTTCGTTGCTCACGGGCTCAAGCCACCATTCTGATGTACCCTTGTCGCTGTCGTACGGAGCGCCTTTCTCAAAGGTGGCGGCCCATGTTGTCAGCTTGTCACCTTCGCCGGCACCGCGGCTGTGGCTCATCATGTGCATGTAGGTACCGCTGGTAGCCCATTCATTGGCGCGGAGATAGACGATGTCGCGTTCCTTGGTTTCGCCATTGTAGGTAACTTCTTCTCTGCCTGCCCAATCGAACTTCATGACGAGGGCGTTCTCAGCGGTGGTCATGCCTACGGGGTAGCCGGATGACTTGAAGCCCATGTCTGTGGCGGCATTGTACATATTAACGGTATTGTCCTCATTGCGTGAGATGTACCATATATCGCGGCAGTCTTCCAAGTCCAGTGTGTGCCATCCGGCAGTGCTGTCCATCAGGGCATACATAGACTTCTTCATGTAAGTTCTTTCCATGATGGGTTCGTCAAACTCGTTCATCTCACCGGTGTCAATGTCCTTGTAGAAGTCCAGGTTGGCGATGATGCGGTAGTAACCGTCAGCGGGGATAGAGTATTCAATGAGTGAAGCCTTGTATTTGGCAAACAACTCCTCTGCCTGTTGCAGCAGGGCGGCAAGTTCCTCGTTGCTGGGACGGCTGTCACCCCAGAGATCCATGTTGATAAGCTGTTCCAGTATGGCGTAGTATGCCTCGGCTGATTCGCGGTCTCCGTATTGGCCGGGCAATGTACCCAGGTTGTATTCTTCCATACCTCCCCAGTAGTAGGCGTCGTGGGTGTTCAGGTAGTCTGTAACCAGCTGGTTGTACAGCTCATATTCGCCTGGCTGATAGAGGTTGATTTCTGCAGCATGCCAGTATATGCGGAATCCTGCACTAGTACCTTGGCAGTCAATGGGAGTGAAGCGGATGTACTTTACGGGTTCGGGGATGGTCCATGCCTTGGAGGTGAACTCCAGACCTGCTGCGGCATTTTCCAATACAAGTGTGTCAATGGGAATTTCAATGCTGAAGTCTTCGGTAAGAGAACCGGTGAGGACAGCCTTGCTGGGGTGGTCGTTGGCGCAGTTGTTGCCACGACGCTTGATCCAAAGTACCATGTTTCCCTCCATAACTTCGGGTAACTGAATCTGCAACCAGTGTAAATCACCTTGTTTAGTGTTGTGGTAGTCTGAATGCCAATGGGTATTGAAATCCATGTCGCACAGATATTCAATGTGCTGGCCTTCTGAGGAATCGCTAAACGGACTGCTCAGCTGGTCCGCACTGGTAATCAGAGGATCACCGAAATCGCCTGGCTGTGCCCATACAGCAGTGCTGCACAAACACATCAACGCAAAAAGAAAAGAAGTAATTTTCTTCATAAAAAACGTTTTTAAATGATTGATAATTTGTTAAAAATGATTAAAACCGCGCAAATATACAACTTTTGTAACATTCTTTTACTCATTTTCTTCAGATTAAATCCCCAGTTAACAAAAATTAACTAACGGGGTCGTTAAAGAACAGTAATGTAACAATCCCTTTCGTTTTATATATACATTATATATAATATAATACACGCACGAGAAACCTGCTTAACATCTGGGCAGGGGCGATATTGTAACAATTATACAAATTTTAACTTATATGTTGTGTGGTTTGGCAGAAAAATCGTATCTTCGCAATATCTAACGCAATAATACCCTGAGGAATGAGATTTTTAGGCAACCCTTTTGTATGGCTGATGCGTATTCGCAACCGTAAGGGATATGGTGTGCATTCGCCCTTTGCCTTCAGTCTGATAACGGAAGTGATATATGAGGACGCACCTTATTATGATTTTGGCTGGCTGGATTCCACACTGCCTTGGACATACCGTTTCCGTAAACAAAAAGGCTATCATCTGCTGTTGCGGTTGGCCAACTGGTACCAGCCAGACCTGATGTCTTTTCTTGGTATGTATGTAATGGAGTGGGACTATTTCTGTTGTGGATGTGCCCATGCCCGCAGAATAGAGGATTATCCGGACAGCAAAGAAAAATGTCTGATATTTACAGACCGGCCGGATGACGGCATCATACCACATCTGCATAAGGATACCATGCTGATTCTGGACAATCTGCATCTGCACCGTGCATGGTTCAACAGTCTGCCTTCCGTGGTTACGTTTGACCTGTATGACATGGGAATCGCCTTTTTTGATCCCCAATACCATAAGCATAATTATATTGTTAATTTCTGATCTCAGACAAATATGAAAAAGAGTAGCGTATATACGCGAACCGGTGATGACGGCACTACTGCGTTGGTAGGCGGAAAACGTGTGAGCAAGGCATCTTTGAAGCTGGAATCCTACGGAACAGTGGATGAACTGAACAGCCAGTTGGGGCTGCTGCTTACCTATGTAACCGATGCCCAAGACCGTGAACAACTTTTGCGATGCCAATGTAACCTGTTTACCATAGGTGCGATGCTGGCTACCGAGCCAGAATATTGTAAGGAAGGTTTTCCACGTTCAGAGGTGGAGGCGATGGAACTGGCGATAGACCAGGCAAATGAAGGGCTTCCGGGATGGCGTGGGTTTACGTTGCCGGGCGGCAGCCGTGCCGCTGCCATGGCACATGTATGCCGTACGGTATGCCGTAGGGCAGAGCGTATAATATGTGCCTTGGCGCAGGAAGAACCTGTAGACCCTCAATTGGCAGTCTATGTGAACCGTATGAGTGACTATTTGTATGTATTGGCGTGTAGAATTAACCATTTAGCAGGTGTGGAAGAAAATCTTTGGGAAAAAATGGTGTGAAATAAAAAAGAAATTGTATCTTTGCGCCCCAAGAAAAGCAAATATTTAACTTAATACAATAATATATTATGTACTGGACATTGGAATTGGCCTCAAAACTGGAGGATGCGCCATGGCCCGCAACCAAAGAAGAACTGATTGACTATGCCACCCGTAGCGGTGCGCCAATGGAAGTAATAGAGAACTTGCAGGAAATAGAGGACGAAGGAGATATTTATGATAACATTGAAGAACTTTGGCCTGATTATCCTACCAAGGAAGATTTTCTCTTCAACGAAGATGAGTATTAGTTTTGAGGGTAATGTACCCAAACAGCTAACGAGTTAAGTATGCAAAATTTGCATACTTAACTCGTTAATTAGACAGTAGTAATCTGATTGAAAAACGATAGTTCTAAGATGAAAAAAACAAGAATCCTTTCCTTTATTCTGATGGTTACAGCCAGCCTTTGTGGGTTTGCCCAGAAGGTGGTGACCGCCCAGAGTCCCGACGGACAGACAAGTGTGAGTGTAACGCTCTCAGACCGTATTTACTATGATGTAATCAGCCATAATGAAACGTTGCTGAAGCAGAGTGTGATTGGCATGCAGTTGCGTGACAAGACCTTGGGTGCCAATCCCGTGCTGAAGAAGAAGAGTGTCCGTAGTGTAAAAGAGACGGTAAAGCCCCTTTTCCCTCTGAAGTTCAGTCAGGTGGAGAATAACTATACGCTGCTTACCCTGAACATGAAGGGTGGCTACGCTGTGGAATTCCGTCTTTATGATGATGGTGTGGCATGGCGCATGAAAACATCGTTCTCTGAAGAGATTGAGGTGATGCAGGAAAATACCGTATTCCAGTTGGCGGACAACTGCGAACTGGTTTTGCAGCAGCCCGGCGGCTTCAAGACCAGCTGCGAGGAGAATTATTCTGTTGTAAAGAGCAACGAGTGGAAGAAGGAGGACAGAATGTCTGAACTCCCCATTCTGATTATGGGCAAGAACCAGAAGATTCTGCTCAGCGAGTTTGATCTCTATGACTATCCCGGTCTTTTCCTGAAGGGCAATTCGGACAACAGCCTCTCGGCCATCCAACCCAAGAATCCGTTGGAATATGAGGATGACGGAGACCGTAGACAGCGTATTCTCAAGGAAGCGGACTATATAGCCAAGACAAGCGGAACCCGTACCTTCCCCTGGCGCTATATGCTCATCACCCAAGAGGACGGCCGTCTGGCGGAAAACAGAATGCCCATGCGTCTGGCTCCGGAGTGTAAGATTGAAGACACCAGTTGGATCAAACCCGGCCTAACCTGCTGGGACTGGCTTAACGGTATTCCCTACGGGCCGGATGTAACTTTCGAGGGTGGCATCAACCTGGAAACCTATAAATACTTTGTGGATTTTGCCTCACGCAACGGTATTCCATATATTATTATGGACGAGGGCTGGGCGCTGAACACCCGCGACCCCTATCGTACAAATCCCAAGGTGAATCTGCCCGAACTTATCCGCTATGCCAAGTCAAAGAATGTGGGAATCTGGGTCTGGCTGCCTTGGCTCACCGTAGAACATCACATGGATCTCTTCGAGAAATTTGAGGAATGGGGCATTGTCGGGACAAAGATAGACTTTATGGACCGTCAGGACCAGTGGATGATCGACTTCTACGAGCGTGTGGCTAAGAAAGCTGCCGAGCATCATGTAATGATAGATTTCCACGGAGCCTTCCATCCCAGCGGTCTGGATTACCGCTATCCCAACGTGCTGACCTACGAGGGTGTTCGCGGAATGGAATTTAACGGCAGTTGCAAGCCCAAGAACAGCATTTGGCTCCCCTTCCTGCGCGGTGCAGTCGGTCCAATGGACTATACTCCCGGTCCCATGATCTGTTATCAGCCTGAGGTTCATCATGGCAACCGTCCTTTCTGTTCAGGAGTAGGTACCAAGGCATATCATCTGGCTGCTTTTGTCCTCTTTGAAAGCAATCTGCAGATGCTGATGGACAATCCTTGCCGCTATGATGAATGGCCCGACTGCCGAGACTTCATTACCGGTGTTCCCGTAAACTGGGACGAGACCCGTGTGCTGGCGGCAGAGGCCGGACAGTATATCGTAATGGCTAAGCGCAAGGGTGACAAGTGGTATGTCGGCGGAATCACCAACGAGACCAAGCGCGAGGTGGAAGTTACGCTCAGCGTTCTGCCCGAAGGAAAGGACATGAAGATGACCTCGTTTGTGGATGGTGTGAATGCCAACCGTATGGCAATGGATTACCGTCGTGAACAAATGTCGGTAAACAAGAACACCAAGCTCCAAATCAAGATGGCTCGTAACGGCGGATTTGCGGCTGTAATTGAAAAATGACGGAATACTGCCCATTAAGCATTTGTGGGCGGATGATGAGGGAGCAGTAACGTAATTTGTTTCTACCAAGAAATAACCGATAGGCAAAAGGCAATGTGGACAAAGCATATAGGCTTTCAAACATTGCTTTTTGCTTTTTTTACACAAATCGGTCAACAGGCTGTTACGCGCTAATGAAGCCATCTTTTTGTCATATGTTTCGTCGTTTCTCGGTTACAATGGAACCCCATTGCGCCCTCAAACCGGCAAAACATCTGTTCAAAAATAAAGGCTATTATCATCATAACGCTATTGACCGATTTGGTTTTAAGGCCGTAAAGGCCAAAATGCATGCAACTGCGTTTCGCATGGCATTATGGTGCATAGCCCAACGCATGCTGTTGCGTTGGTCATCGCAACGGTATCCGATCGCCATCGCACCCTATTGCCTTTTCTGGGCAGTATAGCTTCGTTTTTATTCCCGTACAATTCTTTTCTTTTTGCCATACAAATGCAGTTATGAATGTTTTATCCAATTTGCCCTTTTCCTGTAGCGTTTACCTCGTAATAATTGCCTATCTTTGCAGTGTTAAGTACAGAAAAACATGTTGTATGGAAAAAAGATTGCCAAGAAGGGTGTTCCTTCTTCTTATCCTGTTTATAGCGGAAGCGTTCATGCTTCAGGCCTCTGTTTATGAGACCAAGCAGTTTCGCGTCCCGCCCATGGAGTTCCGTCCCATTCCGCTGTGGTTTTGGAACAATACCGCGGTCAATGCCTCGGATGTGGAGCAACAGCTTGAAAAGATGATTGCTACGGACGGCTATGGCGGCTGTGCCATCCTCCCTTTTGGAAAGGAGTTCAGCCCTTCCTACCTTTCGGAGGATTATTTCGGACTTTACCGTGTAGCCGCAGAGAAAGCTTGTTCTATGGGGGCGCATATGTCCGTATATGATGAGTATGGTTTCCCCTCGGGCAGTATGGGGGCAATTAACGGTTCCGGCGTGACCACATTCAAGAACAACCATCCAGGCCATACTGTAAAACGGCTTGACAAGACAGAAATTCTGCTTGAACCCGGAGAGGTGTTTGACCGCCAGCTCTCGCTTTCCGGCAAACTGATGTCTTTGGTGGCCTGGAATGCAGAAACCGGACAGATAAAGACTTTACGCCCTTACTACTACAACGAATCTGACCGGCATTTATGCTGGACAGCACCAGAGGAAAAAGGCTGGAGGGTACTGGTTTTCGAATGTGTTGTAGACGGAGACCCTAATGTAGACTATCTGTCCAAAGAGGCTGTCAGTTTGTTTGTAAAGGATACGCATGAGGCCTATTACCGGCATTTTGATACGTATTTTGGTTCCACCATCGTGTCTACTTTTTTTGACGAACCCACAATGTACAGGGCACAGGGCCGAATGTGGACCGGCGATTTCAATGAACAGTTTGAGAGCCGTTACGGCTTTTCGCCCGAAGAACTCTATCCGGCTTTGTGGTACGATATTGGCGAACGTACTGTCTGGGCCAGAAATATGTTGTTCGGCCTGCATTCCGTTTTGTATAACGAAGGCTTCATGCAGACAATCGGCGACTGGGCGTCCAAGCATGGAATCCTTGCCACAGGTCATCAGGACCAGGAGGAAATTTCCAACCCGACCGGCGTGGCAGGCGACCTGATGCTTGTGGGTAAGTATCTCTCCATGCCCGGTATTGACAAGATTGGCGGCGGCCGTCCCACCGAGGATTACTATAAAGTGGTTTCCTCTTCAGCGCATTGCTGGGACAAGTCCTATGTAATGTCCGAGACTTACGGGGCAATGGGAAATATTCCGGTGGAAGAACTTTATCAGGTGGCCATTGAACAGTATACGAAAGGAGTGAATCATCTCATCCCCCATGCCGTGTGGTATAATGATAAGGACGTAACCTTTCTGCCGGAACTTTCCTGGCGCAATCCCCTCTATAGAAATGAGTTGCCACGGTTCAACCGCTTCCTCTCCAGATTGAATTACCTGTTGGCGCGCCCAGGCCGGCATGTGGCAGATGTGGCTGTAGTCTATCCCATACAGACGCTTTATGCAGGTCATTATATGGACGGGGCCAAAGGATTCTATTTGGGTGGTGTGGATGTGCCCGGAACAGACTATCCTCTGGTTTCACGTCTCTTGACTGACGAGCTGGGGCTGGACTTCACCTATCTGCATCCGGAGGTGCTGGACGACCGTTGTGAGGTTTCAGGCAGTCTGCTTTGCATGAAGAACGAAGTAAATGCCGAGTCTTTCCGGGTAATAGTCTTGCCGGGAATGTCAGTGATTTCCCTTTCTAACCTGAAAAAGATAGAACAGGCTTGGGAGTCTGGTGTAGGCGTAGTTTTTACAACACAGGTTCCACGGCATTGTGCAGATGCAGAAGGGAGAGATGCCGAGGTGAAGGCCATAGTGGAGCGTATGCTTTCCGGAGGCGGGCAGCATGCACCGGCGATTTTTGTGGAAACTCCTTCGGCCGAAAAACTTGATGAGGCTCTTTCCGCCCTTCTTCCGCATCCTGATGTGGATTTTGAGAACGAAACTCATCCGTTCAACTATATGCACAAGGTGATAGACGGCCATGATGTCTATTTCTTCGGCAACATAGATGCCACAAGCGCAGAGTGTACAATCCGTCTTCGCCAACCCTTGCCAAAGGCAATGTCTCTGCTCGACCCGCATTCAGGATCCGACAGACCCGCCCAGCTCACCTTTGGCGAAAACGGAGCGGAACTGACCCTTAGGCTGCGTCCTAACCAGAGTGTGTTCCTGGTGGATGATAATCTGCTGGTAAAGAACGCAAAGGCGCATGAAAAGACAGATGTCCGGAAATCCTACACCATTGAAACGCGCGTAAATGTCAGACAGCTTAATGCCGGAGTCTACTTTTCCTCTTCCGATGAGCAGAATTACTATATGTGGCAGATTAATCTTACTGATCCGGATAATCCCCGTTTGCGTCCGCATCGCTGGATGGGCGGGCACGCTGCCGTGCTGGCCGAAATAAACATTCCTTCGGAAATAGGACTGCGTATAGGCGAGCCGTTTGATTTACGGATTGAGGTGGAGGACGAAAGCTACGCCACCACATATATAAATAATGTGTTGGTAGATGAAAGGGGCGGTAGTTTCTCCTATGGAGAGGTGGGATTCCGCCAAGCTCGTGACGATTCTCACGGCAAGGTGGAGCGGGCCTGTTTTGATTTTCTACGCGTGGGAGTTTCAACGGCCTCGGGAGGGAAAAAAGTTTCCGCCGTTTCGGAGAAGTTCTCCCGGCGCAATCCTTTCTCTTCCGGAGTGCTGGAGGACGGGTGGTTGTGCGTTGAGGGGGAAATGTCGCGTGACATACTGGCCCGTCCGCTTCAGGAACCTTCATCACGGAAGTTGGAACGCCATCGTGTGAAATAAACAAACATCCCTAAAGCATAATTCGTGATAAATTATTATCTTTGCATGATTTTACGAGAATATAACGCAAAAATATGACGCCAATGAAGCTGACTGGGAGAATTTGCCTTTTGTGCATGGCACTGCTGTATGCCATGGCCGCTGATGCCGGAAAGTCCAGGCACGATGTGGTTTATTCCTGCACCGGAGAGCAAGTAAGGATATACTCGTCGGCCGTTACGGATACGCTTTGCATCTTTGTTATTGCCGACACACATTTGTGGCTTAGCGATGAGCGAGAGGATGCCTTCAGGCAGTTCAGTGGTCGAATGGCATCGGCCTATCACGAGACCAAACACTTCCGTACGGGAAAAAAGACAAATCCGGAAGAGGCTTTCCGCCAAACCGTAGCCCTGGCGAAGAAACGGGGAGCGGATGTGATTGCCCTGTTGGGGGACATTGTGAGCTATCCTTCAGAACGAGGAGTGGAGCTTGTACAGGAAGTGATGCAGGAGGCTGGCATACCTTATTATTATACATGCGGAAACCATGACTGGCATTACGAGGGCATGGAAGGGACAAGCTACGAGCTGCGTAAGAAATGGCGCGAACTGCGCTTGTCGCCCCTGTTCCAGGGCCATAACCCAATAGCGTACGGAGTGGAGCACAAAGGTGTGCGTCTGTTGTTCCTTGATACGTCGGATTATGAAGTGGAGTCGGCTCAACTGGAATTTATTCGTAAGGAAGCGCGCAGCAGGAAGCCTTTCATCGTGTTTCAGCATATTCCCCTGTATGCGCCTTCCCGTTCAGTGGCATACGGTATAGGCCATCCCGAATGGGGCGCCGCTACTGACGGCGGATATAAGACGGAACGCCGCAACCGCTGGCCCGAAGGGCATCAGAAGACGGACTATGACTTTTATGAGACTTTGGTGAATGCCCCTAATCTGATAGCTACTTTTGCAGGTCATGTACATCTTTTCGGAACAGACATAATCAATGGCAAACCACACTTTACGGTTGGCCCGAACTTTACGGGCGCCTATTACGAAGTGCAAGTGATGCCGAAGAAAAAGTGAAACAGGGTCTTCTGATAATGGAAATGCAGCGAAAGATAGTCCTTGGCGACAGAAAAATGGAAAGACTGAATGATTTCTTTTGGTTTTTTGGGAGTACGATACAATATTCTGGCGTGTTTTGCCGTTATAGCATATAGGATGAAACGACTGTGCTGGATTGGACTGTTCGTGCTGAATGCCTTGATATGTAGGGCACAGTATGATGTGGCGTTCTCCAACTACTGGGCGCTGCAGCCGTTCTATAATCCTGCAGCTACGGGTTTGGACGGTATGCTGAACGTGCAGGGTGCCTACAGCATGCAGATGGTGGGATTTGAAGATGCACCTGCCACCATGTATGTCGGAGCGGACCTGCCTGTGTTCTTCCTCAGCCCTAATCACGGAATGGGCGTGGCCTTCCTGAATGATGCAGCCGGAGTGTTCAGTACCAAGAAGATATCCCTGCAATATGCCTACCACCAGAAACTGTTCGGCGGAAAGGCCAGCATCGGAATCCGTCCCGCCATGCTAAGCCAGGGAGTGAATGGCGGCGATCTGGACATGGAAGACAGCAGTGACCCTGCTTTTGCGTCAAACGAGGTGAAAGGCTCGGCCTTTGACCTGGATGTGGGGCTTCGGTACAGTTACAAAAAAATATGGTACGCCGGTGTGAGCGTGATGCATTGCATGGGACCGACCATTACCCTGGGCGACGAAAAGGCATACGAAATAAGTATAGACCCCACGTTTTATGTCAATGGCGGCTATCGTTTGGCATTCCGCAACAAGCAGTACGCCCTATGTACGGACGCAGCGTTCAGAACTGATATGCTTGACTGGCGTGCAGACATTACGGCAAGACTGGCTTATACAGGCAACAAGCACAAGATGTACGGCGGATTGTCATACAGTCCTACCCGCAGTGCAACAGTCTTGCTGGGAATAGACTTCCACGGAGTGAATGTGGGATATGCGTACGAGATGTATACAGGAGGAATTGGTGCATTGCATGGCACGCACGAGTTGGTGCTGGGATACCAGACAGACCTGAACCTCTTTAAGAAAGGAAAGAACAAACACAAGAGTGTGAGACTATTATAATAATAGAATATGAAGAGAAAACCTATAAAAATATTGGCCCTGCTTGGCCTGGTGGCTTGCCTGACAGGCTGTATGGGAAGCAGCACTACCGCCAATGCTGTGGGCGGAGAACTGATAGGTGTGCGCGGGACGGCAATCACCGAACCCACGCCTTATGGCATGGTGGCTGTGAACAAAGGTTCGTTGAAAGTGGGCCTTGCAGAGAATGACACCCTTTGGGGTGCAGGATTCCCTGCGCGTGAGATCAGCGTAGACGGTTTTTGGATGGACGAACACGAGGTTAGCAACGCCAAGTACAGACAGTTTGTGTATTGGGTGCGTGACAGCATAATTCGTGAACGTCTGGCCGACCCTGCCTATGGCGGTGATGAAACTTATAAGATAGAAGAGGATGAAGAGGGTAACCCCATTAATCCGTATCTGAACTGGAGCAAGCCTATCCCCTGGCGCAAGGCCAACGAGGATGAGTTGCGAGCCATAGAAAGTGTGTATGTTACCCACCCCATAGACGGAACGGTAATGCTGGATGCCAAACAGATGAACTATCGTTATGAGGTATATGATTATGCCGCAGCCGCATTGCGCAAACATCGCATGAACCCTGAAGAAAGGGACCTGAACACGGACAATGCCGTGAGTACGGAGCAGGTAATGATCAGCAAAGATACTGCGTGGGTGGATGATGAAGGGCGTATTGTCCGTCAGACGATAACCCGTCCCCTCAGCGGTCCGTGGGACTTCCTGAACACCTATATTGTGAACATATATCCGGACACCACTTGCTGGGTAAATGATTTCCAGAATGCAGACAACGAACGCTATATGAAGTTATATTTCAGCAATCCTGTTTACGACGACTATCCTGTAGTGGGCGTAACCTGGGAACAGGCAAATGCGTTCTGCGCATGGCGTACAGACTATCTGATGAAGGGAATGGGTGGTTATGCCCGTCAGATTCAGCGTTTCCGCCTGCCCACCGAGATAGAATGGGAATATGCAGCCCGTGGAAAGAGTGGAAATCCGTTCCCCTGGGAGTCTGGAGAGGTTAAGAGTGACAAGGGATGCTTCTATGCGAACTTCAAGCCTGACCGCGGAAACTATACGATGGACGGAAGTCTGATTACCAGTAAGTGCGGTATTTTCAGTGCCAACAGCAACGGATTGTATGATATGGCCGGTAATGTGGCCGAGTGGACCAGTACGGTCTATGTGGAATCGGGTGTGGAAAGCATGAGCGACATGAACCCTGACCTGAAATATAATGCAGCCAAGGAAGACCCCTACAGACTGAAAAAGAAAAGTGTGCGCGGTGGAAGCTGGAAAGACCCCGAAAGTCTGATACGCAGTGCATGGCGAGGTTATGAATACCAGAACCAACCCCGTAGTTATGTGGGATTCCGTTGTGTGCGCACCATGATAAGTGATACCCGCGGAACAAGCGGACGCGGAAAGAAGAAGTAGAGTGAACTAAATCATAATACCAACGATATTAAGATAAATACAGAAAAATGAATCCGATATTGAAAATACAGCGATGGATGGACTCTCCATCAGGACAAGTGTTCATGAATTATGCCTACAGCTGGGGTGCGGCCATCGTAATTTTGGGAACCTTATTTAAACTGACCCATATTCCCGGTGCTAATCTTATGCTATTTATTGGTATGGGAACGGAAGTGTTTGTGTTCTTTATCTCAGGTTTTGAGAAGACATACGAGAAGACACCTTCAGAGAGTGGCGCCGTTTCTGCCGGCCCTTCAGTGATTGTAACAGGAGGCAGTGCTCTTCCCGAAGGCGAACCGGTAGTTATCAATGGTAATGCAGCCGCAATGGATCATGGTGCGTTGACTGCCGGTGCTGGTCTGAGCGCGGCCGCTGCGAACTTGGCTGCCGCCGGACAGGCTGCTGCAGAGGCGCAGTTGGTACTGAGCAGAATCAAGGGCGGTAATGCTGTGGATCCGGATACAATAAAGGCCACAGATCCCGCGGCCATAGAAGAAGCCGTAAAGAACTATGCGGAGGAACTTACCGAACTTACAGAAGTGTTGAGCCGTGTAAAAGCCCAGGCAAGCCGCATGAGTACGGACAGCGAAGAGATGGAAAACTTGAACCGTACACTGACTGGTATTGCAACGGTTTACGAATTGCAGTTGCGCAACATAAGCAAACAGGTTAGTACCATCGAACAGATTGATGAACAGACTCGTAGAATGGCACAGCAGATAGAAGAACTCAATAATGTGTATGCCCGTATGATTCAGGCCCTTACCGTGAATATGGGCGCGGCTTCCTCCGCAAATAACGCATAATGAGTCTTAATCTGTAAAATGTAGAACAATCATTTAGGAAACAGCCAAATGCCAATAAAAAAGAAAAGAATTTCGCCGCGTCAGAAGATGATAAATCTGATGTACGTTGTGATGATGGCCATGTTAGCACTGAATGTTTCAAGTGATGTGCTCAAGGGTTTTTCGTTGGTGGAAGAGAGTCTGAACCGTACCACAACGAATGCCACTTCTACGAATGAGAGCATTTATTCTAACTTTGAGACACAGATGAAGGCTAATCCCGCCAAGGTTAAGGTGTGGTATGACAAGGCCCAGTATGTACGTGGTATCAGTGACTCGCTTTTTAATCTGGCCGAAGAGTTGAAAGTGGCTATTGTGAAGAAAAGCGACGGCGAAGACGGTAGGGTGGACGCCATAAAGAACCGTGAAGACTTGGAAGCAAGTACGCATGTCATGTTGGCACCGGTTAGAGGAAGAGGCGGTGAACTCTATGACGCGATAAACAGTTACCGTGAAAAGATATCAGAGATGGTGACGGACACGGCCAAACGGGCCATCATTGTAAGTAACCTGAATACGGATGTGCCTCATGCCATACGCACTTTGGGAAAGAACTGGCAGGAGTATATGTTTGAGAATATGCCAACTGCCGCAGCGGTAACGCTTTTGACCAAATTGCAGGGGGATGTGCGTTATGCTGAAGGACAAGTTTTGCATAACCTGATTGGCAACGTAGACGTAAAGGATGTTCGTGTGAACCAACTAAATGCCTATGTAATTCCCAATTCGCGGACGGTGGTACAGGGAGGCAAGTTCAGTGCGCAGATCATTATGGCTGCCGTGGATACCACACGCCGTCCGACTATTTATGTCGGCGGAAAGGAAATCCAGTCAGAAAACGGCTTGTACGAAACGGTTTGCGGTCGTACCGGTGATTTTACCCTGAACGGCTATATTGAGATGTTGAATGGAGACGGGGAGAAAGTCCGTCGCGATTTTGAACAGAAATATTCAGTGGTTGCACCCAGCGCCACTGTGAGTGCAGACATTATGAATGTGTTGTATGCCGGATATGACAACCCCATAAGCGTAAGCGTTCCCGGTGTGCCCAATAATCAGATTACGGCCTCAATGACAGGAGGAAGTTTGGAAACAAAGGGGAACGGTAAGTTCATCGCACGTCCGGAAGCCGTTGGCAACGATGTGGAGATAACCGTTTCTGCACGCAATGAAGGCCGTACCCAGGTAATGGGCAAATTCGGATTCCGGGTACGGAAACTGCCTGATCCCACAGCCTATATCGCATATAGCGGAGCCGATGGTAATCCGGAACGTTTCCGTGGAGGTAATCTGACCAAGCAGGTGCTGATGGGAGCAGAGGGCATTGGCGCTGCCATTGATGACGGTCTGCTCAATATCGAATTCAGTGTGTCCAGTTTCGAGACGGTGTTCTACGATGCGATGGGCAATGCAGTTCCCTATCGTAGCGATGGCGCAAAATTTTCAGATCGTCAACGAAATCAGATCAGAGCGCTTTCCCGTAACAAGCGTTTCTATATTACGAGTATTCAAGCCGTGGGTCCGGATGGTGTTGAGCGTACCTTGAGCGGAGCCATGGAAATAATTGTCAAGTAACCCCTATAACCAGAGATATGAAGCGTATTTTTCTATTCATAATTACAGCAGCCATGTGTGGGGCTGTCTGTTTGGCCCAACCATCCAAAAGCCGTACCGCAACAGCCGCTGCTGCCCGCAAGAAAGCAACTACGGGTACGAAAAGCGCAACAACAGTGGACAGAGCCACTTTGCAGTTTCCTACAGCTGTACCTATGCCTGAGGATGTGGTGTGGCGTCGCGACATTTACCGCCAGTTGGACCTGACAAAGGATAAGAATGCTCCCATGTATTATCCCGTAGAACCGATGGGACGCCAGGTAAACTTGTTTACTTACCTTTTCCGTCTGGTGCTGACGGGCAGAATGCCGGCCTATAAATACAACTTGGACGGTTCGGAATCCTTTGAAAAGGAAGACCGTCTGGAGGTAAAAGAATTTCTGGAAGACAAGAGTATCTATTTTGAAGAAAAAGACGGACGTCTGGTTGTACAGGACAGTGATGTGCCCAGCGCAGAAGTTACCAGCTACTATATCAAGGAAAGTGTGTATTTCGACCAACGTACCGGTACGCTCAGGACTAAGGTAACTGCGCTTTGTCCGATATTGATGCGGACAGAGGATGATTTTGGAGGAGATGTCATAGCCACGCCCTTATTCTGGGTTAATTATGCAGATGCGGCTCCGTGGTTGTCACGCCTGCCTATGATGGGCAGCAATCTGAACAATGTGTCTAACCTGACAGCCGATGACTTCTTTACCATGAATCATTACGAAGGTAAGATATACAAGACAAATAATCTTCAAGGACGTGTCTTGGCTGCCTATTGCAAAGATGACAGTGCAATGGTAAAGGAACAGAAGAAGATTGAAAAACAATTGGCAGACTTTGAAAAGAATATCTGGGGACAAGCAGAAGATTCAACTAAGGTGGACAGCGTTGTCACCAAGGTTGTGAAAACAAAGAAGAGCAGAACCAGAACTTCAGTGGATGAAGGTAATAGCCGTCGGCGCTCTGAGAGTAAGGTTGGCGGAAGCGAGAAGAGTAGCAGCGCCCCAAGGGTAAGCGTGCGCAGACAACGCAGATGATGTCCTTCAAAAGCGAGCCAATATGTATGCGGATGTGGTTCTGCCTCTGCCTTTAGACGGAGTATATACCTATAGTTTACCAGCCGGCTTGGAACATAAAGTCCAGGTCGGCTGTCGTGTTTTGGTACCTTTTGGCACCAGAAAAATGTATACGGGTATTGTTATGCGTTTACATAACGCAAAGCCGGACTATCCCACTAAGGATATATTGGAGCTGTTGGATGAAACTCCCATTTTGTTACCCGATCAGTTGAAGCTATGGCATTGGATAGCTGATTATTATGTGTGCAGTGTCGGTGAGGTGTTCAAGGCGGCCCTGCCTTCTGGGCTAAAGCTTGAAAGCGAAAGTGTGGTGGAGTCTAATGTCGATTTCGAGGCGGATCACCCGTTAAAACCTTCCGAACAAATGATTCTGGACATACTTTCTGACGGATCCGGTAAAAAGGTGGGCGAATTGCAGCGTAGCGCCAACATACAGAACATTCTGCCGGTTGTACGCCGGCTTTTGGATATGGGAGCAGTGGTCATAAAGGAAGAAGTACGTAGACAATATAGACCACGGCTTTTGCATTGTGTCCGCTTGTCGGAAGAGTATTTCAACGAGACCAAACTGGTGCAGATGCACGCGGCTTTGGAAAGACGATCGCCCAAGCAATTCGAACTGCTGCAGCATTATCTGACACTTTCCGAGGCGGCTTTTTCCATAAAGATGCAGAATCCGGCTCTGCTAAAAGAAGTTACCAAATCACAGTTGATGCATACCGTAGCCGGAAGTTCTGTGGCGGCCTTTAATTCGTTGCGGACCAAAGGCGTATTTGAAACCTACGACCGCGTAGTTGGCAGACTGGAGTCTTCGGATATGGAAGGAGAAATCTTCCTGCATCCCCTGAGCCATGCCCAGACAAAGGCTTTGGAGGGAATCCGCGAACAGTGGAAACAGCATCCGGTATGTCTTTTACATGGCGTGACCAGCAGTGGGAAAACCGAGTTGTACACCCATCTCATTAAAGAGACTCTGGACCAGGGAAAGCAGGTCCTTTATCTTCTTCCGGAAATAGTGCTTACCACGCAGCTTACGGAAAGGCTGAAGCGAGTGTTCGGAAACAGACTGGGAGTGTATCATTCCCGTTATCCCGATGCCGAACGGGTGGAGGTATATCAGAAAATGCTGTCCGGGAAACCTTATGAAATACTCTTGGGCGTCAGAAGCAGCATTTTTCTGCCGTTTAAGAACTTGGGACTTGTAATCATTGATGAAGAACATGAGCAGAGTTTCAAGCAGAAAGACCCGGCGCCCCGTTACCATGCCCGTAACGCAGCGATAATGCTTGCCCATCAGAGTGGGGCAAAGGTCCTGCTCGGTTCTGCAACGCCCAGTCTTGAGAGTTATTATAATGTACAGATTGGGAAATATGGTTTTGTGGCTTTGAAGACACGTTTCCGGGATGTGCAGCTGCCTGCCATAGAGGTGGTGGATGTAAAGGAACTTCAGCGCAAACGGCTGATGAAGGGGCCTTTTAGCCCGCTGCTTCTTGAAACCATACATTCGGCTTTGGAACAGAACGAACAGGTTATCTTATTCCAGAACCGCCGGGGGTATGCCCCCACGGTAGAATGCAACGTGTGCGGATGGGTACCCAGATGCCAGAATTGCGATGTCAGTCTTACGTATCACAAGAATTCGCACCAGTTGGTTTGCCACTATTGCGGCTCTGCCTATTCTGTGCCGTCTCAATGCCCGAATTGTAACGAGACGCAGATAAGGAGTCATGGGTATGGGACAGAACGGGTGGAAGACCTGATAAAGGAATGCTTCCCCCAGGCAAGGGTGGCACGCATGGATTTGGACACCACCAGGAGCCGTTTGAATTACGAACAGATCCTGCACGACTTTCAGCAGGGCGAGACAGACATCCTTGTGGGTACGCAGATGGTTACCAAGGGACTTGATTTTGACCGAGTAAATGTGGTTGGCATATTGAATGCCGACTCTATGCTGAACCAACCCGACTTCCGTAGCTACGAACGTGCGTTCCAGATGATGGCACAGGTGGCCGGCAGGGCGGGCAGACGAAGCCGGCAGGGGCGTGTCATCTTACAGACCCGTGATGTGGAGTCGCCTGTGGTGAAGCAAGTTGTGGAAAATGATTACGAATCCATGTTCCATGACCAGATGCAGGAACGCACCCTGTTTAATTTCCCGCCATATTGCCGCCTGATTTATGTCTATGTGAAGCACCGTGACGAACGTGTGGTGGAAAAGTTGTCCCATGAACTCTCTGCGCTCATGCGCCAGGTTTTCTCCCATCGTGTAATGGGACCGGACACCCCGTTTGTCTCCCGTGTGCAACTTATGTATATCCGGAAAGTTGTACTCAAACTCGAACTGTCCGCCCCAATGAACGAGGCAAGGAAGCGTCTTGCGCAGATTCAGCGTCATTTGCTGTCCCAGCCCCAATACCATTCCGCCCAGGTCTATTACGATGTGGAATGATTGGAAAACGGTTCTTTCGTTGTCATTTTGGACCTGTGGACCTGGTCTTTATTTACACGACCTCAGAACTTTAGTTTCCTCCTTTTCTTTTTGGGCGCTTCAGGCTCCGGCTTCAGCTCCGGGTAACTGATTCTGGTGTGATAGATAGTCTTTAGCTTAGACTTAAAGACATCCTTTGCCGCCTGTATGTCAAGGAATGTGATGGGACATTGGTTAAAGTAGCCTTCTCTAATTTGCCCGTCAATGATTTTGTCCACCAGTGCGCTTATGCTTTCCTCCGTGTACGAGGGAAGACTCCTTGATGCGGCTTCCACGCCGTCAGCCATCATAAGAATGGCCTGTTCGATTGTGCTGGGGTTTGGGCCGGGATAGGTAAACAACCCTTCGTCAATCTCCTTGTCGGGGAACTGGTTTTTGTACGAGATGTAGAAGTATTTGGCCATGCTTTTGCCATGGTGTGTACTGATGAAGTCCATGATAACCTGGGGCAGCTTGTGCTTCTCTGCCAGTCTTAATCCGTCTTTTACATGGCCGATAATTATTCTTGCACTTTCTTCAAGCGGCAGTCCGTCATGAGGATTTACACCGGTTTGGTTTTCTGTGAAAAAGACCGGATTCTCCAGTTTCCCGATGTCATGGTACAAGGCTCCCGTACGTACCAACTGGCTTTTGGCTCCAATGTGGTTGGCCACTTCGGCGGCCAGATTGGCCACCTGCATGGTGTGTTGGAATGTGCCCGGAGCTTCTTCGCTCAGCCTGCGCAGAATCTGGTTGTTGATGTTTGAAAGTTCAACCAGTGTTACATTGGATGTGAAACCGAACATGCGTTCAATGGCAAAGAGCAGCAGATAGGATATGGTGCTGAGCACGCCGGCAATGATAAGATATATGTAGTCCCAAACCTCAATGGTCTTGCCCCCAAAGAATAGCCCGTCTATAAGATCCAGACAGAAATGGGTTATACAGGTGGAGATAATGACCAGCACCACTGTGGTAAACAAGTCGCTGCGCTGTGTCAGCTGCCGCAGGCTGTAGCTGGCCGTAAGGCCGGCAAAAGTCTGGATGACAAGGAACTCAAAGGGGTTGGACAGGGCTATGGCACAGGTAAAGAGGGTTATCATGTGTGTGACAAAGGCTGTGCGCGAGTCTAAGAAGATGCGTACGAATATTGGAAGGATACAATAGGGAATCACAAGCACACTCATTAGCTGCTGCTGTACAAGCGTATAGGTGATAAGCGGGAATATCAGGAAAAGGCAGGTCACAAAGATAACGGTGCGCAGCCTTTCAAGGTAATCGTTGCGAAATTGTTGGAAATAAAGCAGAATGAAAAGGGCCATTGTAAAGGCATACAGCACGCGGCCGGTCAGTTGCATCATACGTTCGGCCGTGGTCTTGGAACGTTCCTGCTGGTGTTTCTCCATGGATTTCAGCACGTTGTATGTGTACTCGTCCACAATCTGCCCCCGGTCCACAATCTTTTCACCCACCTTCACTCTCCCGATATACGGAATCAGATAGTCGTTAAGCTCTTGCCGTTGTTGTTGCGACTTTTCAATGTCAAAACGCAGATTGCTGCTTATGAAACGCGACAGGTCGAGATGTTGCAGATGGTATAGTTCATAATGAATCGTGTCCTTTTCGTCCATGACGAACTCGTATGCCGTTTTGGCTGTGAATATGTTGTTCAGAGGGCAGCTTACGGCTTCGTTTTCCGCATATAACCTTATGTTATGTACCCGTTCCTCCTCCATCTCGTCATAGTCCGAGATTTCCATTACGCCTCTTTTGTATATCTCGGAAAGTTTCTCTGTCACATGCTCCAGATAATGTGCGGGCACGTCCGGGTGGCTCTTAGCAAAATCATCCTTAAAGGCCGTAATCTGCTGCTCCTTTACTGAAGGATTTATTTCAAAGTATGGTTCGTAGTATTGTTGCAGGCTGTCCCTTTCCTTGGCCAGAGTCTCATCAGACTTCCAGATGCGGAAACTGTCCGTTGCAATAACGGGGCTTTCGTCCCAGGGTTCTCCCAGCTTGTAGTCGTGCCCTATCTTCTGTTCCTGGGGCATGCCCAGAACCAGAATGGTGACAGAAATGATACAGAACGCTATCCTGTACAGGTAGTCGCGTGTGTGAAGTGTACGATGGTGATTGTTTCTACTCATATCCGTTTTTTCCTTATTGGTTGCGAAAATACGAAAAAATATCCGTATATATACGAAAAATATTGTAATTTTGTGTGAAATTTAATTAAATCATAGTTATGTCAGACAGAAAAGTACGTGTTCGGTTTGCGCCAAGCCCCACCGGACCTTTGCATATAGGCGGTGTTCGCACAGCTTTGTATAATTATCTTTTCGCACGCCAGAACGGTGGCGATATGATTCTGCGAATAGAGGATACAGACTCTACCCGCTTTGTGCCCGGAGCCGAGGAATACATCATAGAATCCTTCAAATGGCTGGGAATCCAGTTCGATGAGGGAGTGGGAATCGGCGGACAGTATGGACCCTATCGCCAGAGCGAACGCCGCGAAATATACAAGCAGTACGTAACCCGGCTTCTGGATGCCGGCAAGGCATATATCGCTTTTGATACACCGGAAGAGCTGGATGCCAAGCGTGCCGAAGTGGAGAACTTCCAGTATGATGCCTCCACACGTCTTCAGATGCGCAACTCGCTTACGCTTTCCGCTACAGAGGTGGAACGCCTGATAGCCGAGGGTAGCCAATATGTGGTGCGCTTCCTTATAGAGCCGGGCAGAGATGTCCTGGTGGACGATGTAATCCGTGGCGAGGTGCGTATAAATTCAAGCATACTTGATGACAAGGTACTTTACAAGAGTGCAGACGAACTGCCCACCTATCATTTGGCTAATATTGTGGATGACCACCTCATGGAAGTCACCCATGTGATCCGTGGCGAGGAATGGCTCCCCAGCGCACCTTTGCACGTCCTGCTTTACGAAGCCTTTGGCTGGACCGACACCATGCCCCGTTTTGCCCACCTGCCCCTGTTGCTCAAGCCTGTGGGCAATGGTAAGCTGAGCAAGCGCGACGGTGACAAACTTGGTTTCCCCGTATTCCCCTTGGAATGGCACGACCCCAAGAGCGGAGAGATAAGCAGCGGCTACCGCGAGAAAGGCTATCTGCCCCAGACTGTAGTCAACTTCCTTGCCCTGCTCGGATGGAATCCTGGTAATGACCATAGCGAGGTGCTTTCCATGGAGCAGCTCATCCAATTGTTCGACCTTGGCAAGTGCTCAAGAAACGGAGCGCGTTTCGACTATGTAAAGGCTGCCTGGTTCAACCACCAGTATCTGGTAAACCAGCCCGATGAGGCTTGGGTGCCGGCCTTGCAGAAGATACTCGGGGAGAACGGTATAGTGTCCACTCCTGAAAAGATGGCAGAAGTGGTGCGGATGATGAAACTCAAGGTCATAGAGTACGTAGACGGTGAGGGCAATAAGAAAAAACGCAATGTAAGTTTTGTCAGCGATCTGTGGCCGCTGGTGCGTTTCTTCTTTGTGGCGCCCGAAACCATTGACCGCGAGGATAAGTTTGTACGTAAGAACTGGAAGGAAAACACCGCTTCCGAGATGAAGCAGTTGGCCGAAGTGCTTTCCACCATAGAGGATTTCTCCGTTGAAGGACAGAAGCAGGTGGTGGATGCCTGGACCGAGGAGAACGGTATGCGTCCCTGGAATGCCTGGCGCATCTGTCTGGTCGGAGCAGGCCAAGGTCCTGATATGTACGAATTGGCCGCTTTCCTTGGCCGTGAGGAAACGCTCAGCCGCATGCAAAAAGCCATAGAACTTCTGGGATGATATACTCGCTGGCAATATTTCTCTATATGTTGGCCGTTATTGTCATTTCGCCTTTCCACCGGAAGGCGAGGGCCATTGTGCGCGGCCATATAGATACTTTCCGGATACTCAGGAGCAAGATCGACCGCAATGCACGCTATGTATGGTTTCATGCGGCCAGTCTGGGCGAGTTTGAACAGGGACGTCCGCTTATAGAACGTTTCCGTAGGGAACATCCCGAATTCAAGATACTGCTGACGTTCTTCTCTCCTTCGGGCTACGAGGTGCGCAAGAATTACGAAGGGGCCGATGTCATCTGCTACCTGCCGTTTGATACGCCGGGCAACGTGATGAGCTTTTTCCGTTTGGTGCGTCCGGAGATGGCGTTCTTCATCAAATATGAGTTTTGGTGGAACTTCCTCAAGGCATGCAAGCATCTGAACATCCCTGTATATAGCATCAGCAGCATATTCCGTTCCAATAAGGTGTTTTTCCGCTGGTACGGCAAAGGCTATTCTTCCGTGTTGCACCTTGTGAGTCATTTCTTTGTGCAGGACGAGGAAAGCGCACGCCTGTTGGGCCGTCTGGATATCAGGGATAATGTAACCATTGTGGGAGATACCCGCTTCGACCGTGTGTTGGATATCCAGGCCAAAAGCCGCGAGCTCCCCCTGGTAGAGGCCTTTGCAGCTGACTGTAAGTCTGTATTTGTGGCAGGAAGCTCATGGCCGCAGGATGAGGATATCATTATACCTTATTTTAATAAGCATCCGCAGATGAAGCTCATCCTTGCACCTCATGTCATTGATGAGGCGCATCTGAAGCACATTGAGTCCAAGCTGAAACGTCCCTTTGTCCGTTATACCGAGGCTGATGAAAATACTGTGGCCAAAGCGGACTGCCTGATTATAAACTGTTTCGGTCTGCTCAGCAGCATTTACCGCTACGGCAATCTGGCATACGTGGGCGGTGGTTTCGGTGCCGGCATACACAATGTGCCCGAGGCGGCGGTATACGGCATCCCCGTTCTGTTCGGCCCCAACAACAAGGGGTTCCGCGAGGCGCAGGATCTGCTCAGAATGGGCGGCTGTTTTGAGATAACCGGCCAGCCCTTGTTCAATGCCTTGGTGGATAAGCTCACAGGCAATCCCCGTCTTAGTGCAAAGAAAGGAGCCTTGTGCCGCGACTATATTAAGTCCAATGCCGGAGCCACGGATACCATATTCAGCACCTTGCAGTTGGATGTGTAGTGACGTCTGGCTTCTGCGAAAAATCTTTACATAAAATTTATCCAAAAATAACACTTAAGTGTTTTTGCAGAAACACTTAAGTGTTACTCCGGAAAGACTTAAGTAAAACTCAAGAAACACTTAAGTCTTTTTTTCATGTGTTTTCGAAAGGTTTTTCATGGTTTTGTATTTGCTTGACTATAAGAGGGTTGGTAATTTTTGTATTTTCTTCACTCGGTCCAAAATCCCTTTTTCTTCTTTTTTGACAAATGAAGACAATGGCACGCCGATGCGACAGATTTTTGAGTAGTGAGTAATGAGACGTGAGCGATGAGATTTGACATAAGAACATAAGGACATAAGTTTTTATGAGACACATAGTTCACAGCCGTCTTTGCAGACGGCGGATGTGTGGGATACGCTTGAGTACCACGGGTTCAAGAACCCGCGGCTATTCGCCCTTTCGGGCATCGCGTCTTTCAGACGCCCCCACCTTCAGAAATAAGGATAATCAAAAAGGCGTCTGGAAGACGCGAACATGAATAGCCGGGGGCTTTCAAGCCTCCGGTTTTGTAATGTCCGCATATAAATGGCGTCTGAAAGACGCGAAGTTAAATAGCCGCGGACTTTCAAGTCCGTGGAAACCAATACATACGTCTACTGGAAAACCGTCTGGAAGACGGGAAACGGCAACGTATACAACGGCTCAAAGTAGATGGTCATGCTGAACTCTAAACCCTAAACCCTAAACAAATCATCCTTTTGTCTCTTTTGTTCTTATGTCTAATCCAAAAAAACATTACCTTTGGCATGTCGCCGAAGGTACTACCGCTGACTTCGTCTTCCTCCTCCTTACAAGGCATAAAATGCCAGCCATTTTCTGCACTTGTCTCGTTCGTCGGTTCGGAAATCCTCAAGCAAGCTTGGTATTTCGCTCACTTAATCGTAC